>UQSP01000017.1 GCA_900543755.1 uncultured Eubacteriales bacterium
ACCCTAGAGTTCGTCGGCAGCGTCAGATGTGTATAAGAGACAGTTTCAGTTTAATATCGCCGCAAATTACGTCGCTGTAAGAACATGAAAGAGAATTTATCGTCTTATCGCCCGTAATCTTAAGTATGAAAACGCTGGGATATACGCCCGACAATTCGCCGTCATACTTAACTACTTTTTTGCGGCCCTTGTTTACGCTTATCTTCAGCTTCTGTCCCTCAAGCGACAAAACTTCGCTTTTTATTTCCTCAATACTTACGGCTCTTTTTCTCATGCGGTAAGTATTGCCTTTCAATAAGCTTTTTATTCCTTAAAGTGTTCTTCACCGGCCAACATTTCTCTGTAACCTTCTCCGTGCTTTACGCATTTGGACACGCGCGACAAAGTAGCCGACGAAATATCGGTTGCGGCAATAACCTGTTCGTATGTCAAGCCGTTCAAGAGAAGTTTTGCCGCCGTAAGTCTTTGGGACATTGCGGTTATTTCCCCGGGCGTACATAAGTCCGCAAAAAACTTTGCAGCTTCATCCTTGGTCTTTATTTTGGCGATAACTTCAAAAAGTTCGTCGTCTTTGGTCTTGTGTTTATTATTCATTATTATGCCCCTGTACTTTGACTCTGATTTTTCGCTTATCAACCGTTTCATTATACTTTATTATCTTAAAGCATGTAAAGCGTTTTGTCGGTAAATTTAAAAAAACCTTTACTTTATAATATAATTCTCTTCCCTTTCTTGAGTTGAAATTTTTATCAAAGTCTTACGCGCAAAAAAATCAAAGCACGCGCGTCAGACAAAAAAACCGCAAGCGTCAACTGCGCCTGCGGGATTAATGTTTTTTACAAATCCTCTTCGTCTTCCTCGTCCTCTTCGTCCTCGTCTTCGTCTTCCTCGTCGTCAAAGTCGTCGGATCCGATATCGAAGTCAAAGTCGTCGGTTTCGTTTTCTTCTCCGTCCTCGTCTTCCTCTTCTTCCTCTTCTTCTGCAAGTTCCGAAAGCGAAATTTCAGACAAGTCCTCGTTTTCTTCGGGCACTTCCTCGTCAACGAAATTCATCCAGGCGTCCTCGCTTTCCTCAGCGGCTTCCTTGGCTTCTCTTTCGCGCTTGCAAAGGAAACAAATATCCTCGTCTTCGCCTATATAATTGACTTTGCATACGGGACAAAGTTTTTCACCCGTCAATTCCTCTTCTTCGGGAATAAGAATACTTGGGTCAAGCAAGCCCATCGCGGCCTTGCAGACTTTGCAATATCCTTCGCTTTCTTCAATATAATTCAGCTCGCAGCGGGGACAAAGTATATATTTAGGCTTGTTGTCGCTCATAAAAAATTTTTCTCCGTTCGGCGCCGAAAACCCTTAATTTTTTCTTCGGCTTTTCTTTACTGCAATATTATATGCAAAAGAGTAACGTTTGTAAACTGTTTTACGGTGCGTTTTTAAATTATTTATGCCTTAACGGAATTATCCTCAGGCCTCTTTTTTCGGCATACGCTTTGGTGGCCGCAGTCCCTCCGCTTTCGCCGTAATCCAAAGCAATAACAACCGACGACTTGTCAACCATATACCTGTTTCTTTTCATCATGCAGCCACGAGTGTAAAAAGGCGAAAGCACTGTTACAAAATCGCTTTCCCTGATAATCCTTTCGTATCTTTTCCTTTCCTCTTCGGACCAATTATCCGCTTGGCCGCGAAAAGGCACGGCACACTCGAGAAAAATTCTTCTCGTCTTTTTGGTTTCAAGCACCGCTTCGGCAAAATACATATCGCCGCCCAAAGCCGCGCCGCAAACAAAAAGCAAATATCCCTCGTCCGCCAGCCCGTTAATCTCGGAAATCAGTCGGGATTTTACGGCTCTGAACTCAAAACTGTCCTCGTTTCTTCCCCACGGAAGTTTGTGCGGACGGTTGCCGGTAAAACAACATACCGCTTTGCTTTCAAACTGCGGTACTATTTTTAATTCCTGTAATTCCATAAATTATTTTCTCTATCCGATATTTTGTCTGTCATGAAAATGGACAAGCGTGGCAAATGATGTAAAAATAAATACTCTGTCACGTGTTTATCGAAAGCCCCATATCAGAGCGAATATACTCTTATGCAAAAATGAAATTGCGATTTTTCCGTTTTTTAAAAGCTTTTCTGTTAATTCCGCCTAAACAGAATTTTTCAGTCGTCAACACGTTTTTATAAAACATTTAATTTTTTTCCGGGCTTTTTTCCCTTACGCGGGAAGCGTTTTTCTTTACGTTTGTCTTTACTGTAACGTCCGCAGATTTTCCCGTTTTTTCAGCTATCGATTTCGTTCCGCCGTTTGATTTTCCGTCGTCTTTTAAAGCGCCGCTTGTTTTACCGACGGCGGATTTGTTTATACTTGCCGCCTTGCCTTCTTTGTTGCCCCTTTTCGCGTTGTTTTGCGCCTTTCCCTTATCCTGAACATGGTTTTTGACGGCGTGGGTCACAGCATCTTTTTCGCCGGACGTTTCAACAGCATTTTCGGCAAACGTATTAACGTTGTTGTTTTTGACAATCGAATCAGAATTATCCGGCGGAAAAACAAGAGAAGATTGCGCATAAACGGAGGTTAAATCAAGGTCGCTTTGTTCAACGGCATCGGCTTTTTTACCGTAAATCAATTCGCCGTGATATTTTTCTTTCGCAACAACCGCAGTTTTGGCTGTTGCGCCTTTATTCAGCGCTTTCTTCTTTTCGGCAACAGACTTTACGTAAGACTCGGCGTTCATGCTTATCACTATCAACGCTATTTCAATAAGAGGCAGACAAATAAACAACAAAACGGGACCTTTTATTATTGCGCCCGCCACGAAACAAAAAAGCAGCGACACGCCGAGTATGATTAAATCGGATAAAAAAAGTCTTGCAATGTTAAAAATATTTATTATTTCCCCGGGCTTAATCTGTTTGTTTCCGTGTACGACATACGCCTCGAAAAGCGACACGAATCCCGCAAGCATAAACGTAAGCATAAACGACCAAAGTCCGCCGAGTTTAAGGTTTGAAATCATTACCAGACACGTTGCGACAAGCGTTGCCGATAACAATGCCCCTAAAAACGCAACGAGAAGAAATTTCCAAAGCGCCCTTTTTGCAACGTTGCGTCTTACCAGATATTTGGTTAAAAAATAACCTCCGATGAATCCGGCCGCAGTCCAAACCAAAAAAGCAACCGTACCCGATTTTACGATATTTACGGCATTATGAATTATATCGGTGATAGCCTCCCTGTAAGATTCGACGTCGCCTACAAGAGCGTTTATGCACGAAAAAAAAGTCGTCCTAAGCCATTCGGTATTAAGAACAGCCTGTATTGCGGAAAAAGGCTCCGACCAGTTAAGCTTGCCGACTTCCGTCAAAAAGCAGTTCCACATTGCATATAAATCCAAGGACGTGCTTTCGGCAAGAGCGCTTACCTCTTTTACAACGTATTCGACTGAAGAAATAAGACTGGGAATAAGTACGGAAAGACCTATCACCACCCCCAGAAACAAAGTTCCGAGTGGCGTGAAAACATACTTGAGGTTTACAATATAATTCTTTATTCCTTTTAATAACATTTTTCTCCGCGGCTTTTATGTTTTTTATAAATTATATATTTCATATACAGTATTTGTCAACGAAACCGACGCCATAATGACGCCGTCCTGAAGGCAGAACTCAAAGATTGCAAACGCTTAATATCTTACGTCACTACATTAATCTTTAAAATACAATTTTCATAAAGCATTCAGTTGCCCGTTAAAACAGTACTTCTGCTTTATTATCCATAAAACCCGATGTTTTTATTAAAAATTTCTGCACTCTTTTACGTTCGGCTGTAAAAAGTCATAACCGACCGTAAAACTCTGAAACAAAATTAATCCGATGTTTTTTATTCGTCGCTACGCGCTAAAAAACAAATTAAAACGCAATAATCTGAAAGTACGGTAATAAATCCAGCAAAAAACCGCCGTCCGCAATAAACGGGCGACGGTCTTTTAATCGTTAAAATTCTTATTTCCTTAAATCGGTATCCGCTACCCGTAAAAGGATTACGCCTTGGGGCCTGCGTTGACGATTTCGGCGGGCATATGGTCGTATTTCTTGAAGTTTTCCACAAACTTCTTGGCAAGGTCTTTCGCCTTTTTGTCGTAAGCCTTCTTATCCGCCCAGCTGGTCTGGGGATCAAGGATTTCGCTTTCAACGCCCGGGCAGGTCTTGGGTACGCTGAGTCCGAAGTAAGGCTCGACATAATACTCAACGTCTGCAAGGCTGCCGTTAAGCGCGGCGGTAACCATCGCACGGGTAGCCTTAAGACTCATTCTCTTGCCGGTACCGTTCCAGCCGGTGTTTACGAGGTAAACGTTGGAACCATGTTTCTCGATTTTTTCGCCAAGGAGCTCAGCGTAAACGCTGGACTTAAGCGGGAGGAAAGGCGAACCGAAGCAGGTGGAGAAAGTGGAAACGGGGTCGGTTATACCGCGCTCGGTACCCGCGACTTTGGAGGTATAGCCCGAAACGAAGTAATACATAGCCTGTTCCTTGGTGAGTTTGGAAACGGGAGGCAATACGCCGTAAGCATCCGCAGTAAGGAAGATTATGGTCTTGGGATGTCCGCCCACGGAAGGAACGACCGCGTTGTCGATGAAATCGATGGGGTAAGAAACGCGGGTGTTTTCGGTAAGGCTGTTGTCGGTGTAATCGGGAACTCTGGTTTCAGGGTCTACGATAACGTTTTCCACCACTGCGCCGTGACGGATTGCGCCGTAAATTTCAGGCTCCTTTTCCTTGCTGAGGTCGATACATTTTGCGTAGCATCCGCCCTCGATATTGAAAATGCCCTTATCGGACCAGCCGTGCTCGTCGTCGCCGATGAGTCCGCGGTTGGGGTCAGCCGAAAGAGTGGTTTTGCCCGTTCCGGAAAGACCGAAGAACAGCGCGGTGTCGCCGCTGCCGTCCATAGCCATGTTAGCCGAGCAGTGCATACCAAGCACGCCCTCAAGCGGCAAAATGTAATTCATTACGGAGAAAACGGATTTTTTCATCTCGCCGCAGTACTTGGAGCCCGCAATAATGACGATGCTCTTTTTGAAGTTGAGGATGATTGCCGCTTCGGAGTTGATACCCTCCTTCTCCGCGTTAAGCTTAAGGCCGGGAGCGCAGATGACGGTAAACTTTTCCTCGAACTTTTCAAGCTCTTCCGCGGTAGGACGGATAAGCATGTTGTTCATGAAAAGATTCTGAGATGCATATTCGTTGATGATTCTGATACCGATTCTGTACTTCTCGTCCGCACCGGCAAAGCCGTCGAAAATATAGATGTCGCGGTTGCTTAAATATGCGGCGATTTCACCGTAGATGCGCTCGAAAGTTTCTTCGGAAATCTTCTTGTTTTCGTTGTTCCAGTTGATATTGGCAGTCGTAGTAGGCTCGTCAACGACGTAACGGTCTTTGGGGCTGCGGCCGGTATATTTACCCGTTTCCACCAAAAGCGCGCCCTTATCGGTAAGTTTGCAATCTTCGGTTTTAAGCGCCATTTCGGTAAGAACCGCGGGACTGAGGTTGCGGTACACGTTTTTCGGCGTCATTATGTTGTGTTTTTCAATTCCGTAGGTGTTCATAAAAAACCTCCAAAAAATTATTTACAATATCGATTTACCCGACTGTAAAACAAAAAAAAGCATTGAACGGGTAAAGTTTTTCGGCGGAAACCCAATCTCCACCACATATATTATAATTCTTTTAAATCAATAAAGCAAACGTTTTTACCCTTAAAAAGCCATAATATTTTTTAAACTGCATAAAAAAACGAAAGCCGCACATTGCGGCTTGCTTAAAAAAAATAATAAAAATCGGTTTTACGTTTTTACGCGATTAACGCAATACGGAAAAATTAATTTTATATATTTAGAAAAGGTTAATCGGAAATATGATTTTGCAAAAAAATCAATTGCCTTTTTGCGTAAAACCTTTGATTATAGACAAAGCTTAAACGTTTTTAACTTGTTTTACAAGCTTACCGTAAATAAGATCCGAAAGAATAACGAATTGCGCCGCCGAAAGCTCTTCCGCGCGTGCGGAGGGTTTTATACCGACCTCAGTAAGCCACGACTCCGCCTCAGACTTAGATATTGCGTAACCTGCGGAAAGATTGTTTACAAGCGTTTTTCGCTTCATGGCAAAAGCTTTTTTTATAAGCCCGTAAAGAGTGCCGTCGTCCTTTGCGCCCGTTGCTCCCCTTAAAACTATTCTGACCACCGCGCTGTCCACGTTAGGCGCAGGAGTAAACTTCTCTCTGGGGACTATGCGCGTAATCTCGGCGTCCGCCCTTACCGCGACGGAAACGGACAACGCTCCGTAATCGCCCTTTTTTTCGTTTGCGCATATTCTTTCGGCGACCTCTTTCTGCACCATAACCGTAAGGGAAACGGGAGTGTTTACGCGGTCCAGGAACATAAACAAAAGCGGAGTGGTAATATAATACGGAAGGTTTGCCACCACCTTATATCTGCCGCCCGTCAAGGCGTCAAGCTCCTCTTCGCCGTATTGGGTCACGTCGTCGTAAATAACCGTAACGTTGTCGTAATCGCGAAGAGTATGCGAAAGAGTCGGCTCAAGCGAGCGGTCAATCTCGAAAGCAATCACTTTCCCTGCCCTTTCAGCCAGCGCACGGGTAAGCGTCCCCGCGCCCGCGCCCACTTCCAGCACCACGTCGTCGCGGGTTAAAGCGGCGTCATCGGCTATATCGCTTAACAGTTTTTCGTCGGTGATAAAATTCTGTCCGTATTTTTTGGAAAAAGTAAAACCGCTGTTTTTTAAATTGCGCAATATGTCCATGCAAATATTATATCATATAACTTCCGGTTTTACAAACTAAACCGGGATATCTTTTTATCCGTCTGTTGCCGTTTTGCAGTAAGTTCCCCCCCTGCCGCGGTTATCATTCCGCGATTTATAGAAGTAACGCTGCCCCAAAAAATCCTCATTCCGCCCTAAGCGCCGACGTCATATCGCGCCTTACGAATTAGCCGTATAATCCTTTCGGTTTTTCGCAGTAAATAAAAGCCATATAAAAACACTACGATAAAGTCGCTTGTTTATAAAACCGAACCGAAAATTTATCCGACATAACCCAATGTTATTCCTTGAAAGCAAAATTACACAACCCGAAAACCTTATAGTCACTCGCCTTTTATGCGCAGATGCGCAAACGTCGCGCTTGAACTCGATGAAATGCCAATAATTCCGTTATATGCGCAACGGTGCATACAATCTTGACCGCCTTTACGCTTACATTCTATTTACAATTATATTCCGGAAAATGCTTTACTCCTGATATGCCCCGACCGAAACAATCCTTCTTAAGTTAACAATCAAATACAACTCGTTTATTATCCGTTAGATTAATTTGCGCAGTAAAGTCAAAACCTCCGTTTAGACCGATGGATTGCACATATCATAAAAGGACAACCTGCCGTTCAACAAGGTAAAGGGTATCGCCTTCAATTCAGAGTCTTATTGCGCCGCACCCGTCAAACAGTTTGCTTGCGCCATAAAGCAAGTGAACTATCATCAGAAATAAGATACTTACTATGATGATTGAAATTTATTTAAGCAGTTTTTCCACTCGGCAGAAGCGCAGGAAAGGAATTTTTAAGCTGAAGCGGCATACAAAAAAACGGCCGTACCGAAACGGCACGACCGTAATTTGACGATAAAACAAATTATCTCTTGGAGAACTGAGGAGCTCTGCGCGCCTTTTTGAGGCCGTATTTCTTTCTCTCCTTCATTCTCGGGTCACGGGTAAGATAGCCCGCTTTTTTAAGCTCCGTTTTAAGATTAGCGTCCGCAAGCACAAGCGCGCGTGCGATGCCGTGACGGATAGCGCCCGCCTGACCGGTAAGACCGCCGCCCTTGACGTTTACGAAAACGTCGAATTTATCGACGGAATTAGTAAGAACAAGGGGCTGATTTACGATAAGTTTAAGAGTATCCAGTCCGAAATAATCGTCAAGACTGCGTTTATTAACGTTCACGGTGCCGGTGCCGGGAACCAAGCGCACTCTCGCGATGGCCTTTTTACGTCTGCCGGTACCCCAGTACTGCAATTTCTTTTTTGCGGTGGTTTTTGCTGCCATGATTAGTTATACCTCTTCACTAAATTAAGAACTTCGGGCTTCTGAGCCTCGTGATTGTGTTCCGCTCCCTTATAAATGCGCACTTTCTTAAGCATTTTTCTGCCAAGGCTGTTTTTGGGAAGCATGCCTTTAATCGCAAGGTAAAGCGCTTCGTCACTCTTCTCTTCCATAAGCTTTTTGTACTGAACCTGCTTAAGACCGCCCATGTAAAGGGTGTGACGGGATTTGTACTTGTTTTCAAGCTTCTTGCCGGTAAGAGCAATCTTATCCGAATTGATTACGATAACGAAATCTCCGCAATCGACGTGAGGGGTAAATGTGGGCTTGTTTTTGCCGCGCAATACCGCCGCTACCTGACTTGCCAAACGTCCCATCGGCATATCCGTAGCGTCCACGACATACCATTTTCTGGAGATATTCTGTTCATTAGCCATAAAAGTTTTCACGGTAATATCCTCAAAAATACAAAATATTTGCAAAGCGATTCTGTCGTTTCACGCCGACAAAAAGCAATGGCTGCAATCCGCAAAAAGTGCCTTTTACCTTAAAGGGGCTAATCTTTCGGGCAAAATAAATAACACCTTTTTTAAGATGCTTTAATATTTTACAATACGACGTATACGATTGTCAAGCGATTTTACCGCTCTTTATGGCGCAAACAGGCGAATTTTTCATTAAATTTCATCGGATGAAACAGAAAACGGACCCGCCGCAATAAGCAAGTCCGTTTTTCACGAATGTGAATTTTTAAGTTAAAATATCTTAATCAAAGCGATGCGGATTTCCTTTTCTTCCCGACAAAGAGCACGCCTGCGGCAAGAAGCAAAGCTCCGCCGCCGCCAATAAAGAACCACGGACCCACGGGAGCAACAGTGGAACACGAAGACGCTTTATCCGCCGTTTCGTCTTCAGAAGAAGGCTCGGACACGGTGACGGTGAAGTCAACGGTCTTTTTATCGTAAGTTATGGTTACGGTCACGTCACCCGCGGCAGAACTGTCAAATCCGCTTAACATATCCTCGGTAACCTCAATCGTTATCGGTTCGGGACGGTTGCCCTCGCTGTCGGCGTAGAAATTAGCTTCCACCACAAGACCGGTGATATCCAGTTTTTCGCCCACGGTGTACTGAGTCTTATCGGGCTGTTCGACAATGGTAAGCGATTCGGTGACGGAAGGCTTTTCGTCCTCGATGATTTCACCCACGAAAACAGGCTTGTCATTGCCCTCGAGACCGTTGATTTCGTAGAAATAAGCGTAACCGGTCGCGCCGTCCGCAACGGAACCGAAGAATACGAGATATCCGCCCGCAACATCCGCGCCGTAAGTGCCGTTAGTCACGTTTTCCGCAACGGTAACCGCGCTCATATCGGAGCCCGCGCCCACGTACACTCTGTAAAGAGTACCGTCCGCCGTGTAATAGACGCTGTTGTCGTAAACGTTGTCTATCGTAACCGCACTGCCGGTGGCAAGCGTAGACTTGTATTCGCCGTCCGCATAAAGCGAAAGCGTAAGCGTCGTCGAAGTGCTGTCGCTGCTGTCGGTGCTTTCAGTTGCTTTGGTAAGCGTAAGCACGTTTATAACGTTGCTGACGTTTTCCTGACCGAATTCGTAACCCGAAACAAAGGGATAAACGTCAAGATTGTCAAGGTCGGAAACGCTGCCTTTGAAAATATCCTTCTGGAAATCCTGCTTGCCCTTGTTGGCTTCGTCGTTTTTGTAATTTTCGTCCACGCAAAGCGCGTCGTGCATATTGCGCGCATATACGCGGTTGGTATAGTTGTAAGATTTACGGTAGAAAAGATATCCGTCTTTTACGGTTTCAAGCGTGTAATCGGTTTTGCCGTCCGCCTCGAAAACTGTGCGGCTGCTGCCGTCGGGACGCACGAACTCCAGAATTTCACCCGACTGAGTAACGTCGTCCTTTGTTGCAGCGCGCTCGAAATAAATAAAGTCGTAAACGGTGTTTTCGCTTATTCCGTCGTAATAAACGGGCTTGGTGGGCATAACAGCCGCGGTAACGTCTTCCGCAATCTTAATCGTGTCCTCTTTCTTGCCGTTCTTTTTATTGATTTGGACCGATATAAGGTCGGTGCCGTCAAGCACGGTAAGATAAACGTAGCCGCCGTAAGAATAGAACATATAAGGCGAAGAAGAACTGTCCGAAGAAGTGGTGTAAAGCTTTTGCGTGGTTTTGCCGTCCAGAGTCATGCGGAAGAAATCGGTCTTGAGATACTGAACGTTGCCCGTCTTGTTCTTAAGGTTGTTGGGAGAAGCGTAATACAGACAATTGTCGTATATGAAAATGCCGCCGCCGTCGTAACCGCTTGTCCCCACGGTTTTGGGCGCAATACGCTCTACGTCAATAACGTCGACCTCGTCGTTTTTGTAGTCCTTTTCCTTGTGCGACTTAAGTCCGAGCTGAGTCACGGAATCGCGGCTTACGATAAACGAGCCGTCCGCCTTTTCGCCGATAAGCTCGGCACGGTAAACGGCGCCTTTAATAACCTCGCCGAAGACGTTGGCTTTCGCCTCGGTGTCCTCATATCCCCTTGTGCCGTTAAGGAAATAAATATAATTTCCGTACTGAACCGCGCTGCCGCCGTTGCTGGTAACGATATACGAAGTGTCCTGAACGCCCTCGATATCTATTTTCTTATAGCTGTCACCGCCGCATCCGAAAAGCGAAACAAGGCACATAATCATTACAGCCGCAATAGCAAAACACTTTTTTATCATCTGATAATAAACTCCAAACAATAATCAACATACATTATATGACAAAACGGGTTTCAAGTCAACCGTTTGATTGCCATACCCAAAAAATAAAGGAAACGAAATTGCCTTCCCCGCCCCTAAAACGCTTTTTTATATTACATAACCGCGGAAAACAAAACCGTAACTTACAAACCCGATTATTGACAAAACGGGCTTTGTCCATACGGACAAAACCGGTTTCGTGAATTAAAACACTTATAAATACCCGATATAAAACTAATTATGAATGCTTGTCGGCTGAACTATTCGTGCCGACTAATCTTACAGCCGTAAAAAGCCGAGACAAACTTTTGCAGTTTATTATCAATTCCTATTATTTGATTTTTTTGCGAGTTTTTGCACGACGCACGGCTTAAAATATTGCTATGTTTTTACGATAAAGCCCTCGGCGATAAAGGATTTTTTAATGTCGTTGAATTCTTTTTCCGTCGGAGCAGACATATCGGCAGGAGGAGCTTTCCACCCAAGAGCCTCGTATTTAGAAAAATAAAAGCCGTGATATTTCAGTAATTTGACGGTTTTTACACGGTCAAGACTTTTCAAAAAAACAAGCATATTTTTCCACTCGTCAAGATTATATCCTTTCACAAGAGGAATTACGACTTCCAGGTTTGCCCCGACATTGTTTAAGTAAGTCAGATTATTTAAAATCAGCGCGTTATCCGCCCCGGTACATCTTTTATGCACCTCAGGGTCGATAGCTTTTAAATCGTATAAAAAAGTGTCGGTAAAAGGCAATACTGCTTCAAAAGCCTTTTGCTCAACCATTCCGCAAGTATCCACCGCCGTGTTGATGCCCGCTTTTTTTAATCTTTTAAGCATTTTTGCGCAAAATTCGGCTTGCAATAAACATTCTCCGCCCGAAAAAGTGACGCCCCCTCCGTCGTCATAGAAATCCTTTTCTTCCGTGACTTTTATAAAAAGCTCGTCTTCCGTAACTGAATAACCCTGCTCCGCAAGAGCGGATGCGGGGCACACGTCTGCGCATCTGCCGCAATTTGTACAGATTGTCCGATTAATTTGCCCGGGGGACGAAATCGCTCCGACAGGACACTCTTTAATACACGTTCCGCAAACAATACACTTGACCGAAAAAAACGAAAGCTGCTTTTTGCGCGTCAGCCCCTCCGGATTGTGACACCAAACGCACCTGAGAGGACAGCCCTTAAAAAACACGGTCGTTCGGATTCCTTCTCCGTCGTGAACGGCAAAATGTTTAATGTCAAATATCCATCCCGTCATTGCGCCGCCTCCGCCTGAGCGATAAACTCATCTTGGTCACGACGGCTCAGCGAGGAAAACAAAACGTTCCAGCCGCATAAACGCACTTGAAGGTTTGAATAAAGCTCGGGATTTTTTTGCGCTTTACGCAACAGTTCGGCATCGAGAACATTGATATGCAACGCAAAGCCGCCTTTTTTAAGATAAGTTATCACCGCAGTATTCAATGCTTTAAGTCCGTCTTCGCCGCTTACCGTTGACGAGTGCAGCGTTGCGTCAAGTACCATTCCGTCCGGAAAACACGTGTGATCGTATGAAAGGACGGAAAGCATATGTGCCACAAGCCCGCTTTTGTCGGCACATGAAGAAGCGCCTGCGTTTTTAGAAAGAGGTTCGCCGCATAATCTTCCGTCGGCAGAAGCCGCAGTTCGCTCTCCCAGAACGAAACGCGTATCCACGGAAAAAAGCGCAAAACGGAACACGCCGCCACGTGCATTCGGCTTGCCGTTTATAAGATTTGCCGTATATTCCACAAGATTTTCGGCTATTTCATCTACCTTGCGCACATTGTTTCCGTATTTAGGCAATCTGTTTTTAATATAAATCCGAAGCGCTTCCTCCCCTTCCCAATTTTTACGCAAAATATCGACAAAATCGGAAAGACTCATTCTCTTCCGATTAAAAATCAATTCTTTTATAGCATATAAACTGTCCACGGCAGAAGCAATCCCCATTCCGCAGACGGATGTGTTGTTGTATTTTGCTCCGTAGTCCGCGTAAACGTCCTTTCCGCCGTAAAACGAGGTTCGGTAAGTTGCCGAAAGAAGCGGCGACGCGTGCAGGTAAATCTGTACTTTTTCCCTTTCCTTTGCGCTTTCGATACACCCCTCCGCAAAAGAATGCAACTGCATTCTGACAATGTCCATCAATTCGTCAAAAGAAGTTATGGCATTGCAATCGGGAGTATCCGCTGCGTAACTATCCCCCGTCAGCAAGTCTTTCCCGCCGTTTACGGCAAGCTCCACCGCTTTTAAAAAATTCAGTCTTCCTGCACAACTGCACGGAATTTCTTCGCGGGAGCACGGCTCGTAACAGCCCACAATATTGAAATCTTCCGCGTCCTCGCTTTCTATTCCGATTTTTTCAAGCGCCCTTCGGGTGATATCGCCGTTAATAAACACAAGACTGTTGGAGCCCGACCTTATTGCATCGTTTGCCGCTAACATAACCTCGTCCGAAATATCCGCACGGTAATTCAAATGGATTTTTATATTGGAAAAACGACAGCGCAACGTCACGCGAAGAAGTATAAGGGTAAGCGCATTTTCGCAAGGAAGGGCTTTCCTCGTTTCACACAGCGCAAAAGGAATGTTCGCGCAGGCTTTATAGCTGTCGATATGCCGCAGAAAATATGAAAACTCCTCTTCGATGTCTTCTTCTTTTTTATTCGATTTTTCTATATCATGACAATAGTACGGATAAAGCAGTCGGTCAAGCTTACCCAGCGAACGAACGGGAGTATCCTCTATATTCTGTTGCAATTCATAATACAGCGCAATAAGCTGAAGCGCCTGCATGAACGTCTTGGGCGGATTATCAGCCAGAAACCTCAGGTTGTCTGCCGCTGCCGATAAATTTTCATCGTTTTCTTTTTCGCCGGCTTGCGCCATACGCAAGGCAAGCGAACGGGCGCTTTTCCAAACCCGTATAACCGACTGATAAAATTCTTTTTTTTCAACGCTTTTCTGTTCTTTCAAAAGCGATTCCGCCTCTTTGACAATTCCCGAAATGCCGACCGAAAGAATACGCTCGAAGTCGGGGCAGGTATGCCCGAAATCCTCATGTCCTTGAAACGCACACGCCCTCTGCCCTTTTCTCAATCGGGTTTTGTAAGCATCCGACTCTTCTTCGGAAAGTTCAAGCTTTTTTCTGCGTTCAGCCGAAAATTCGCTTAAAACGCCCGCGGCGTCCGTCATGGATATAAAAGGGTCGCCTTTTGCAATCAGGACGGAGCAGTTTTCCATAACTTCGCTTACAAGAGCCGAATACTGCACGGTAACTTTTTCTCCTTGAAAATTTTGTCCCGCCGTCCGTGCATGAGATATCAATTCATCATGAGTTTTTTCTCCCGCAACGCTGAAAAAACTCAACGGCAATTTGCTTGTTTGTTGAAAAGGTTTCATGATTTTTCTCCTGTGTTTACATTATACACACGACAAAACAATTTGAAAATACATTAAACAAACAAGGTTGTACATTTCGAACATTAAATTTTTTTATTTTTTTTGAATAGCACTTGAAAAACAGTCATATTTATGATATATTCGTCTTATGGAAGAAAAAATCTACAAAAAAATAAAACCTATAAAAGAATTCCATGACTGCTATAAAGACAGTTTACCGCGCGGCAGGTACCGCGAAATCGGGGAAAAAGCCCGCACAACCTCCTGTCTTGTCCTTATCCTGTCGGGAAGCGGCTTTTACCATACTCCGACACATGATTTCACGGCAAACGCCGGGGAAATTCTCTTCATATCCGAAGGCGAACATTATACTATTTTCGTAAATTGCGACGATTATAAATTCTATTGTATCAATTTTACTTGGGGGGACGGCGTTAAACGCGAAAGCGAATCTCTTAAAATCAAAAATTTCGAATCGTACAAAAATTTGTTTTCCGAACTTTCTATCGCCTATTTGAAAGAAAAAGCTTCTTATCCGATTTGCTGTCTTTCAAAATTTTACGAAATTTACGCAAAAATAATCGACGACTATACAACCTACAATAATTCTGCCGACGCACAAAAAATACAACCGTCTTACGAGTATATTTTAGAAAACTTTACCGACACCGACATAAATATCCCTTTACTCGCCGCCATGTGCAACGTCAGCGAAGTCCATTACAGAAGACTGTTCCGAAAAGTTTACAAAACAAGTCCGTTGAAATTTATTAACACTCTTCGTCTGAACAAAGCACGGGCCATGCTTGAAAAAAGGGAGGGCACGGTAATCAATATAGCTTTTTCCTGCGGTTTTTCCGACTTATACTATTTTTCACGCGTTTATAAAACTCATTTCGGCTATCCTCCAAGCCAAACCCGACATAGCTGAGTGAAACAGTGCGTCGCTGTTGCTTTCTCACGATAAAATTCTTTTTATAATCAGCGAGTTTTCAAGAGTAAAAAAAATTAATTTTATACCTTAATATTCTGCATCCTGATTTAAGGCACAAAAAATTATATAACCCGCCTTATCCTCGTATTTTAATACATTAAATTTGCCTGTTAACAAAAATATTTTTTGCTTACGCCCAACCTGTCTTAATTGCATTTTTGTTGCATTAATTATAATATCATATATAAAATTATACTTATTAAAAAACCGAACAGTCTTTGCAGTCCGTTCGGTTTATTCTTTACTCTTATATGCTGTAACCCGTTATATATCGGGCTTTCTTAAAATTATTTCTTGGCCCGAAGTCCGACTTTCAAAAAAATCACTTCATTTCGTCGGTGGTGACGCTTTCGCCCGTATCGGCGTCCTGATAAAGCAGCCAGTAGCCTTTTCCTTGCGGGTTTTTGACGTCCAGCGGCAGCCATCCGCAATAACCGCTTATCTCGTCGGGAGGCTCGGGAGAGTAATCGGCTGGCAATCCGTAGCATATGTAATCGGGTTTATCGCCCACAAGGCCCACCACGTAAAATCTGCCGTCGCCCGAAAAATCCACGCGCACCCATTTGGTATGCGGCATAAGACTTTCAAGCTCCGTTTCGCGCGTTCCTTCCGTAAACAGTTTTTCGATTTGGTCGGAAACCTGCTCGTAATAACTTAATTCCCTGCCGCGGATGAACGCCTCGTTCTCTTCCGAAACAGAGGGTACAAGCACCGAAGAGCCTTTTGACAATGCGTCCATTCGACGCATAAAGACATTTACTCCCGACGAAACGGAATTGCGCAAACTCTTTTTCGTGTTTTTTACGCCCGTCCCGCGCGGCGGCACTTCTTCAACGCGCTTAATGTCCCTATCCTCTTCGGAATTCAATTTAATTCTGATTTTTTTCTCGTAATCCTTTAAAAAAGCGTACTGCAAATCGCTTATTCTCAACTTTACGTCTCCTTCGGGTTTTGCCCCGCGCATATATTCCACTCTTATTCCCTGGTCGTTATACACCGCTTCCTTCTTCTTTTCTTCGTAATTGTTTTCCGCTTTACAAGGCGGATTTTTTTCGTCCGTCAAAGCTTCCTTTCCGAAGTCGGCGGCATAATAGTTTACTTCGGCTACGGCGTTGTCGTCGTATCCTCCTTCCGAGGGGAAGATGTCGAGGAAAGTCTCGCTTCGTTTTGAAAACCTGAATTCCTCCTTCTCCGCCTTATTGATTTTGCTCTCATCAATCGCATCCTTCTCACCGTGCACCTCTCTTTTTCTTCCGTTGGGTAAATTACCCTTCCATAGTCTGTTGCGGTTAAGAGTGCCGTACAAAAGCGCGTCTTTGCCCGCCTCGTAAATAACGAAATGCGCCTTAGAAACCGCGGTATTTTCCGAGAGCAGAATTTCCTTACCGCCCTCAAGACTGATTCCAAGCGGATATTCTTTGACGGAATCGTCTTCCTTTACGGCAAGAAAATATCCCGAACCTGACTTTTTACCGATGTTGTAAGCGTTTATTTCGCATTTTAGTCCGTAAGCGTTGCGCTCGGTTTTCAAAGTTCCCTTCGCGCCGCCGTCGCCCGTAAGAATAATAAGCTTTTTTTCAAAAACCATACCTTACCCCCGTAACCGTCCTTTACCCTTATTTATATGCCGGAACCTTATCGGACTTTACAAAAATTTAAAAAGGCAAAAGCTTTACAAGGACAAATTTTTTTCACTGCCGCCGTTATAACTTAATATCCTTAGTTAAGAATGTTTTACCGCAAATTTTCCGCCTTTGATTTCCTTTTTTCATGGCGGAATATGCCCGTAAAGAGCCATAGGTCATAAAACAGTGCTTTAGAATATTTCTGCAATTAATCGGTGCGGCTGAATGAAAGATAACTTAAATAAAAGACGACTGAACCCGACGCACATAAACAGAAAAGGGCCTTGCAGAATCTGCAAAGCCCTTAAGGTATGATTTATAAAATTTGTTTCGTCTGATTTTAAATTTTCATCAGCCCTCTGTGGAAGGAGTCTTTAATGCCTCGAGGTCCGCAATCACTCCGCTGCACATGGTATTGGCAGAACCTTCGGAATCGGTCGAAAGTATCTGACTTACGCCCTGATTGTATCGATCGATAAAAGCCTGTTTGTTTTCCTCGGGTACGCTGTCAAGATTTTCTTCGTAATAGGTTTGCAGCGTTTCCATTGCCGACTCGTGAATCTTTTTGGGCACGGACTGCATTTTGGTTTTAGCAGATGAAAGCGCGGCGGCAACGGCGGTTACGTTTGCCGCTTTGTCTATCGCCTCGTTACCTTCCAAATGCGCAAGTTTGATGGCGTCGAATTTTGATTGCGAATAATCGGACTCCGCCTCGACGTATTCGCTTCCCTCGCCTATAAGCGAGTTGCGAAGAGATTGAAGTTCCGCTTTTGCCGCTGTTTTGGCGTCGGCAAGTTCCTGCTCCTGCTGCGCGGTCATTACGGCGTCGATGTTCGCTTTCGCCGCGTTTAAAGCGGCGGTAATTCCCGCTTCGTCCGTTGCGGCGTTAATTTTTTCGATTCCCGCGTTTTTTGCCGCGTCAAGATTTGCTTTCCCCGCTTCGGAATAAAGCGAATTGTCTTTGGCGTCGCGATAAGCGGTAAGCTCGTTTACCGCGTTGGTCTTTTTCTCGTTAAGCGCCATTTCCTCCTGAGAGGGATAAGTTCCCTTAGTAAAACCTGCGGACTCTAAGAGTTTTTCGGTTTTTTCCACGTTTTCTCCGCCGTAAATCGCCGCGTCAAACGCCTGATAAGTGTACTTGGCGGCAAAATTTCCTATAATTCCCTCTCCTACCGTCTGAGTATAAGGCTGGCTGAATCCAAGAGGGTAAATTATCGTTGAAATAATGAGTATGACGGCAACCGCCAACGCTCCGCGCGCCGCACCGAACACAAAGCCCACGAATCTGCTCCATACTTTTACTTCGCCGCGAACGATGATTTTTTTCAGTATCCATGCAATGATTATCGCAACGATGCGCACCACGGCGTAAATAAGCACGCAAAGCACAATGCTTAAAGTATTGACGGAAAGGTTGACGGCAATGAACTGGGCATAGGTGATGCCGTAAGAAGTCGGTCCGCCCATGGCGGTAAATCTTTCAATCATGGGATTGATGTAAAGTCCCATCGCCCCCGAAAGCTGAGTCGCCGCATTGGCGTTTAAAATTTCCTCGCCGAAACTGTTGTAATAAAGACTGTAAAGTGAGAATTGGTCTCCTACGATAAAGTTTCTGACGAAGCCCGCGCTAAGCACCCAATTGACCGCGGTATCCGCAAGCAGCCAGGTCGCAAACACGGCAAGAGCGAAGCAAAACAGTTTGATAAACGTCTTGCCGAACCCTTTCCACAGTCCTATGAGTGCAAAAAACGCGATTATCGCAATTATCGCTATATCGACGTAATTCATATATTATTCTCCTTAAGACGTAATTTCCTTTGAGATATTTTATATAAACGCGATTGAAAATCCTCGGCTTTGGCCATAATCCGAATTATGAACGCAAACGAGTTTACCTTTTCAAGCATTGCCGATTTTCTTTCGAAAGATACCTTGATGCCCGTAATTTTATGCATCGGAACCGACCGCGTCATCGGCGACGCATTAGGCCCCATCGCGGGCGAACTGCTGGTCAAAGCTTTTAACGCGCCGTTTTTCGTATACGGGACGCTTTCCTCCCCCGTAACGGCGCTTACGCTTAACTCCGCACTTGATTTCATACGTGACAAACACAAGAACAGAAAGATAATCGCGATAGACTCGAGTCTTGGGAAAAGCGAAGACGTGGGAAAAATCCGGCTTATTTACGGCGGAATACGCCCGGGTCTTGCCACGGGCAAACGTCTGCCGGTCACGGGAGATCTGTCCGTCACCGCCACCGTCGCCCCCAAATCCCGGCGCGACGCGCTTTCGTCGGTAAGACTGGGCTTTATTTACAGGCTTTCCGACCAAATCGCAAGAACCATTTACCGTGCGTCGCAAAAATTTTCTGACGCAAAACGCGGATGAGACAAAACAGAATACACCAATCGCATTCTGTTATAAATATATAGCGGTTTATTAACAAACCGATTAAACAAACATTAAAATCAGATTAAAATTTTTTTTGCCTTAAAAAGACGGTTTTTTATGTCGTAAAATCAGGAAAAAGGGGCTTCTTCGGCGTGGGAACGCGCGCTTTCGATTAACTTTATAAAACCGAAAACGGCAAAAAAATCCAAGGTTTTTATTGTAACGCCAAAAATCCTGCCCCGACGCACGAAGTCAAAGCCGGAATACATTTTTTACTTATCCCAGTCCGCTATACTATTGAGCACTACGTCGATTTTCTGTCCCGCCTTTTCGGCTTCCTCCACCGTGCCTTCGCCCGTAAGCACCAGTACGGAAACGAACCCGTTGTTTATGGCAAACTGCATATCGGTGGAAATACGGTCGCCCACCATTGCTATTTCGTGCTTTTCAAGTCCCAGCACTCTCTGTATGCTTTCCGCAATGGGCGCAAAAGGCTTGCCGCAAATAAGAAGGGGGCTTACGCCCGTGGATTTTTCGATAAGCGCGATAAAAGAACCTACGTCCGGTTTATAGCCGTATGCCGTAGGACAGTTTATGTCGCCGTGAGTAGTTATATAAGGCACGCCTTCGCGAATGAGGTCGCAAAGCCTGGTAAGCCTGTCGTAATCGAAAGTCGTATCGAACCCGACTACTATAAGCTCGGGATTTTCCTCGTCTAAATTAATTCCTCCAGCCGCAAACTGAGCAAAGAGTTTATCGTTGCCGAAAAGAAAAACGCGCTTATTCGGGTAGTGAGCATGGAGATATTCAATCGTGGCGTTACCCGAAGTAAAAACGTCGTCGTCCTTAACCTCGAACCCCATTTTTCTGAGTTTTAAAACGTAATCGGAAGGCGCGGCGGAACTGTTGTTGGTAAGAAACAGCGCTCTGCAGCGTTCGTTCATGCGTTTTACTGCGTCCACTGCTCCGTCGATAAGATTGTCCCCGAGATACACCGTGCCGTCCATGTCCAGCAGAAAGCATTTTACTTTTTCCAGTTTTTTATTCATGACTTCTCCCGCAATCGTCGCCGAACGCAAGGCAAAGCCCGAAATAAAAACGCTCAGCGAGAAATAAACCCTTCAAGTAACCCCAGTTGCTTCATCAGCGTGAAACAGGTAAATTTTTCACGCATTTCGGGCGCAAGCGCGATACATACTTTAAGGTCTTCCGCGCCCAGATAATTATTATAAGAATAACCTTTGTCGTTGTAAAGTCTTTTGAACAGTTTTAGCGCAAAAGACAAAGTTTTTTCGTAAATTACCGCTTTGCGAGTAAGCTCGGAGCGGTATTCGCGCAAAATATGAAGCATGCGCGAAAGGTCCGAATACGTCACGCAATCGGTTATTTTGTTAAGCGCACGCAATGGATTTACGCCCAGTTTAATGCTCATTAAATCCAGCCGCGCGTTGTTGTCGGGCACCGACACGGTCTGACACAAAGGCCGCGCGAGCAGCATGAGATAAACGCGCATGGCAATACAGGAAAACATCATTTCGTTTTCGCCCTGAAGTTTGACTTTTTTGCCGCATTTTTTATAAAGCAGATTCAAGGCGTGCATTAGCTGTGCGTCTCCGCCGCACATCAGCCGTGAATTTCCGCACTCCGCCATAGTCACGGACAGTTTAAGGGCAGCATTGCCTATTTTCGCCGCATCCGCCTCCCCGTTTTGTGCGGCAGTCAATAAATCCCCGATTATTTTAACTGCTTTTGCGGTCTTTTTACCCAAGTACTCTTCGCCTTTTAAAACGTGACTTAATTCCCAGTCGAAAACAGCCGTAAGGCGGGAACATACTTCCCCGAATCCCGCGGCGTTCAACGTGTCGCTGTTTTCGAAAAGCGAGGTATCCGCAATCAGGAACCGCGGCTGAGCAACTTTGTAAACCTCTATGTAACCGCATTCTCCCTCCAGCATGGCAGACGGAACCGCATATCCTGCCGTCGCCTGAGAAAGAGCAACGCACACAAGCGGAAGATTGTATCTTGCCGCAACGTATTTCGCAAGGTCAGCCGCGCTTCCCCCGCCCGCGCACACTACCGCTTTTACGTCTTCGCCCGCGGTAACGGACAAAGCGAACTTTCTGCTGGTTTCTTTAACTTCGACTTTATCCGCCCTGAATTTTCGGGTAAGCACGTCATAGACGGTGTTTACCTGCCGGAAACGCTTGTCGGCGATAAACAGCACTTTCGCTCCTTCGGGCACAATGCGCATTACCGTTTCGTTAAGGCAGGAAAGCGCGCCGCTTCCCACTATGACGTCTTCTTCGGTTAATACGGTTTTACGCGCGGATTCGTTTGCCATAATTTTTTCCTTCCTGTATGTTTTATTGCGTTTTATGTTTTCTTAAAAAATTATATCACTGCATCTCTTCTGCGCCGTGAAGAATTTTGACGAAATTACGCCTATTTAAACGAAAGCTAAAGAAAAAACGCCCTCTCCCCGTAAGAAAAAGCGAAAAAAACGAAAAACAATGCAGTTTGACTTTAACAAACTGCCGCGAAAAAAGCCTGAGCCACTGCAAAAAAACTATATATGCGAATATGTGCAGACAAAATCGTTACGATTAGGCCCGCCGATTTATAATTTTGAAAGTAAAGATACAACTTATAAATTTTCCATTAAGGCTTTTACGGAAAAAAGCAAAACAAAAACGTATTACTTTAAAAACATTTATTTAACTTTTACTCAGAATAAACGGCGCAATCATACTGCCGAAAACACCTTTTCCTTCTCCGTCGGTTTTTAAAACGTAATCGCAATGTTTGCCGTGACTTACCTGCAATTCGTAATTTTTGTAACCGAAGTTTTCAAGCGAGGCTATCAGCACTTCGGTTTGCTGATAACGGCAGGCTATATCGTCGTCCGAAACTATGATAAGCATGGGCGGATAATTGTCGGCAGTACCCACATAATAAAGGGGCGCCGCCTCGTCCACGATGATGCGGCGGCAGTCAAGCCCCCTCTCCCGAAGTACGTTAAAATGCACGGTTGGTTGTCCGGCGTCGAAAACGTAACCGGCAATATCGTCCGTTTTCACATCCTTTTGTTTTAAAAATTCGGGCGCAAAACACAGCATCATGGAAAGATAGCCGCCTGCGGAACTACCGCCCGCAAAAATCTTTTTACTAAGTCCGTATAAATCCGCGTTGTAATAAACCCACGCCACCGCCGCCGCGGCGTCCTCGATAAAATCGGGATAAGCGGCATCGGGATACATTCGGTAATTAGCGGAAACTACGGCTATTCCTTTTTCGGCAAGGACATCGGCAAAAACCGCAGCGTCGCTTTTGTCGCCCGACTCCAATCCGCCGCCGTGAAAATAAATAAAAGTGCTTACGCAAGCATCAGGAACGTAAATATCCAGCTTAAGTCCGTGTGCGAATTCGACATCCTTAATCTTTTTGACTTTTTGCATTGACCGTTCTCCTTTCCGTCCCTTTGCTTTTCAACGCGCAAACCGTTTTCAAAAAATTACTTTAAGCATTAAGAGCCGGATTTAAGGAAATTACCTCTTCTATATAAAAATATGTTTACGCTAAAAAAGCACATTCTTTCAAAAACTTCGTTTGCGCGAAAGGCAGAATGGCTTTTTACAAAAAAAGATTTTCCCGAAAAATACTTTAATGCCGTAAAACCGCTTATCTCACAAAAAAAACGCGCCCTTTTTTCAAGAGCGCGTAAAGAGTATGCAAATTACTCGGATTCCTTAAGGTCCTTATAAGCTTTTTCAAAAGTTTCGACCGCGTCGGCAACGGTAAGATAATAACCTATCTTCTGATTCTGCCATACGGAGAACATCTGATTTTCCTTTTCGGTGCGGCGCTCCTCTTCAATCTTTTCACGGACGGAAGTATATTCGCCGTAGGAAATATAATCGTTTAAGCCCACCGTCAGTCCGCCCGAAGGAATTATCCCGGACAAATAAAGGATATGCACGCCGTAATCAGTGACAACGGGACCGGAAATAGCGCCCTCTTTGCCCGCGCGGAACAGCTCGTCCGCTGCCTCGGAAAACTCCTGCATATAAGTGGTGTCGTAAGTTTCGCCCTCGCCGAATACGGATTTCACGGGATAGCCAAGCTCATTTCCGAAAATTCCGTCGTCGGTATTGTATTTGTAAATAAGGTCGTCGAACGCGCGGTCGCTTGCCTTAAGCGAGCCTTCCGCCGCCTTCATCACGCTGACGATATCCGCGTAAATCTGGTCTATGGTCAAAGGTTTGCCGTAATTCTCGCCGTCGCGATGTTCGTAACCCGTGACGAGTTTACCGAGTTTTTCCTTTTCCTCTGCGATAGCCTCTTCGCCGTAAATGGTGCCTGCGCCCGCTTTATACGCCTCAAGCTGAGCTTTCTGCGCGTCGGAGAAAGGTACGAGAATGTGTTTGACGTAATAATAGTTGCCGTTGGGATAATAGAGTATCGGATCGACGTTGCCGCCGCTGATATCGGTGGAGAAAGCTTCCGCGTCGTTGCCGTATTTATTAATCTGCTCGCTTAAAAGCGCGTTGTATTCGTCAACAATCTCCTCTTCGCTTACGTCAACGCTGTCGGTGATATACTGCTGAAGAAGCTGAATTTTTACGTTGTCGCGATAGGTGTCGCCGGCAAGGAACTGCATGAGTTGGGTTTCGCCAAGCTCGGGATAAACATAGGAAAGACCTTTTTCATTGCCCACTTTTTCAAGCCCAGCGATTTCTTCGTTGAATATCTTTCTCTGCTCTTTGGTCATGCGGTAATCGTCTTTGACGGTTTCTTTAAGAAGGGAAATGAAACGGCGCATAGCCTCCAGCTCAAGCGACTTGACGTCGTCCGTGCCGTAAAGACCGGGATAACGAATGGTGTCGGGCTCCCATTTTTCGACGTCCTGAAGGTCGAGGTTTTCAAGAGTGGCGCGCAGTTTGTAAACGGAATATTCGCTTACCTTTTCGTTAAGAGCGGTCAAAGCTTCGCCCGTAAGGTCGCCCTTGGTGCGGTTTACGACCTCGGCAATAAGCTCTTCCCTCGACCATGAGTCGTAAAGACCGGGCTCCTCTGTTTCCTTTACGGGATAAGTGGTTTCCGTAGAGGTATCGGTCGAAGAAGTGTCGGACGAAGAAGTGTCGGCGGTTTCCTCGCCGTGCTCGGTCAGGATTTCGTCTCTTATGGTTGCAAGCTGAGAATCAACGGTGTTGTATATGCCCTGAAGGACCTGATTTTCCTCGTTTTGCCCCCAAATGATGTTTTTGAAGTGTATCTGTGCGTCCGCTTCGTTCAGAATAAGCTCGCGCGTGACAAGCTGGTCAACTAGATAATCGACGGCCTGCTCAAGCGTATAGCCGTAAGAAATCATCGTCTGGCCCGAACTGTTTAACATATTGACCAATTCGTACTTATAAATGTCCTTTTTCTCGGTAACGAACGGATTGTTTTTGTTTTCCTCGCTGGACTCGTCGGTAATGGTAACCGATTTTATAGAAGCCACCACCTGATTGTAATCCCTGGCATTATCGTATGAGAAAAGAGAGCACCCCGTAAACAGGGAAATACTCAGAATAACAGCCAAAATGACACAAATTATTTTTCTACGCATTTTTGTCCTCACTAACACGGTTTAAGCGCAAGATAAACTAAGCGCATTATAAACATAGCTATTGTTTATTATACTATCGTTTGAGAAAAAAAGCAAATGTTTTATCGGTTCAATTCCGTACATTTAAGCAAAAATTTAAGCAGTTTGGAGTGCGACTGAAAGCGCAGAGAGGCGTTTTCGGCAATTAATCTGGCGCCGTATGCGGTTGCCGCGGAATTTACGGCGTTGTCTATATCCATTATTTTACAGAATTGCACCGCGCTTTCGCCCCGCTTTAATATGACCTTGTCCGCGCCTATGCCCGCCGCGAGATTCTTGATAAGCGCAACGTCCACAAGGTTTTTGACGGGCTCGGGCACGGGACCGTAAACGTCCGCCATGTCTTTGAGAATCGCGTCTCGCTGGGAAAGCGTACGGATTTTTGCCGCGCGCGCATAAATTCTTAGACGCCATTCTTTGTCGGTAACGTACCCGTCGGGCAGATACAGACCGTAATCGGTGATTACGGTGACTTCTTTATGGCTAACGGTTTTTTCGCCGCGCAGCTCGCCCACCGCTTCGCTTAACAGGCGGCAATACATATCGTAACCCACTTTTTCAAGATGTCCGTGCTGCTGCGCGCCCAGTACGGAGCCCGCGCCGCGGATTTCCAGGTCGCGCATGGCGATTTTGAATCCGCTGCCGAATTCGGTAAACTGAGTTATCGCCTCCAGCCGCTGATACGCCGTGTCGGTAAGCGTTTTCCTGCCGTCGAAAGTGAAAAAAACGTATGCAAGACGGTTGCTTCTTCCCACTCTGCCGCGCAGCTGATAAAGCTGGGAAAGCCCTAATCTGTCGGCGTCCACCACTATCATGGTGTTGGCGCGCGCAATGTCTATGCCGTTTTCTATAATGGTGCTGGATACCAGCACGTCCGTCTTTCCTTCCACAAAATTTTCCACGGTCCGCTCGAGAACCTCTTCGCGCATCTGACCGTGTGCAAACGCCACTTTCGCCGAAGGAACAAGGCTTTGAATCCGCGCCGCGAATCTGTCGATGTCGGCAACGCGGTTATAAACGATAAAGACCTGTCCGCCGCGGTTGATTTCTCTTGTTACGGCGTCGGTGACAAGCGTTTCGCCGTACTCCATGACGTAAGTCTGCACGGGCACGCGCTGTGTGGGCGGAGTATCAAGTACGCTTATGTCGCGTATGCCCACAAGCGACATATGCAACGTGCGCGGTATGGGCGTCGCCGAAAGCGTAAGCACGTTTACGCCGCGCTTAAGGTCCTTGATTTTTTCCTTGTCCGCCACGCCGAAACGCTGTTCTTCATCCAGAATAAGCAGTCCAAGGTCCGCAAAGTCCACGTCCTTGGACAAAAGCCTGTGAGTCCCCACTACTATATCGGTTTTACCCGCGCGCACGCTTTCGACGGTTTTAGCCTGTTCTTCCTTGGTGTCGAACCGCGTCAGTCTTCCCGCTTTTATTCCGAAAGGCTCCATGCGTTTTTTAACTGTTTCGAAGTGCTGTTTGGCAAGTATGGTGGTGGGCGAAAGAAAAGCCACTTGCTTGCCTTCGGCAATGACTTTGAACGCCAGGCGCAAAGCTACTTCCGTCTTGCCGTAACCCACGTCGCCGCAAAGCAGTCTGTCCATTATTTTGCCCGATTTAAGGTCCCTCAGCCCCTCCTCCACGGCAGTAATCTGGTCGTCCGTTTCGGTAAACTCGAAACTGTCCTCGAATTCGTGCAAAAGCGAGTCGTCATCGCTGTAACGGTGGCCTTTCCCCTCGAAACGGTCTTTATACAATTCCAAAAGGTTTATGGCAAGCTCTTTGACCGATTTTCTGACTTTTTCCTTTACCCGCGCAAAATCCGCGCCGCCTATTTTGGACAGCGACGGAACTCCTCCGTCCGCAGCGTAAGCAGAAAGCGAGTCCATGTTTTCCACGGGGACGTAAAGTTTGTCGCCGCCCGCGTAGGAAACAAGCAGATAATCGCGCCGCGCTCCGCCCACCTCGAGTTTGACTGTTCCCTCGAAAAGTCCTATTCCGTGAATCTCGTGCACGACGTAGTCGCCCGCCTTAAGCTCCGAAAAGACGTCGCGTTTATTGCGCTTCATTGTCTTTTTGGGCGACTTGAAACTTAGGTCCGCGGTTCCCACGACGGCGATTTTTTCGTTGTGGAAAACGCAGCCCTTTTCGGTACGGTCGCCGATAAGCCTTATGCCACCGTCGCCGTACCCTTCCGAATACATTATTCCGTTATCGGAAAGAAATTGTTTTACAGACGCTTTAAGCCCCTCGCCCCACGCGCACATATACGCCGTGTAGCCGCGGCTGAGCCAGTTGCCAAGGTCGGTTTTAAGCACGCGGAAATCGCGGTAATACGCGGGCGTTTCGATGGTTTTAAACGAAAATACCGCGTCGGGCGTAAATATCCGATTGGCGTTCATCACGCTTTGAAAAGCCAGTTTTCTGCCCTTGAAGGAAAAGGCGCGTTCGGGATTTATCAGCTGATTTAAAGCAAACGGAAGCGTTTCTCCTCGGGATAAAAGCGTGGCGAAACGGTTAGCGTGCTCGCTTGAATGCAAAAGCGCGTTGTCGTATATCTGCTTTACCTCGTCGTAAACCGCGCCCGTAAAGCCGCCGAACGAATAAAGGTCGCAGTTTGCCGCAAGCGGCAGTAAAAATCCCAGCGCTATATTCCTGTCGCCGCTTCTCACACGCGCGGCAAGCGCGGAAGAAAGTTCCTTTGCTTTAACCGCGTAATCGGGCTGAAGAGAAACCGCCGACGCTTCCTCCGTAATCGCGCAGGCAATTTGCTCGGCACGTTCTTTCGTGGCGAAAAATTCCGTCGCGGGCGAAATTTCCGCGCTTGACGCGTCCTCTTTGGAAAGCTGATTTTCCGCGTCGAAAAAGCGGATTTTTTCCACCTCGTCCCCGAAAAACTCGATTCTTACGGGGTACTCTTCTCCCACCGACCAAACGTCCAGAATATCTCCGCGCAAAGAAAATCTGCCCACGTCCGTAAGCTGAGGCTCGCGTTTATAGCCCGCCTCCACCAGCATGGACACAATCGCGTCAAGGTCGTAACTCCTGCCCTTTTCCACCGTCATGCAGTGGGAAAGAAACGCGTCCCTGTCGGGATAAATCTGCATAAGAGCCTCGGCGCAGCAAACAACAGTTTTTGCACGTCCCGTTACGATATCCTTAAGTGTTTTAAGCCTTGTAAGTACGTTTTCGCCCGACAGCGCGTCGCGGTACACAAGCGTGTCGTCGCGCGCGGGCAGCAACTCCACGTCGGGCAAAAGACATTTAAGCTGCTCGTAAAAAGCGCGCGCAAGATAAAAGTCGCCCGCAACTATGAGCAATGGGCCGTCGTCAACGCCGGAGTGCGCCTTATTTGCGCACAATGCGGTTATTGCCGCTTTTCCGAAAGAACACAGCCCAAAAGCCGAGATGTTTTTTCCATCCCGGTAGGCAAGGGCGGTATTTAACGCGTCGCCCGCGCCGCTACTGAAAATTTTTTCGATTTCGAACAATCGTTTACTTATTCTAAGTTAAATTTCGTATATTTTTATTACGCCGCGCGTTTTTTGCCTTTTTTTTGGTCACATCCCGCTTTTTTCGGGTTATAAACAAATCGGACAAATTAAAAACAGTATAAAAATTCCTTGCGGCTTTAATTAAATGTTTTATCGGTCCGATTTAACGTCAAGCCCCAAAAAAGGCGTTTCGTCACTCACGGCATACAAGAAAAAAAATTTACTTTTTGTCGATGAGTTTTATCGCCTCGTCAGCGGCAAGCGAAAACGCGTCGTAAAGCGCCTGCCGCTCCTTGGCGGGAACGTCGGAAAGCACGTAATCGGCAATGGGTACGTTTTCGGGGACGGGACCGATGCCTACGCGCACCCTGGGGAACTCCTGCGTGCCCATAACCTGAATGATGTTTCTCATTCCGTTATGGGTTCCTCCGCTGCCCTTTTCGCGCACGCGCACCGTGCCCTTGGGAATATCGACGTCGTCGAACACGACTATAAGGTCCTTTATATCGGCCTTGTACTTGTTTACAAGCTGTTTTACGGCAACGCCCGAAAGATTCATGTAAGTAAGCGGCTTTGCGATAACTATTTTTTCGCCGCCGCGATACCCCGTCGCAACAAGCGCGTCGCACTCGCGCGTTTTGAATTTAAGCCCCAGTTTGTCCGCAAGACACTCCGCGGTAAGAAAACCCATATTGTGGAAAGTGTAAGCGTATTTGTCGCCGTAGTTTCCCAGCCCAACGACTATTTTCATTATTTCGCGTCGTTGAACTCGTTAAGGCGCTTAAGCATATCGTCGACCGAAACGCCGTGAGCCTCCGCCGCCTGGGCAACGGTTTCGCCGCGGGAAATCGGGCAACCGAGGCAGTGCATACCGAACTCGAAAAACACGGGTGCAATGTCGGGATTAATCTGAAGAACCTCGTAAATGGTCATATCTTTGGTTATATCGTTCATAAAAAACCTCCGTAACGCGCCGTTTAACCAGGCGCCTGATAAAAATTTCACATACATTATAATTGCGAAACGCGTGTTTGTCAACCTAATTATTCCGCAAAAAATCCTTTATGCCGCAGAGTGGCTTGAGGGCGGAATACGGGAAAGGTAAGTTTTCAAAAAGAGGAAAGCCGAGTAAACCGTTCCGCCCTGCGAAAAATCTTCCGACCTTAAAAAAAGCTTAACCCGAAAAAGAACAAAAATCCTTCGTTTCACAATTACTTAACCCGAAAAGCATATTCCGCGCTTAAAGCAAATATTTATAATATTAAGCGCGGACAAACAGTTCGGGCGGCATAACAAGTATTTGTAAACGGAGGAATTAAAATGTACAAACTAAGCGAAATAATAGGCAAAAACGTGATCAGCCTTTTCGAGGCGGAAAACACGGGAACTCTGGTAAACGTGCTTTTTGACAAAAATCTATGTAAAATCCGCTACTTCGAAGTTTTTTCCGACGAAGAAGAGGACGTAAAAAGAAAATTTTTCGACCCTTCGGCTGTAAGCTCGCTTTATAACGACGCCGTGGTAATAAAGAACGGCGGCAGACTTTTAAGCCGTTTTTCCATTCCGCCCTCGTTTGTGCCGGGACCCGTAAATGCGGCAGTATACAATCCTTTCGGCGTGGCTTTGGGAAGAGTGACGGACGTCACTCTCGACGGCTTTTCGGTAGTGGAAATAAACGTGGGAGAAAAATCCTTTGCCCCGTCTAAAGTGCTGTCGAAATCCGAGGAAATACTGATAATAAACGATACCGACGAAAAGATACGCCTTGTTCCGCCCGTAAAGAAAATTCCTTCGCCTCACGAATCCGCCGCGCGCACGGTTAAAGTAAACTCCGCCGCGCCGTCCGATAAAGAGGAAGTAACTACGGGCGCGGACGCACAAAACGCAAAGAACGTAGAAACCTCCTTAAACGAACCCGATACGGAAAAAGAAACTTCTTCACCGGAAAACGCGGTCACCGCTCAAGTGCGTCCCGTCGAAGCACGCGTAACAAGCATGCCGATCACAGACGCCGAAATCAAGGAAAGCAAAGAACAGGTTACCCTCCCTTCAGAAGTGGACGTCTACAAAAAAATCCCCGTGGAAAACGTAATGGTCACGCGCGCCCCTGCCTCCGACGACAACAAAACCCCCGGATATTCCTTTCTGATAGGGAAAAAACTGACGCGTACGCTGTTGCTTGACGACGGTACCGTTCTTGCCGACGAAGGAAGCGAAATCGACGAAAAAACGCTGGAAAAAGCAGGCTCGGCAAACAAGCTTGTCCTGCTTGCGCTTCACTCAAGATAATAATTTTAAACAGTTTAATTTTTTTTAATAAAACTTCAGGAGCGGCCATGGCAAAGTGCCGCTCCTTTTCCCGCACATAAAAAACCGCTAATGAAAACGGTAACGAAATTAATCGTTTGGCTAAACAGACTGATAACGGTATTTGTTTAAACAAAAAAAGTCCGATGCGCGTATTTTACGTCGGACTTTTTTGAAACAAACAACGGCTGTTTCTTCCACAGATATCATTTTTCTGACTGATATATGTTTATTATAAAAGGCAAATTCAAACGCGCCGAATGAAAAAACGCTTAACCTTTCGACGCGGAAACCAGCTTTTCTCCCGCGAGATTAATCGTACCCGCGCCCGTGAACACAACGGTGTCTCCTTTACGGAGAATACTTGTAAGATACCCGTTTATTTCGTCGTAAGTGCGCAAATGCTTTGCCGGCAGTCTTTTATTCACCTCGTTCGTTAAATCCGAAGAATCGGCTTTGCCGCCCGTTTCCCTCGCGCCGTAAACGGGTGCGAAAATCACCTCGTCCGCTCCGTCGAAACACTTCACGAACTCGTCAAAAAGGTCCAGTGTACGCGAATACGTATGCGGCTCGAAAACCATAATCAGCCTTTTGTCGGATTTTAACGATTGAATAAGCGCGCGGATTTCCGTAGGATGATGCGCGTAATCGGTATATACGGCGGCTCCCTTAACCTCGCCAAGGTATTCCATACGCCGTTTTACCCCCGTAAACGCTTTAAGCCCCTCCTCTATTTCGCTTAACGCCAATCCTTCCGTAAGCGCAGCGGAAGCTGCCGCAAGCGCGTTGTATACGTTGTGCCGCCCCTTGACCGCAAGCGTAATTCTGCCCAGATTAAGCCCGGAAGCCGATACGTTAAACGACCAGACGTTGTCTTTGTCCGCCGCGGCGGCAACCGCGCGGAAATCGTTGCGCTCCGAAAAGCCGAAGCTTAAAGCGCGCTCCGATTTTATCGCTTTTCTTAAGCCCTCGTCGTCGCCGTTGTACAAAACAGTGCGGCACTTTTGAGCAAACTCGCCGAACGCCGTCCTCACCGAAAACAAATCTTTGTAGTAATCGGTGTGGTCAAGCTCGGCGTTAAGCACTATTCCGATGTGGGGATTAAGCCAAAGAAAACTGCGTTTATATTCGCAGGCTTCGGTAATGAAATACTCGCTTTTTTCAATATCCGGCTTGTCTTTAAGCTCTCCGCCGATATGTACGCAAGGATAACGGGAGGCGAAAATTTCTTTAAGCATGCCCGTAGTCGTTGTCTTGCCGTGAGTTCCCGCCACGGCTATCGTCTTTTCGAAAGACGCGGCTATCGCGCCCAGATATTCAGCCCGCTCCACGACAGGTATTCCGTTCGCCCGCGCGTAAACCAGCTCTTCATTGCCGCAAGGAACAGCGGAAGTATATACCGCCATATCGCTGCCTTTCACGTTTTCCGCCCTGTGTCCGCCCTTAGTCAGGTCGGAGCCGCTTGTTTCGTGCCCCAGCTTTTCGGTTATTTCGCGCAGCCTCTTCATGCTGACGCCGCCGCATCCTATAAAATGAACTCTCATACTCATAATAGTATGATTTTTTACAGGTTTCTGTTACCCCTAAAGCGCGCTTGCGAAAACACCGCCGTTTAAGTTTTTCTTTGATTTCTGCAAACCGATTCGAAATAAACAGCAAACAACCCATGGAACATATATAATTTTGCCTTTTGATGCATCTAACAAAGCGCTCATATTACCCCCAAGCGCTTTATTATAATTTTGCATTTTCATTTTTTACGACTTCTATAAAAAAAACAAATTCCTGAAGCATGGTTATACATTGTTTGTAAGCGGGAGAAGCTTTACTAATTCCGATGTTAAAGCCGGTGTTAAAGACAATTTCATAACATATTTGCGATATATCATATCTGTTTAATCTTATAATCAGTTTTAATTCTTTGCATTTTCCGGTTGTTTCAGCAGCAAACAAACCTGACCAAATGCCGCCGAAATTACCTCCGATTGTTTGATTGCTAATACTTTATCATCCGTTCCTTGGGCAATTCCTTTTGGTAATGAGCAGATTCAAGTAATGATAAAACAAGCAAAAGACGTATTAAGTTGGTATGATGGAATGAAGAATCCTGTTCCGACTTGGTATAAAGGGGTAATTAAACATAAATAAGTCGGCTTTTCAAACGGTACCGTGGGTTATCTCCCTATATCAAAAATCAACAAATATTGCATACGTACATTAGCCGTTTTCAGTAAAAGAAAAATCCTAAACCGAACTTATATGTCAGGTTTAGGATTTTTCTGGCGGAGAGTTATCGCCTTTGTGCGAACTTAGAAAGTCAAATAAAGGAGCAGTCTCTTTGGACTGCTTTTCTGTTTCCTTTACCGATTCGATTGAGTTGTTGTGCTTTTTGAGCGGATCGGAGAAGTAGTAGTTTATTCTTTCTATAATGCTAAATCTTATTGACGATCTTTTTGTAATCTCTGTCTCTTATACACATCTCCGAGCCCACGAGACATGCGCAGATCTCGT
>UQSP01000018.1 GCA_900543755.1 uncultured Eubacteriales bacterium
CGGCACACCAGACTTTGCGCGTCTTATGGATTTTTATATCGGAAAACCCTGCTTTTCCCATAAGGGCAGCGAGCTCTTCCGCCGTATAAATCGTCATGCCTTCGCAGCGCTTCGTCCAGAATTTTCCCTTTTCGGGATCTGTCATTTCGGACGCCAGTATTACCTTGCCTCCCTTTTTCAAGACGCGGAGCATTTCTTTGAGCCCCTGCACGGGATCGGGCCAGAAATAAATAGACTCAAAGGACACCGCCCTGTCATAGGTCTCCTCCCGATACGGCAGCCTCATGGCGTCTCCGCACAAAATACCGCACCTGTCCGCATATTTTTTGGTCGCTTTCCGGCTGCATGCAACGCTTTCCTCCGAATAATCGATGCCGTCCGCGCGGCTTTTCGGGCAGCGCTCCAGAATGCGGACAAGATTGCCGCCACCGCCGCACCCGACGTCCAGAACGCTCTCTCCGTCTTTCAGCGGGCACACCTCGAACGCCCAAAGCGCGAGAGGCGCATGCCCTTTGTTCATGGCGCTCACGATCATTTTGCCGAATTTTCCCTTCGGCTTCTTGCAATTACTTAAAAATTTTTTTATCATAGCTCCTGCACCTCTTATAACTTATATTCATACACCAGCGATTTGCCGGGCGTACCGAAGGAATACGGCTTTTCCCATACGAGTTTGAAACCGCGCTTTTCATAGAATGTGTATGTAGCATCCGTATCGGTGAACACGCGCACCGTCTTTACGCCGCTTTGAATGCACCGCTCCTGAAAGGCTTCCCAGAGCGCCGTTCCCAGCCCTTTGCGGAAATCTTTGCGCGAGCAGAGCGCCATTAGTTCGCAGTCGCAGGCGAGCGGCGTATCCTTTCCGTTCTCCTTGAGCTTCTTATAAAAGAGGTCGAACTGCGCCTTGAACGGCGCGGACATCTTATAGCCGCCGAACGCGAACTTGAAAAAGCACCGAAACCACGCCTTATAATGCGGTTTTACGTCGTGCCGTTTGGCGAGCGCCTTGTCGAAACCCTTTTTGTAGTGCCCGATGATAAACCCGACGACCTGCCCTTCGCTCTCCGCCACATAGGTAAATGAACACTTCTCTGCGAGTACCTGCGCATAGTCGCGCAGAAACGCTTTGTCGTTCTCCGTCAACGGGCAGTCGAAAAAGCTCTCGTAAAAGCACATGGCGCAATCGTGAACGTCCCTTTCCTCAAATTTACGGATCAGAAACATGGCACTCACCTCTTGTGCGAGAACAGCCCGTGCTTTTCATACGGCACCGTCTCAATTCTTCCCACGCCGTAGCCCTGCTTTGCGATTGCCTCTTTGATGAGAGCGGTATTCACGCTATCCTCGGCAACCACTTCCGTTCTCCCCTTTGCGTGCGAAGATTTTACTTTCTTCACGCCCTCCACGCGGCGCACCACGTCGTTGACCTGCGTTTCGCACATACCGCAGTGCATTCCCTCGACTTCTAACGTTATCTTTAACATAGCTTATTCTCCTTATAGTTCGCATATGCGAACATGCTTATATTATATCTTCTTTATCTGCAAAAAGCAAGCAATTAACGACGGTTTCAAAAAAGCGGCCGCAATAGCGACCGCTTTCCTGTTACCCGTTTTCCGCAAGGCGTTGCCTTTCTCGCAGATGTATGAAATTGTTGTAGATACCGCCACGCTTTAAGAGCTGTTCGTGCGTGCCCTGTTCGGCGATCTTCCCCTCGGACACGACGACGATCTGATCCGCCGCGCGGATGGTGTTCAGCCGGTGCGCGATGACGAGCAAGGTTTTTCCGCGGACAAGCTCGGTGATGGCCTCCTGAATGTGCCGCTCGTTGTCGAGGTCCACGCTCGCCGTCGCCTCGTCAAGAATGACGATGGGCGCGTCCTTTAAGATACACCGCGCGATGGAAATGCGCTGTTTCTCCCCGCCCGAAAGGGAGGCTCCGCCTTCGCCGATGACGGTATCGAACCCCTGCGGCAAGCTCATAATGAAGTCGTAACAGCGCGCCTTCTTCGCTGCCTCCTCCACTTCCTCTCTTTTGGCGGTCGGTCTGCCCATCGCGATGTTGTTATAGACGGTGTCCTGAAACAGATATACTCGCTGGAATACCATGCTGATTTTGTCCATGAGTTCAGAGAGCGGCACGTCGCGGATGTCCACGCCCCGAACCTTAATACTGCCGGACTTGATGTCCCAAAAGCGAGCCAAAAGGTTAGCAAGCGTGGTTTTTCCTCCACCGCTGGGGCCGACGAGCGCGGTCATCGTGTTCTTTTCCGCCATAAAGCTGACGCCCCGCACGGTATCTTCTTCGCCGTAGGCAAAGGTCACGTTTTCAAACGATATTTCGGGCGCGCCGGTTGCGGGAATATGCTTTTTTCCGTTGTCGGGCAGCGTCTTTTCCCCGAACACCCCCTCAATCCTGTCGAGACAGCTCCCCATGACGGTCAGCCGCGAGGATTCGCTGTACAGCGTTTTGAGGGGCAGGAAGATAGAGAAGGCAAACAGCACGCAGCCGATAAGGTACGACAAGGTCATCATATTTTCAAAATACAGCCACACGCCGAGCGCGACGATGCCCGCCATGCCGACGGTATAGAGCACGTTGAGCACGAACATCCACGGCAGCTGCGTGAACTCGAATTTGAGCGCGGAGTCCCTCGTCTTGCGGAAATTCTTTGTTAGATCTTCCGATTTTTCGCCGAGCAGATTGTAGCTCTTGATGACGCCGATTCCCTCGATATGGGAGATGACTGCATCCGTCAGTTCCTCGCTGAGCTGCTGGCGGATATTGCTGTGCTTTACGCCCGACCTATTCATAAAGATGGCGGCGATAACGACCGCCAGCGACACGCCCGTAACCAGCAGCCCGATGCGCCAGTCGATGACATACATGAACGCGACCATGAGTAGTGCCGAAAACCCATTGCCCAACATATCTGCGATGGACTGCATGACGTTTTCTTCCACGAACACCATGTCGGACGAGAGCACCGAGCTGATCTTTCCGATATTGCCCGCCGTAAAGTAGCCCATCGGGAGTTTCCGAAGGCGCGCGCCCAGTTCCATGCGCTTTTCTGCAAAGATCTTATACCCCGCCGTACTCTGCAAACGGTCGCTCAAATTCGTGGCGAGAATATGCACGGCAAGCGACGCCGCCATGCCCGCAAAGTAGATAAGGCAGCGCAAAACGGTGATCGTCCCCTCGTAAAACTCATTGAAGAGCAAAAAACCGAGGAAGAGCGGCATTGTGATGCAGATGCCCTTGATGAAGGCGAACAGCGCCGCCGAGAGCACCCTGCCCTTGTATTTGCCCGAAAACTTCAATATCCTTACGAAAAATTTGATCATACCGCGCCTCCTGTCGTTCCGACCACGTTCCACGCCGCGCTGTCCTCGGAGATCTGCCAGAGCCGTTTATAGATGTCGTTGCTTTCCAGAAGCTCTTTATGGGTGCCGCTGCCCGCCACTCTGCCATTGTCCAGCACATATATTTTGTCTGCATTCTGTATGGACGCAAGGCGGTGTGCGATGACGAGGAGCGTCTTACCCCGGACGACTTCGGCAATTGCCTTTTCCATCTTCTCCTCGTTTTCGGGATCGGCGAACGCCGTTGCCTCGTCCAGAATGACGACGGGCGCGTTTTTCAGAATAGCCCTTGCAAGCGAAACTCTCTGCCGCTCTCCGCCCGAAAGCGCGCTGCCGCAGTCGCCCGCGAGCGTATAAATGCCGTTTTCCAAACATTCAATAAATTCCATGCACTGAGCTTTTTCCGCCGCGGCGAACACTTCTTCTTTGGTCGCGTCCGGCTTACCGATCTTGATGTTGTCGTAAATGCTGGTGTTGAATAGGAAATTGTCCTGCGACACGAATGAGATATGCGAATTGAGCGCGTTGAGGCTCATGTCCGTAATGTCCTGCCCGCCCAAAGTTATCTTTCCGCTGCCGATGTCGTAGTAATGCACCAGCAGTTTTGCGAGCGTGCTCTTGCCCGAACCGGATTCGCCGACCAGCGCCGTCTTTTTGCCTTCCTGCACGACGAGGTTTGCATTTTGAATTACATCCTTCTCCTCATAGGCAAAGGTCACGTTCTCGAACACAGCCGTGTCGCCCCTGCCCGTAAAGGCATTACCCTTACTTTTCAGCGGCTCGGCATCCAAAGTCTTTTCAAGTTCTTTGACCTTGCGATCGACTTGCGCGAGCGAGGGAACGAAACGCATCGCCTTCATGAGCGGGCCGCCCAGCCCGAAGGAAAGACAGAGCACCAGAATGAGGTCGGCAAGCTGCGACCATCCGTTGACGACGAACATACCGCCGAATGGCAGCGTGAACAATGAACAACAGGCGAACACGCCCGCATACACCGCCATCCACGGCCAGCACACACGATACCAGTCCAACGTGAAATCGCGGTATGCCTCCACGTCCTTTTTATATCGTTTGTACGAATCGCTGTCCCTGCCGAATATCTTAACAACTTCCATACCGTTTACATATTCGATGATGGTGTTGTTCATGACCTGCGCCGAACGATAGTAGCTGTCCATCTTGGCAAAGCCGGCGCGTGTCATCATCATGACCGCCCACACGCCGACGGGAAGCATGATGAGCGTAAGAAGCGCGAGTTTCCAGTCCACCGCAAACATGGCGATAAACACGCCGACGGGAATGATGATATTGCCTAAACCTTCCGGAATGGCGTGCGCGAGCAGAAGTTCCATGCTCTCTACGTCTTCCACGAACAGCTTTTTCAAATTTCCCGTCCCCTTCTCCTGCACCACGCCGAGGGGCAGTTTTTCCATTTTGCCCTGCAAGCTCACACGCAGATTGTACAGCGTGTTGAACGCCGCAATGTGCGAGAGGGACAGTCCGCCGAGGTAGAACACGAAGTTCAATACAAGACAGACGGCAACGCCCGCCACTCTGCTCACGGCAAACTGCAAAGAAATGCTCTCGCCAGCAATGAGCGGCGAGATGATCTGATACGCGAATATGTACGGCAAGATCTGCGCCGCCACTGCTATGACAACCATGACCGTCGCTACAACGGTGAGAATCTTGTACTTACCCGCGTACTTCAAGATACTTTTTATCATATAGCCTCCTGTACTTTTATTTGTTCGCATATGCGAACGATATACCGAAATAATTGCCGCCACTGCGGGCGGCAGAATTTACCGCTCGAAACCGAGCATTTTATACCAGTCGAACAGTCCGCACATCAGGTCGGATATGCGCCCTGCCTCCTCCTTTGTAAACCCATGAATGAGCGGCTCGCAGATCGCCGTCCAAAAGGACGAAAGCATGACGTGCAATTCCTTTTCGGAGATGTCCGTCTTTGTCAGACCACGCCTCTGCGCTTCCTTGTAGTACGCATAGGTTGTGTGGCTCATGCCCTCCACCCATTCGTGCTCGAAGTTTGCGTACTTCGTTCCGTCCGAAAAGACGAGCAGCAGGCGCATTTCGTCGTAGCGGTCATAGAGATAGTCGAACCACCACTGCATATATTCCCTGTCCATGTCCCACGCCTTTTTGAGCTGTTCGTCCGTGAGCGTGGCGGGCAGGACGGATTTTTGCCTCACTACCTCTTCAAGGTCTTGCACGGTACTCTCCACCAGCGCGCAGAAAAGTTCTTCCTTGCCCTTGAACCGCTTGTACAACGCGCCCGTCGTAACGCCCGCGTTTTTGCAAATCTCCTGCAAGGACGCATCCAGAAAGCCCTTTTGCAGAAACTCCTCTTTTGCGCTCTCGATGATGCGCGGATCGATACTTCTGTCCGCAACCGACATATTTACCTCCTACGATAATCTAATTACCGATAATTCGATTATCATTATAATTATATGCTCCTCTTCTGTCAAGAGTTTTGCGGCGATAATTAAAAAATTTTTCGCAAAAAATAGCGGAGACTGCTTGCTCTCCGCTATATTACATATGATTCAATTTTTATCGGCTTACTTTTTTGCGTTAATAAAATGGAAATCGCAGCACTCTGCGCCTTCGCCGATCGTTCCCACTCTTTCAAAACGGATCTTCGGCATAAGCCCCGAAAAAGCGATGTTGTCGTTTTCGCAATATACTCGGCATAATTCCGGGCAACCCTTCTCAACGCAAATATCGTGATACAAGCATGAACGAAGATTGAAGTGTATTTCTTTTCCGTCGCAGCGTACCCACTCCGTTTCCCAGCCTTCAGGCGGAAAGTTCTTGGCCATGTGCTTTTTCACGCCCATCCGGTACATTGTAAAAACGAACGGCATGCGCGCAAACTTTGCGTTATTCTGCTTGTTCATAAGGGCGGCTTTGTGCGTTTCCTTTCTGACCTTTTCTACGGCGTCGTCAATTCCAAAAGCCTGCAATGCTTTATAATAACTCATAGCGGGAAAGAGTTTTACCGTCATATGATACTTGATTGCATCGTTATTGCGGTAGTCGCCTTTACAGGTAAGCTCTCTGTAAATTTCAAGCGTTTTACCGAATATCTTTTTCCCACGCTCTTTCCCGAAAGTTTCAATACAGTCCTGCTCCAGAAAAGGCAGATTTGTGTTTTCAAACTCACTCATCGCTGCCGTCCTCCATCTTCTGAAAGATGTCCGACGCGAATTTCTGCAACACGTCCGATTTGGTCACGGCAATCCCCCACTTTTCGTCGCCGAGCACAATGAGCGTATCGCCAGCCTTAATATCGAATTTGTCGCGCGCTTCGCGCGGAATGACGATCTGTCCGCGCTCTCCCACCTTTACTGTACCGAAGATATAATGTCCTTTGGGAATTTCCACTTTTGTTTTACCTCCTCATATATTCCATACTTTTCATATTTGTATGAATTATATAATAAACGGAGCCTTATGTCAACCATATTGACACCTACTTAAAAAATTTGTACTAAAATCCTGCTACCCTCAAATCCCAGATCTTATATTTATCCAATCTTCGCTCTTTACACCAATCGTCCATTTGTTTTTCAACAAGTTCAAAAGAAGCAGCATCGTTTGAGTATCTGCTCTGCAACAATGAAAACCCAAGTATGTCGCCTATATTCTTGCTCTTTTTTACATGAAACCTCGCACCCGCAGAGCCATATTCATGAAATAGACTGTAAAATCTTGATTTACTGTATGCTTTATACCCTTCTCTTTTGGCAACACGACAGTATTTTTGCCAAGCACGAAATTTAGAAAACCTACGCTTTTTGCGGTCTTTTTCTATGCTGTGAATATCCGGTATATAGTATCCCTTTCTTTTACCTCTTTTGGGGTAAAGCATTAAATACAAATCAGAATCGCGCAGCGTAGCCGGTAGAGGCAATTTCAAATTCAATTCCTTTGCCCTTTTTATTGTCTTGATGACAGTTGTACGCGAACAACCGCAAATGGTGGCTATCTGCGTGTTTGTATTCCCTTTATAATAATACAAAAGTATTGACTTATAATCCGTCATTTTGTTACCTCACCCTGCCTATACTATACCATATCTTATAGTAAAAATCAAGTGTTCAACTTATATGGAAATAGCACTTTTTAAGCCTGTTTCAGAGCATTTTCAGCACAGAAAAAGGGCTTACCCCATTATCGGGGTAAGCCCTAAAAACACAATATCTTGTGGTACAACTTAGTTAAACCACTATATATGTTTACCTCGGACGTTTAATATTTGCTTGTGCGGCGGCAAGGCGAGCGATGGGAACGCGGAAAGGCGAGCAGGAAACGTAGGTCAGGCCGATTTTGTGGCAGAACTCAACGGAAGAAGGATCGCCGCCGTGTTCTCCGCAGATACCGCAGTGGATATCGGGACGGACGGATTTACCCTTTTCGACCGCCATCTGCATAAGCGCGCCAACGCCTTTCTGGTCGAGACGAGCAAACGGATCGGACTCGTAAATCTTGTTAGCGTAATAAGCGCCGAGGAACTTGCCCGCATCGTCACGGCTGAAGCCGAAAGTCATCTGGGTAAGGTCGTTGGTTCCGAAGCAGAAGAACTCGGCTTCTTTTGCGATTTCGTCGGCGGTAATGCAAGCGCGGGGAATCTCGATCATGGTACCGACCTCATACTTGAGGTTTACGCCAGCGGCCTTAATCTCCTCGTCTGCGGTTTTGACGACGATATCTTTAACAAACTTCATTTCCTTGGATTCGCCGGTAAGAGGAATCATGATTTCGGGAACCACTTTCCAATCCTTATGCTTTTTCTGCACGGCAATGGCGGCTTTGATGACAGCCTTGGTCTGCATTACGGCGATTTCGGGATAGGTAACCGCAAGACGGCATCCTCTGTGCCCCATCATGGGGTTGAACTCGTGAAGCGAAGAAATGATTTCCTTGATTCTGGTAACGGTTTTACCCTGAGCTTTGGCAAGAGCCGCGATATCCGCCTCATCGGTGGGAACGAACTCGTGCAGCGGGGGATCAAGGAAACGAATGGTAACAGGCTGTCCGCCGAGTGCCTCGAAAAGGCCTTCGAAGTCGGACTGCTGCATGGGCTCGATTTTAGCAAGAGCCGCTTCTCTCTCCTCCACGGTGTCGGAGCAAATCATTTCGCGGAATGCGCCGATACGGTCGGGGTCGAAGAACATATGTTCGGTACGGCAAAGGCCGATGCCCTGAGCGCCGAATGCAGCCGCCTGTTTAGCGTCGGCGGGGGTGTCGGCGTTGGTGCGCACGCCCATAGCCTTATATTTATCTGCAAGAGTCATAATGCGTCCGAAGTAACCGGAGTTGGGGTCTGCAGGAACGGTTTTGATTTCGCAATCGTAGATGTTGCCGGTGGAGCCGTCCAAAGAAAGCGCGTCGCCCTCGCGGAAGATTTTTCCGGAAAGCTCGAAATATTTTTCTTCTTCGTGCATTTTGATGTCGCCGCAGCCGGAAACACAGCAGGTACCCATGCCGCGCGCAACGACAGCCGCGTGGGAGGTTTGTCCGCCGCGAACGGTCAGAATGCCCTGAGCATATTTCATGCCTTCGATGTCCTCAGGCGAAGTTTCAAGACGAACGAGAATAACTTTTTTGCCTTTCTTGCCCTCGGTAACGGCGTCTTCGGCGGTGAATACGATGGTACCGGTTGCCGCGCCGGGAGAAGCTGCAATACCCTTTCCGACAACGTTGTTCTTGTCAGCGTCTTTAAGTGCTTTTACGTCGAACGTGGGGTGCAGAAGCATATCAAGCGACTTTGCGTCAATCTGCATAACCGCTTCCTGCTCCGAAATCATGCCCTCGTCGATGAGGTCGCAGGCGATTTTAATTGCAGCGGCGGCAGTACGCTTGCCGTTACGGGTCTGAAGCATGTAAAGCTTCTTATTTTCGATGGTGAATTCCATATCCTGCATATCGCGGTAATGGTTTTCAAGAATCGAGCAAACTTTCTGGAATTCGGCATAAGCCTCGGGGAACACGTCCTTCATCTGCGCGATAGGCATAGGAGTGCGGACACCTGCAACGACGTCTTCGCCCTGAGCATTGACGAGGAATTCGCCCATAAGACCTTTTTCGCCGGTAGCGGGATTACGCGTAAACGCAACGCCCGTGCCGGAAGTATCGCCCATGTTGCCGAAAGCCATCATCTGAACGTTTACCGCGGTACCCCAGCTGTAAGGAATGTCGTGGTCCATGCGGTAAATGTTAGCGCGGGGGTTGTCCCAGGAGCGGAAAACAGCCTTGACTGCGGCAAAAAGCTGCTCTTTGGGGTCGGTGGGGAAATCGGTGCCGAGCTGTTTCTTGTATTCAGCCTTAAACTGATTTGCAAGTTCCTTAAGGTCATCGGCGGTAAGCTCCACGTCAAAGGTGATGCCTTTTCTTTCCTTCATCTCGTCGATGAGTTTTTCAAAATATTTCTTGCCGACTTCCATAACGACGTCGGAGAACATCTGGATAAATCTGCGGTAGCAGTCCCAAGCCCAACGGGGATTGCCGGATTTCTTGGCGATGACTTCCACTACTTCCTCGTTAAGTCCGAGGTTGAGAATGGTGTCCATCATGCCGGGCATAGAGGCTCTTGCGCCCGAACGAACGGAAACAAGCAAGGGATTTTCCTTGTCGCCGAACTTCTTGCCGGTAACTTTTTCCATCTTGTCGATGTATTCCATAATCTCGGCCTGAATGTCGGGATTAATCTGCTTGCCGTCCTCGTAATACTGCGTGCACGCTTCCGTCGAAATGGTGAAGCCCTGGGGAACGGGAAGACCGAGACCGGTCATTTCCGCAAGGTTGGCGCCTTTGCCGCCCAAAAGCTCACGCATTTTGGCGTTGCCTTCGGTAAAAAGATAACAATACTTCTTTTTTGCCATAATTATTCTCCTTTATATTATACTCCTGAAAATTATAAACACGTTATTGAATCGGGGCTTGTCCGCATTCGCCAGCCTGAAAACGGGCGCGCGAAAACAGTGTGCCGTCAGCCCATTGCCGATTATATCACAATCTGAAAAACAACGCAACCGATTTAACGCTTTTACCGTGAATTTTTGACATAATCTTTAATTTTAACCGATAAATTTGCGCATAAATTCATTTAATGGATTAAAAAAAATTAAATTTATTGTTTTATGTGTTGATTTTTATTTCCCTGTAATAGGTCTTACTGCAAACATAATAAATAAAGCCCCGCTTAAAGCGGAGCTTTTATTCATTCTTCAGTAATCATGGACTTGACTTTCATAAGACGCGTAAGGTTACCGCGTTCGTTTTCGTCGAGTTTCATTACGATGTATTTAATGGTTTCGTTAAGCTGCGGAATCATCACGTACTCGAGCGCGTTGACCCTGCGGCGGTTTTTTTCTATCTCGTCGGCAAGCATATTGCAGGTCTTTTCCACCTCGGCAAGCTTCAGGAGTTTTTCGGTAAGCGCGGAAATTTTTTCGGTAGCTTCGTCCAACTCCGCCGTGGCGGAAGCAAAATCGTAAGGAAGCGTAACGCTGTCCGTATTCTTAGAAATCTCCATTGCGGGGACGCTTACTCCCATGACGTTTTCTTCGTACACATTGACGTCGACGCGATAATCGGGCATGGCAATAGCCTGCTCTACTTCTTCTTTTTGCGAAACCGCCTGCGCCAGCATGAAAGACCTTAATGCGGCGCTGAGTTCGGACTCGATTTCCTCTCTTAAACGCTTGTTTTCGTAGGCGTATTCCAGAAATCTGCGAATCATTTCGTCCGATTTGTCTTTTAACAGTTTATGCCCGCGCGTAGCGGTTTTAAGCCGCGCTTTAAGCTTTCTAAGCTCCATGCGCGTGGGATTTACGGCAAGTCTTGCCATTTTGCTTTCTCCTTGAAAAAACTATGCCTTAAGATATTTTTCGATATACTTGTCTTTAATTCTCTTAAGCTCCGACCTCGGGAGTATGGAAAGAAGCTCCCATCCTATATTAAGCGTTTCCTCTATAGGACGCGCGACGTCAAAGCCCTGTGAAACGTAACGGCGCTCGAACTTATCGGCGAACTCCGCATATTTTTTATCCACGTCCGTAAGAGCCGCCTCGCCCAGAATGGCGGAAAGCTCCTTGCACTCTTTGCCGCGGGCGTAAGCCGCGAAAAGCTGGTTCATGGTGTCGGCGTGGTCTTCGCGGGTTTTACCCTCGCCTATTCCCTTGTCCTTAAGACGGGAAAGCGACGGAAGCACGTCAATCGGAGGATTGAAGCCTTTTTTGTAAAGCTCGCGCGACAAAATAATTTGTCCCTCGGTAATATACCCCGTAAGGTCGGGAATGGGATGAGTTTTGTCGTCTTCGGGCATGGTCAGTATGGGTATCTGAGTAATGGAACCCTTTTTCCCGCGGATTCTTCCTGCGCGCTCGTACATGGAGGCAAGGTCGGTGTAAAGGTAACCGGGATAACCGCGGCGGCCGGGCACTTCTTTTCTTGCGGCGGAAACTTCTCTGAGTGCTTCGGCATAGTTGGTAATGTCCGTCATGATGACAAGCACGTGCATATCCTTGTCGAAAGCAAGATATTCCGCGGCGGAAAGCGCCATACGCGGAGTGGCAATACGCTCTATCGCGGGGTCGGACGCAAGGTTCATGAACAGAACCGTGCGGTCGATTGCGCCCGTTTTACGGAAGTCGCTGATAAAGAAATCGGCTTCTTCGTAGGTAATGCCTATCGCGGCAAACACGACTGCGAATTTTTCGTCTTTACCGAGGACTTTAGCCTGACGCGCTATCTGTGCGGCAAGGTTGGCGTGCGGAAGACCCGACGCCGAGAACACGGGCAGTTTTTGTCCGCGGACAAGCGTATTCAGTCCGTCAATCGCGGAAACGCCCGTCTGAATAAATTCGTCGGGATAATCGCGGGAAGCGGGATTGATGGGCATGCCGTTGATGTCCACGCGCTTGTCGGCTATTATCTCCGCGCCGCCGTCTTTGGGGTTGCCCATGCCGTCGAAAACCCTGCCCAGCATGTCTTCCGACACGGCAAGCTCGATACTGCGCCCTAAGAACCTGGCTTTTGCGGTGGAAATTTTAAGTCCCTGGCTTACCTCGAAAAGCTGAACGAGAGCTTTGTCGCGGTTGATTTCCAATACTTTACCCTGACGGATTTCGCCGTCCGCCTGCTTGATTTCCACAAGCTCGTTGTATTTAACTCCCTCGACTCCCTCGACAAGCATAAGAGGGCCGACGACTTCTTTAATGGTCCTGTATTCCTTGTTCATCAGAAACTCTCCTTACCAGAAAGCTGCGACAGCTGACTTTTGATGTCCGTTGCGATTTTGTCGAATTTCGCAAGGTCCTTTTCCTCGATATATTTGCTTCTGCCGATTTCTTCCCTTACGGGTGCGGCGAGAATATCGTTGAGCTCGGCATTGTTTTCCAAAGCGGACAGCGAAACGCGATAGCAATCTATTATGCTTTTAAGCATTCTGAACTGCTTTTCCAGCGAGGCATAGGTATCCACCTCGTGAAAAGCGTTCTGATGCAGATAATCTTCTCTTAACGATTTTGCCGCCTCCATGGTAAGACGGTCGCGCGGAGAAAGCGCGTCCATACCTACAAGGCGCACGATTTCGTCCAGCTGAGCCTCCTCCTGCAGAATACGCATAGCCTCAGCGCGGTAAGCGTTGAATTCGGGGCTGACGTTTTTGTCGTACCACGCGGAAAGTCTGTCGGAGTACAGCGAATAACTGGTAAGCCAGTCTATTGCCGGGAAATGACGCTTATAGGCAAGCGCGCTGCTTAATCCCCAGAAAACCTTGACTATACGAAGCGTCGCCTGAGAAACGGGTTCCGACATATCGCCGCCGGGAGGAGAAACCGCCCCTATCGCCGTGATGGACCCCACGCGCTTACCGCTGCCCATAAGTTCCGCTATGCCTGCGCGCTCGTAGAACTCGGCAAGACGGCTGCTGAGGTATGCGGGATAGCCCTCTTCGCCGGGCATTTCCTCAAGTCTGCCGCTCATTTCTCTTAAGGCCTCCGCCCAACGGGAAGTGGAGTCAGCCATTATCGCCACCGAATAGCCCATATCGCGGAAATATTCGGCTATGGTTATACCCGTGTAAATACTAGCTTCGCGCGCGGCGACGGGCATATCGGAAGTGTTTGCGATAAGCACCGTGCGTTTCATCAGAGGATGTCCCGTTTTAGGGTCGTTAAGATGCGGAAATTCGTTAAGAACGTCCGTCATCTCGTTACCGCGCTCTCCGCAGCCGACGTAAACTATTATATCCGCGTCCGCCCACTTGGCCAGCTGATGCTGAACGACGGTTTTGCCCGAGCCGAAAGGACCGGGTACTGCCGCGACGCCGCCCTTGGCTATGGGAAACAGCGTGTCTATTACCCGCTGACCCGTAACAAGAGGCGCGGAAGGCGCAAGCTTTTGCTTATAAGGTCTGCCACGGCGAACGGGCCATTTTTGCAGCATGCAAACGTTTTTATCGCCGTTTTCGGTTTCCACCACCGCGATTGTCTCGTCTACGGTAAAATCGCCGCTTTTAATTTCCTTGATTACGCCCGAAACGCCGTAAGGAAGCATAATCCGATGCTCTACGACCTCGTTTTCCTGCACGACGCCGATTATATCGCCGCTTTCCGCGCGGTCGCCTTTTTTAAGCTTGGGCGTAAAAGTCCATTTTTTGTCGTGGTCAACCGCAGTTGCTTCAATTCCCCTGCCGATACGGTCGCCGCTTATTTCCTTAAGCCGCTCCAAGGGGCGCTGAATACCGTCGTAAATTCCCTCGATAAGCCCGGGCGCAAGTTCCACCGAAAGCGGCGCGCCCGTGGACACGACTTCTTCGCCGGGACCCAGCATGCTGGTTTCCTCGTACACCTGAATGGAAGCCTTGTCACCGCGAAGCTCTATAACCTCGCCTATCAGTTTTTTCTCCGAAACGCGCACGACGTCGTACATTTTGACGTCCGCCATGCCTTCCGCCACAATCAACGGTCCAGAAACTTTGACTATTTTACCCTTCATAATTTATATCATCCTCCTGCCGCGATAAGCACATTGCCGCCGCGGCAAATCAGTAAGTCATGTTTTAATCAGTCTTTATTGAAAAGAATATCCACCCCGACGGCCTTTTCGACATCCTTTTTGATGCCCGCAAGTCCGAACCCGTTGCTGCCGTTTGCACTGGGTATGGGAATAACCGCGGGATAAGCCCTCGTCTTGAGCTTTTTTAAAGTGTCCTCTATCTGGGCGGCAAGTTCTTCCGTAATGAAAATTACCGCCGTGTCGCCTTTTGAAAGCTCCCTTAAAATATCGTTTGCCTCGAATCCGTTTGAGGCGTTGTAAACCTCCGCCCCGATAGCCTTGAACGCGAGAACGGAATCGCGGTCGCCTATTACGGCAAGTTTTCCCGTTTTAATCATACACCCTCCTCAGCCGCTTGCTTATCTCGTCGCGGGCGTTGTTCTTAAGACACGTCAGTATAAGCTTAACCGTCTTTATCTCCGTCAGTTTTGCAAAGAAGTAACCCGTAAACGGCTCGGAAGAAGTCATGTTTTCACGATTTTTAGTGCTTAGCGCATACAGAATTTCGTCCGTTTCGCGCTCGAATTCCACAAAATCGCCCGTTTCGAAAAGTTTTTTAACGTATTCGTGATATTCGCCGTCGAACATGGCAGTTGCGGTTTCGGGGTCGGACGCGACAATCGCTTTAAGCTGTTCTTCTTTGACGGAACCGCCTTCTATAATCATGCCCGTCGCGGTTTTAAGGTCGACGTTCTGCTTTCTTGACCTGAAAGCCGTCAGAATGTTTTTAAGGTCAATCGCCGTCGAAACGTACTTCTTAAGCGACCTGTTTAACCCCGAAGACAGCGACTTAAGCTCTTTGTACATACAAGCCGTAAGCACGCAGTCAATTTCACGCGAAGTGATTTTACCCTCCGCCGACAAATTGTCAAGACTTTTCAAGCCGTCCGCCGCAATCGGCGAAAGCGCATTGTATTCCCCTGCTTTTACGGCGTCAGTTTCAAAGGTGAAAAACGGGTAAAACGCGTTTTCGCTTACCGAAGAAAACTTTGATTTATAGGCGGCTTTAAGGTTATTGTAAAGAAAAGGCAATAAAAGAAAGGACTTAAGTTTTTCGTCCTGAGCATACTCGTTTACAAACGCAATAAGCTTATTAAGCTCCGTCCCCGAAAGTTTTTCGGCATCGGCGTTCTCTAACGGCAGTCCTTCCCCGTAGCCGTAATCGTAAAGCATTTTTATCGCGTCGGAATAAGAAGCCTCCGAAACGCGCTTAAGCTTTTCTCCGTCGAGAAGTTTGCCCTCGTTATATTTAGCCACTGCGTTGGCGTATATTTTACTGCCTGCTGCCATCGGTATCTCCGAACAATATTTCCGCCGCGCGGCTTTCCGTGCGGCCCCTCAGCTCCCGCATGACGGAAGCGACGGTAAGGTCTTTGTCGCTTAAGTTACCTTTGAGGATAACTCCGCGCCCCTTGTGCGTATCCTTTCCTAATGTGATTTTTACGGAGAGCTTTTTCGCAAGTTCCGAAAACCACTTGCCGTCAAGAACGCTTTTATCTTCCTCGCCCACGCATAAAACGTCGCCCTGTTCTGCCGAATTTTCCACAAGGCGGGCCATCAGCTCCGCATAGCGTTTTTCGTCTTTCAACAGCCCTTGCTGTGCTTTTTCATAAGCGGCGGAAAGAACGGCTTGTTTTTCAAGCAGTATGAGTTTGCGCGCCTCAAGCCCCGCAAGAGTAATTTTGCGCGCGACGATACGGTCGCACTCTTCACTCAATGCGGCTTTCTTAAGCTCCGCCTCCTTTTCGGCGGAAGCCTTTGCCGCGTTTACTGCGGCGTCGCGCTCCGATTCGGCGTCGCGGACAATGTTATCTGCCGTCAGACGCGCGTTTTCGGTTATCTTTGCGATAATAGCTTCTTTTCCTTCCATTATTTCGCTCCGTAATTATGCAATCAGAACTTCATCAGCATTACGCCGAGGAAGGAAATCGCAAAGGACAGAATGGCGAAAATTTCGACAAGGACGGTCATGGTCATGGCGTGGCCCATCTGACCCTCCTGTTTGCCGATAAGGTTGATGCCGCCGATTGCGACCTGTCCCTGATAAATCGCGGAAACAAGTCCCACCAAGGCAACGGGCAAACAGAACATCATAATCGCAAGTCCCTGGTCGTAAGTAAGCGTTACGGGAGCGCCGCCTACAACGCCCATGCGAATGAACACCATGAACGCGATAACGAAGCCGTACATACCCTGCGTTGCGGGCAAAAGCTGAAGGAGAAGCACGTTACCGAATTTAGAGGGGTCTTTGCTTAAAAGCCCCGCGGAAGCCTGACCCGCGCGTCCCACGCCTATCGACGAGCCGAAGCCGGCAAGGATTACCGCAAGCGCCGCGCCTAAGAAAGCGTAGAAATTACCGTTTGAAATCACACGGGCAGCTGCTTCAGTCACGACGGTTTCACCCTCGGCAAGCAAAAGTGTAAAGATACTCATAAATGTTTTTCCTCCGAAACGATTTGTATTGTTTTGTGTTTTTTATAAGAAAACGGATTGGTATTTCCCGTTACTTAACGTATTGTGGCGAACAGAATTTTTTCATTCGAAACGGATATATCTGGTCCGCTCGCCCATGGGAGAGAACAGTTTACCCTCGCCCGTATAGAATTTGCCGTAAAATTCCAGAAACTGCAGTCGGGCGTTGTGCACGTATGCGCCTAAAAGACTTATCAAAAGGTTAAACACGTGCAGGAATATTCCCAAAGGTATAGCGATGACTATACCTACCGGCGTTACGGCAAGCACTTGCAATATGGAGTTGAACGCGCTGGCAATTGCGCCGCCGGCAAGCGCGATACCGAATATACGCGCATAGGACAACACATCCGAAAACAGATTGACAAGCCCGTAAAGTCCGCCGAATCCGCCGGTAATCTTGCCGATTATGCCTTTTTTGTGTCTGCCCGCGGTAAGGAATATCAATACCAGCGAAGCAAGCAGGACATAAAGCCCTATGTCGCCCACTACTGCGGGTAACGAAGTCAGCGCAAGCGGCAACGCCAGTAGAGCAACGCCTATAAATAACAGATACAAAAATCCGACGTCGCACACGGCGTCAAAAATCTTTTTCTTTTTTATAAGGTAATACGCCTGATAACCGTATCCCGTCATAAGATGAATTACGCCCAGGATAAGGCATACGGCAAGCAGCATTATGGGCTCTTCAAGCGGGTTGAACCAAAGCGGAGGCAAAATCGACAAGCCGAACCAACTGCCGAAAAGCACGCCCCAGACTACCGTCGAGATGCCGCCCAAAGCAAATACTCCCGCCAGGTTTTTAATTCCCCTTTCCATGTGGGTAAAACGCACGACGAAAGTACAGGCAAGCGCAAGCACAAGTCCGTATCCCGCGTCCGCCGTCATCATGCCGAAAATTATAAAGAAGAAAATCGCCATGACGCCGTTCGGGTCTTTTTCGCGATACGAAGGCGTCGAATACATATTGGTAATGCTTTCGAAAGGTTTAACGAGTTTGGGGTTGTCAAGCAAAGTGGGCGGAATCTCGTCGGCGGCGGGCTCGTTTAAATAAATCACTACGTTATCGGTTTTGGATTTGATTTCCGCGACTATATCGTCTGCTTTTTCCTTGGGAATCCACCCTTCCAGCACATAAGTGCTTTGCGTCTTTGCAAACTCGAGGTCGGCGGTAAACTTTTCGGCGTCCGCGCCCAGAAAATCGTAAAGAATTTTTATCTCTAAAAGATACTTTTCGTAAGAAAGCGAGTCTTTAAGAATATCCGAAAGTTTTTCTTTTATTTCATCCGCTTTTTTTCGCAATTCCTCAATAAGTTCACTTGCGGTTTTGTCGTAAGAAAACGTGCAAAGCGACCATCCGCAATCGTTAAGCGCGGTTTTTACAGCCGCCTCGTCGGAATTAAGGCACACAAGCGCAAGTGCGGTGCCGGACCCCGAGGGAAAAACCTCGGCACACAAATCGAATTTTTCGCTAAGCCCGGAATAAGAAGCCGATTTGGAATTGGCCAAAGCTATCATTACGGTTACCGATCGGGTTGACCCAGCGTCCGAAAACTTAAGCGGCAACTGCGAATAAGGAAGCAGATTTTTTATTTGATTTTCCGTTTTATTAAGCTCGGACTTAAGTTCCGCTTTTTTGAAACTCAGTTTTTCCAAAGCGTCGCAAACCGCAAGAAGCTCGTATTCTTTTGCCGCGCAATCGTAAAAGTCGTCATAGGTGATTATCTGTCTGCCGCCGTTCTTAAAAGGACGGTAGTCAAGCGAGAAGGGCAATTTCTGCTTTTTTTCGCGCTTGAGAATTTTTGCCGCCTCGTCGTTTGCGTCGGTAAGGTATTTTACGGCAAAAGAAAGCTTTGACTGTTTAGCCAAAACCTTGTCAAGATGCGAAGTATCGCGGTTTTTCCGCGCCCCCTCTATTTCGGCGGTGGGACAAGGCTCGAAAAGATGAGTACGCGCAAGCGTATCCATTACTTTCGTCTGCTCGCTTTTAAGTCCCACAAGCCTTAATTTGCTCATTTCGACGATAGCCATTTTTCAGTTCCCGTTAAAAAGTGCGCCCAGAATGTACTCTGCAGCGGCGTCGAAACGTTCCGACGCGGTTTCTTTAAGCTTTTCGGCATTCTTGCGCGCGTCGCCAATAACCTTATCCGCCTCTTCGTCGCCTTTTTTCTCCGCGGCGGCACGGGCGGTTTCCGCTTCCGTACGGAATTTATCGCCGTAATCCTTTTTGATTTTATCCGGAATACGCGCGGCGTCCAGATTAATTTCCGCAGCGCGCTCGCTCGCCTGTTTCACTGTTTCGCGCGCTTCGTTTTCGGCCGCCAGTATTTCGTCGATAACCTGTTCAATCAATTTCCCGCTCCTAAACTGTACTTGTCATTAAATCGCAATAACGAAATTTTACTTAAAATACTTATCTTCTATCGCGCTGATTTTGCGTATGCGCTTTTCGTGACGCTCGGCCCCCGAAAACTCGGTGTTCAAAAACGTATCGACTATATCGAGTGCAAGCCCGGGTCCCACCACTCTTTCACCGAACGCCAGAACGTTTGCATCGTTATGCTCGCGGGTGGCGTGGGCGGAAAACGTATCGGAACAAAGCGCGCATCTTATTCCTTTAACCTTGTTTGCGGCAATGCTCATGCCGATGCCCGTGCCGCAGATAAGTATGCCTTTGTCCGCTTTACCGAAAGCAACGGCTTCCGCAACCGGCAGTGCGTAATCGGGATAATCGACGGCACCTTCTTCGTATATGCCGAAATCTTTTACCTCATACCCCTTTGCATTAAGGTGATTTACCACTTCGTTTTTGAGCTTCAACGCCGCATGATCGCAGGCAATGGCAATAATCATAAGCCTTACTTCCTTAAAAATTAATATTTATATTATAACACCGATTTTATAATTAATCAACAAAAATTGCCTTCTATATCCCAGGGTGCTTTGCGTTTCAGTCTTTACCGTCCCTTTGCTCGGCAAACATAAGCACTTCTTCCACGGAATAAACAATGTACCTCGCGGCTCTCAGATATTCGGTTATACCTGCGCCGTACGGGTCCGCAACGTCTCCTCCGCCCGTAACTTCCCCCACGGTGCAGACGTTTTTTGTGCCTATTGCGCGCTTTTGCTCCTCCGTCATACAGACCACCAAAGTGCTGTTTTTAACCTTATTTTCGGTAAGCTGACGCGCCTTATGCGCGTGCGGACGGTACCCGAGAATTTTAAGCGCTTCCCGCGCGTAAGGATTCATCTTGTCGCCATCGTTAACCCTTAGTCCCGCCGACGACACGGCAAATCTGTCGGAAAGTCCGCGCTTTTTGATTTCGGCTTTATAAATGCTTTCCGCCATTGCCGAACGGCAAGTGTTTCCGGTGCACACCATAAGTATGCGTATTTTCCGACTTTTATTTGCATTTATCGGATTTTCGGATACGCGGTTCAAATCGTTTTACCCCCTGCCGCCTTTATCAGACGGTTATATACCGACGCTCCCATGCCTTTTTCCTCCACGCCCTGACAAATCACGACGGAATATTTTTCGTCGTCGGCTTTTCTTAAAAACGCGAAGAGATTGTGCGCGTAACATGCGCAATCGTTTCCCGCGTCCCAGACCGTTCGCGCGCCGAAAGAATCTTTAAGACTGCTCATGGCGATTATAACTGTTTTTTTATTTTCCGATTCCGCCTTGTCGAACGCTGCCGACATTCTTTCAACCGCATTGCCTTCGGGTAAAGCCATGTACACTTCCGCCTCGGGCGAATAATGTTTGTACTTCATGCCCGGGCAAAGCGCGACTTTGCTGTTTCTGACTACCTCCACGGGGCCGATTACCTTTTCGATTGTTTCTAACGGCATTCCGCCGGCGCGTAACAATCTCGGCGAACTTAAAGTAAAATCTATAACGGTGGATTCCACGCCCACAGCGCAGTCTCCGCCGTCAAGAATTGCGGGAATTTTGCCGTTAAGGTCGAAATAAACGTGTTTTGCGCAAGTGGGGCTGGGCTTGCCGCTGGTATTGGCGCTGGGCGCGCAAACGGGCACTCCCGCAAGCGAGATGAGCGTACGGGCGATTTCGTTTTGCGGCATTCTTACCGCGACGGTATTCAGTCCGCCCGTAACTACGTCGGGCACAATGCCCTTTTTGGGAAGAACGGCGGTGACGGGACCGGGCATAAACGCGTCCATAAACTTCAAAGCAAGAGGCGGTACGGTCTTTGCAATTTCAAAAACCGTACTTTTGTCCGCGATATGCACGATAAGCGGATTGTCGGAAGGACGGCCTTTTGCCGCGTAAATTTCTTTTACGCTTTTACCGAGAAGCGCATTTGCCCCCAGTCCGTAGACCGTTTCGGTGGGAAACGCAACCAGCCCGCCGTTTTTTATTATTTCGGCGCATTTTTTAATGTTTTCCTGTGTAGCTTTATAAATTACGGTTTCCATATTTTTTTCGACCTTTGCGTTTAATTAAGGTAATTTTGTCTAAAATTACTATATGAAAAACAACATTCCTTATATCTTCGACAGTATTCTGTCAAAAATAGTTTGCTTTGTCATAGGCTTACTGACGGGCGGCTGGTTTATAAAGTCTTTAACCGATATAATTTTGTTTGCGCTGATATTTTCCGTAGGATTGTCGGAAATCTATCTGAACGCAATTTCGCCGCGCAAAAAAAACAAGAAACCCGATAAAAAACAACTTGCGGTAAGAAACGTATTTATATACGCCGACGACAGATTCGCGCTGGACTACTTTTTTAAAGCGCTTTCCAAAAAGTACGAAACAAAGCGCTGCCGAAAATTTATCGGGGTGAATAAAACGGCTTTGTTCTGCAGGATAAAGCCCTCTCCTCTTACGGCGGACGCTTTTATAGATATGTACGCGTACGCCTTAAAACGCGGCTACTCTCGGCTGGTAGTGCTTACCGATTCTTACGAGCCGATTTGCCTTCAGACAGCGAAATCGCTTCCGTCGGGCGAAGCCGAAATTCTGGGCTTTGACGGAGTCTACCGCCTTATGAAATCCCTGAACGCCGTGCCCGACGCGGAAATCAAAACGGAAAAACGCAAGCTTAAGTCAGTCCTTTTTGAGGCTTTTAACAAACGCAGGGCAAACGGTTATCTCTTGCTTTCGGTAACGCTGTTCCTTCTGTCGCGTTTTACGGCTTTTTCCGTTTATTACCTCGTTGCCGCCTCCGCCGCGCTGGTCCTGAGTTTCGCGATAAGGTTTATTCCGTCGCCCGACAAAAGCAAAACGACCAAATAACGTTATCGCGCGCGCCGCTTAAAAGCGCATAAAAGCCGCGCCGAAACGTCCGAAATTTTTTTGCGGAGAATATACGCCCGAGCCTACGGAAAAAAACAAAGCGCGGAGAAATAAAATCGCAATAAAATAAAAACGCAATCCGAAAGTTTTGCGTTTTTTTTTGCGTTAATTCACCCTCTTTTAAGGTCGGAAGCGTTTACATCCCCGCCGTCGGAAGAATTATCCTTCTCCTCGTCCGCGGACGATTTTCCGCAATCGTCTTTGCTTTCTTTTTCGTTGTCCGACTCGTCCGAAGTATCATGGTTTTGGGCGTAATCCGTATTGTCGCGGGAAAGTTTTATCACAAAAAACAAAGCAAGTCCCACCGCGCCCGTAAACAGCGCGAAAAAGCCTATCGAGCCGTTGAAAAGAGTCTTATCGACCAAAAACGCCACGAACGAAACGGTAAATAACCCTATAAAAACAAGCGCGATAATCGCAAGTACTCTTTTAAACTTTCTGCTCATGCAAAAAGTATAGCACAGTCGTCTGTTTTATGCAAGCAATTTCAAAGATCGTCGGCGTCCTGCACGGGGATTTCGTATTCTTCGTCGCAAGCTACGCCCGTATAACTGCCCAAAGGGTCAAAGTTATTGCTTTTCATTGTCTTTTTGACGTCGTAAGGTCTTTTTTTGAGTTTGCCGCGGAATATTTTCATAATAATCTCCTTTTAATCATATTGTTTTCTGATTTTTTACTTAAGTCCGATTTTACGGAAATAACATTCGCTGTCTTTACCCGAAGGGCGTATAAAGCGTTTAAGTCTGAAAAGTGCGTTTAAGTCGCCTTTTTCGATGCGGTTTATGCCCTCTTCGCAAATTAACATGGCCTTATAACCCGCTTCCTTTACGGCACGTACCGTGAATTTCCCGTATTTTCCGAAAGGACAGGTAAAAACCGTGGGATTACCGCCGCATTCTTTTATGATTTCATCGCATTTTTTCAAGTCTTCAAGCAATCGAGTTTTATAATCCTCATAACTTTCTTTGTTATGAGGCAACGCCCCCGCGCCGCTGTGCAATCCGTAACTGTGGTTTTGCACCTCTATTCGCGAGTGTGAAGTAAGTTCCTTAATCTCATCGCGGTTAAGATAAGAATAATTGTCGCTGCGCTTTTTCTCTCCTTCTTCGCGTTCCGTGTAATTTCCTACCACACTGACGACCGCCTTCATTTCATATTTCTCGATTAAAGGAAGGACTACGGAAAGAAAATTGTAATGGCCGTCGTCGAAAGTCAGCATAACGGGCTTTTCGGGAAGAGCTTTACCGTTTTCGACAAAGCCGACCACATCGTCCGTAAGCACGGCGGTATAACCTTTTTCCCTGAGATAGACAAGGTCGCCTTCCAGCGTGCGTGGGCTGATTACATACGCGTTTGGCTTTCCGTTACAAACCGAATGGTACATTATTATCGGAACAGAAGCCGTTTTTTCGCCGCCGTCGGGCAAGGGACTTAACCCCGCGCAAAAAGGCAATAAAAGCGCGCATAGCAAAAACGACATTAATTTAGTCATGTTTTTAGTATGCTGCCGTAAGGTTTTTATATACTGTCTGAAATAAAAAACAAATTGCTTTTTTACTTACTGTTTTTTCCGTATTGATTCATGTTTTTTCTTAAACAACGGATTGTAATCTTAAAGACGACTTTTCCGCGGCTTTTAAAATAAAAAACCGCCGCTTAATAACGACGGTTTAAAAACGATTTTTTACGCTTGTTTTTTATGAAAATATTAAACTGACGCTTAAAAGAATCCGAATAATACAAATCCGGTCCTTAAAAAATTATTTTGACTCTTCGTCGCCCTCGTAAAGTTTATACAGCTTGACGGAGTTTTCAATCGTCTTTTCCTTGGCTTCGGCGCCGTACTTATCGACGTCCTGTATGTTTTTGGGTCCGTGGTTAAGACAAAGCGCACCGTTAATGCAGCCGCCGTCGCACGCCATACCTTCGAAGAAATTGTATACGGATTTATTGAACTTAAGTTTGGTAAGCTCCATTTTGCACTCTTCGATGCCGTTCATATATACGGGACGGATGTCGGTGATACCCATGTCCGCGCCCACGTCCTTGATGCCCTGCGCGATTCCGCCGCACTTTGCGAAGATTCTGCCGTAGAAAGACGCATTGTCAAGCGGCGTATCCTCAAGCGAAGTAATGTCCACCTCGCGCGCGTCGAAGAATGCCTGAAGCTCCTCAAAAGACAGAACGTTATCGATGGCGCCGCCCGTTTTTTCCAGACGGTACTCCAGCTTTTTGGAGGTGCAGGGTCCGATAAATACGATTTTTGCAGTCGGGTCGCTTGCTTTAATGAGTTTCGCCGCCTCCACCATGGGCGAGGGATTGTGGGAAATATACTTGGCAAGCGTGGGAAAATTCTTTTCGATAAACATGACGAACGACGGACAGCAAGAGGTAGTCAGCATACCTTTTTCCTTGAATTCGTTTGCCTCGTGCCAAAGAGTTATGTCCGCGCCGAGAGCCGCCTCCACCACCTGATGGAAGCCCAGTTTCTTGATGCCGGTGACGACCTGCTCGATACGGGCGTACTTAAACTGGCTGACGATTGCGGGGGCGATAACGGCGTAAACCTTGTAGTTTTTGTTGTTGTCCGATTTTTTGAGAATATCAATGGTTTCAAGCACCAGCGACTTATCCGAAATAGCGCCGAACGGGCACTGGTAAACGCACGCTCCGCAGGCGATGCATTTATTGTTGTCGATAAGCGCCTTTTTGTTTTCGTCCATGGAAATAGCGCCCACTTTGCAGCTTGCCACGCACGGACGGTGCTGTTGGATTATCGCGCCGTAAGGGCAAGCCTTAGTGCATTTGCCGCACTCGATGCACTTTTCCTTATCGACGACCGCGTGTTTGTCCACAATGGTAATTGCGTTTTTGGGGCAAACGTTCTGACAGCGGTGCACAATGCAGCCTCTGCAGGCGGGAGTGACGAAAATTCCGTCAATGGGACACTCGTCGCAGGCGATGTCGATCACCTCGACCACGTTGGGATTGCTTTTATCCCCGCCGAGAGCAAGCTTGATGCGCTCCTGCAGGATAGCGCGCTCCTTGTAAATGCAGCAGCGCATACTTGCTTTGGGGCCGGGAACGATTTTCTTGGGAATATCGGTATAAATTCCCGACATGTCCTCCGAGTACGCGCATTTTATAATTTCCTTTAATACCTCGTATTTAAGTTCCTGAACTTTTGTGTCGAATACTTTTTCCATATATTTCCTCAATCGTAATTTACGATAACTTTTTTGCCCATAAGCGAAAGATTTTTGGACAGCGTTTCCACTAGTTTAAGTTTCATGGTGGTGTCTATCGGCAAGCCCTGATGCGCTACGTTTACGCTTTGACCGACGAAAAACGTGACAAAGGTTGCCTCCTCGAAAAGCAGTTGGGCAAGCATACCCGCACCGTCTTTGGCTTTTGTGAACTCCTTGGGAGAAAGGTCGGACGTTGACAGATATTTGTAACTTAACTCGCACAGTCTGCGCAGAGTAATGACTCCTTCGGTGGTAAGGTCTATGCCGTCGATGTAACCTATCGGCGGAATGTCCTTGTCTATAAAGTCCAGAGATGTTGTAACTTCCGTCTTAAGATACCTTGCCACAATCTGGGAGCTTGTGCCGCCGCAGACGATTTTTTTGTCGCAATCCGATAAAAAGCGCGCGACGTAAAAGTCGTCCTTGCTTTTGTCGAGAGGCGGTCCCACCATAAGGTTTATTTTCAGTTCCTCCCTGACTCTTACGGCGGCGACAGTGGTATCGTCGCCCGGCTCTCCGATGTAAAAGTCGTTGCACGCCGAAGCAAGCAGCCACGCGATACAGCGCGCGCTCATGCCTTTTTTTACGTTTTTGTCGAGGAACTGTTTGATTTCGTCGCGCTGCCAGCCGAAGTTAAGCAACATTCCTATTCCGGCGTGAATGGTCCCGTCGCTCATGACCAGCAAAACGTCGTCTTTTTCAAGGTTTAAATCCGTTTTATATACGGCTTTCCCGAGTATTTCCAGCTTTTCGCGCGGAAGGTCGCTGCACTTTCCTTCGTGCATGTAAATAGCTTCGGGGTTGTCAAACTCGAACAAATATCCTTTACCCGAAGAGTTGATGTGTATAACCGAAAAGGTGGAATAAGCAAGTCCCCTTTCCTTACACACGGGCAAAGACTGGATTATGGTTTCGATACATTCGTAAATGTCGATGTCGTTTGAAACCATTGTGCACAAAATTTTAGAAGTAAGCGTGGACAAAATGTTGGCTTTTACGCCGCTGCCCATTCCGTCCGCAAGCACCAGCGTGGTATAGCCGTCTGAAGACGTGACCGACTCGACTTTATCGCCGCACAGTTCCTCGCCCTTTTTGTTAAGCGAGGTATATCCGCTTTCGAGAACAAGCGCCATTACTTTTTGTCTCCGTTTTCTTTAATTCCGCCGTTTTCGGCAAGCGTCTTTTTAAGCTTGAGAAGCGCCACCTTGGTTTCGGCGGTCGTTTCGCCCAGAAGCGAAGCTATTTCCTGAGCGACGCGCATCTGTTTCTTTATAACCTCGTCGGTGGTCTCAAGCGTCTTTTCGGTAAGGGCGCGCAGCTGGTTGTCGTTTTCCACCTCGGAAGAAATGTCTTTCATTATTCCGAAATAAACGTTGTGGTCCTTGAGCGCGGTCACGGAAAGCTCGACGTATTTACCCGTTTTGTCAATCTGCAATTCTGCGGTATGAACCTGATTTCCGCTTTGAGCCGCCACAATGAATTCTGTCGGATTAAACCAGTCGAAAGCGTTTTCGCCCTTCAGCGAAACCTGTCCGTCTATGCCGTAAAGTTCGCGCGCCTTTGCGTTGATATCGAGTATGCGATAATCGCCGTCAAGCAGAACTATGCCGTTGGGACTGTTGTGTATGATTTCGTAGCTCATGGTTTCGGCACGCTCGCGCATATAGGGCAAACACATTTCCACATCGGCATAACCGTTGGCAACCGCCCACGCTTTTTCGCGGCAGGTCGAATATCCGCAAGCACCGCAGTTAAGCTCGTCTTCGGGCTTGAACTTGTTGGTCATTTTCAGAATTTTTTCGATTTCGTATTCCGAAACGGGTCTTCCGCCCTCTTTTATGGGCGAATACACCGCCGAAATATCCACGCCTTTATAGTCGACGTGCGCGCTTTCCTTGCCCGAAAGCGATTTGCCGGCATAATGCCTTATCGCCGCGGTGGAACGTATCGCGTCGTTTTCCTCCAAAGTGGAACAAGGGCCGTTTACGCAAGCGAACTCGCAGGCGTTGAGCTCCAGGAAAAAGCCGTTTAACGAACCGATGTCCTCCAGCACTTCCCTGCAACGCTTTACTCCGTCCACGCTTAAATATTCGTAACCGTCCGTAAACGAGTCGAATGATTTGATTATACCGCGGTTAATGGGGTAAAATTTAGCCTTATTTGCAGCGGCTTCCTCTTCAGAAATATGTTCGGGAGCAACGGAAGCAAGGTCGATTCCCTTTTCGGACAGCATCGTTTTAAGCTCCTCAAAAGTGAGTACGCCGTCAACCACGCCGCTTTCGTCCGCCTCGCGTTTTTTTGCGATACACGGACCTATAAACACCACTTTAGCATGCGGCGCGCGCTTTTTTATAAGCTTTGCGTGCGCTACCATGGGCGAATCCACGGGCGCGAGAAACTCTATTGCCTCGGGATAATACTCCCTGACCATACGCACTATCGAAGGGCACGCCGTGGTTATAAGGTTTTTGTATTTGCCGCTTTTCAAAAGCGCGTCGTATTCGGCCGTGACGCAGTTTGCGCCTATTGCGGTTTCTTCCGCTTCTGAAAATCCTAACTGTTTAAGCGCGGCGCGCATGACGTCGAAATTGTCAACGGAAAAACTGGAAACGAAAGACGGCGCAAGCGAAACTATTACTTCAGCGTCCGACGAAAGCAGTCTTTTTACCGTATCCAAGCCGCTGTGGACGCGTTTGGCGTTTTGCGGACAGACGTTTACGCAATGCCCGCAAAGTATGCAGCGGTCCTCTATGACGCGAGCCTGACCCGACTCTACCCTTATGGCTTTGACGGGACAGTTCCTAAGGCATCTGTAACAGTTTTTACAGTCCGCTTTGTTAAAATCAAGATATTCTGACATTTTTATTCCTTACCTCTTGTCGCAATCGGTGCGTTTGGTCTTTCCGACAATATTTACTGAAATCGTAAAAGTTGATTAATATGTTTTTTTACAAATTAAAAAACAATCCCGGCTTTTACAAAATATTAACGGACGCGCGGCAATATTTTTTCTATGAACACAGTCCTGGCGTTTTCCGCAGAAAGGCCCTCGAGATACTCGTCGTCGACTTTTGCGCTTACTCCGGTAGAACAACGTCCCAGACAAAAGCTTGCCTGAAGATTGATTTCCTTTTCAAGACCGTATTCGGCAATAACTTTTTTAAGTTCCTCGATAACGGCGTAAGAACCTTTAAGATGGCAGGAGCTGCCCACGCAAACTTTTAAAGTCATACGGTTATTCTCCTTTCCACTTCCTTTTCAAAAAATTTCTTTGCAGACTGGGGGTCGACGGAAAAGAGTTCTCCGTCCACGGTGACGCACACGCCTTCGGTACACTTACCGATACAGAATTTACCCGCAAGCTCCACTTTATCCCCGAGATTTTTTTCCTTAATGCGATCGCGGAAGATGTCAAGCACCTGACCCGCGCCTTTTACATGGCAGGAACTACCTATACAGATTTCTACTTTTACCATTTTTCCTCTCCTTTTTTCACTTTTTCATAAGGCGAATTCCGCGGCAAAAAAAACTCTCTGCCGCGGAAAACCTTGTATTGATTTTTACTCGTAATCGACAACGTTTACCCAGTGCAAGAGGAACTCGCGCTCCTGCGGTTTACCCTTGACAAGCTGGGAAGCCGCAACGATGGGTATCCACTTCTGGACGTATTGTTTTGCAGTGTCGGACAAACGGCAGAACTTGTCGAGATAGCTTTCCGCGCCGCTGATGTCGCCCGCAAGCCAGAACAGAAGATACGTCCTTGCCGCGTCCGCCGAAGCGTTACCCTGCGTGGCGTGCGACCAGTCGATGATGTAATCGCCGTCGGACGCAACGATTATATTGCTGGGGTTGAAATCCCCGTGGCAAAGCTTGGTGTGCTTGGGCATACCTTCAAGACGGGTATGAAGCTCGTACCTTGTGGTGGCGTCAAGACCCGTTTCGGAAATCTTGCGGTTCATTTTGTCCTTCAGCTTATTGAGAAGCGGTACTTTCTTTTCATGCATTTCAAGCTGAAGACGAACAAAACGCTCGAGATAAACGTCCTTGTTGTCGGGCTCTTCCTCCATAAGGCGGGCAAGGGTCTTACCCTCGATAAAGTCGGTGACTATCGCCCATTTTCCTTCGATTTTGGTGACTTCGCGCACCTTGGGCACGAAAAGACCGGTGTCTTCAACGCGCGCCTGATTAAGCGCCTCGTTGAGAATATCGGCTTTAGAAAAGCCCTCGTCGAAAACCTTGATTGCGCAGTCGCCGTCACGGTAAACCGTTTTGGAATTTCTTATTGCGATGATTTTGTCGAGTTTCATGGTTTGTTTCCTCCTTACACTCTCTCGTGCTTACCGTAATAAGCGTTGAGGTACATTTGCTTAATTTCGCTCATGAGCGGATAGCGGGGATTTGCGCCCGTGCACTGGTCGTCGAAAGCCTGCTCTACCATGGCGTCAAGACGGTTCATAAAGTCAGCCTCGTCGGGAACGTAATCTTTAATGGTAGGTTTGATGCCCACTTTTGCCTTAAGCTCGTCGATGGCTTTGATGAGGTTTTCAAGTTTTTCCTCGTCGTCCTTACCCTTGATTCCGAGATAATCGGCAATCTCGGCGTAACGCGCGAGAGTGTGCGGGTGGTCGTACTGCGGGAACGTACCCATTTTTGCGGGAACTTCCGCGGCGTTAAAGCGCAATACTTCGTCAATCATAAGCGCGTTGGCAACGCCGTGCGGCAGATGATGGAAAGCACCCAGCTTATGCGCCATGGAGTGGCATACGCCTAAGAAAGCGTTTGCAAAAGCCATACCTGCCATAGTTGCGGCGTTTGCCATCTTTTCGCGGGCAACGGGGTCATTGGGACCGTTGTCGTAAGCGCGCGGCAAGTATTCGAAAATCATCTTGAGGGCGCGCAGCGCAAGACCGTCGGTATAATCGGTGGCAAGCATTGCCGCATAAGCCTCAAGCGCGTGGGTCACGGCGTCGATACCCGATGCCGCTGTAAGTCCCTTAGGCGCGGTCATATGGAAGTCGGCGTCGATAATCGCCATGTTGGGAAGCAATTCGTAATCCGCAAGAGGATACTTGACGCCCGTCTTTTCGTCGGTAATAACGGCAAAAGGCGTGACTTCGGAACCGGTACCCGCGGACGTGGGGATTGCGATGAAGTAAGCTTTTTCGCCCATTTTGGGGAAAGTGTAAACACGTTTACGGATATCCATGAAGCGCATAGCCATATCCATGAAGTCCGCTTCGGGATGCTCGTAAAGCACCCACATGATTTTACCTGCGTCCATTGCGGAACCGCCGCCCAAAGCGATGATGCAGTCGGGCTGGAAAGAACGCATCTGTTCGGCACCCGCTTTAGCACAAGCAAGCGTCGGGTCGGGAGCCACGTCGTAGAAGCAGGTATGCCGGATTCCCATTGCGTCGAGTTTGTCGGTGATGGGCTTGGTGTATCCGTTTTTGTAAAGGAAGCTGTCGGTGACGATAAATGCCTTTTTCTTACCCATGACGTTCTTAAGCTCGTCAAGCGCGACGGGCAAGCAGCCCTTCTTCAAATAAACCTTCTGAGGTGCCCTGAACCACAACATATTTTCTCTCCTTGCCGCAACGGTCTTGATATTTAAAAGATGTTTTACTCCCACGTTTTCAGAAACCGAGTTTCCGCCCCAGGAGCCGCAGCCCAAAGTGAGCGACGGGGTAAGCTTGAAGTTATAGATATCGCCGATACCGCCCTGAGAAGAAGGCGTATTGATAAGAATACGGCAGGTCTTCATGCGCTCGGAAAATTCGGCGATTTTGTCTTTTTGGGTAATTTCGTCGATGTACAGCGAAGAAGTGTGGCCGAAGCCGCCGTCCGCGACAAGACGCTCCGCTTTGTCGAGAGCCTCGGCAAAGTCTTTGGCTTTGTACATTGCAAGCACGGGCGAAAGTTTTTCGTGAGCGAATTCCTCGTCAAGGCTGACGGAAGTAACTTCACCGATAAGCACTTTGGTGCTTTCGGGAACGGTTACGCCGGCAAGCTCCGCGATACGGTGAGCCTTTTGTCCCACGATTCTGGCGTTTAACGCGCCGTTGACAATGATGGTCTTTCTCACCTTTTCGGTTTCCTCTTTGTTGAGGAAGTAGCAACCGCGGTCCTTAAATTCCTTCTTGACTTTGGCGTAAATCTTTTCATTGACGATTACGGACTGCTCGGACGCGCAAATCATGCCGTTATCGAACGTCTTGGAATGAATTATGGAGTTCACGGCGAGCACAATGTTTGCGCTTTCGTCGATGATGGCGGGAGTGTTGCCCGCGCCCACGCCAAGGGCGGGTTTACCCGAAGAATATGCCGATTTAACCATGCCCGGTCCGCCGGTAGCAAGGATTATATCCGCGTTTTTCATTATTTCGTTGGTAAGCTCCAGCGAAGGGATGTCAATCCAGCCGATGATGTTTTCGGGCGCGCCTGCTTTAACGGCGGCGTCAAGCACCACTTTAGCTGCGGCTATCGTGGACTTCTTTGCGCGCGGATGGGGGCTGATGATGATGCCGTTGCGCGTCTTAAGCGAAATCAACGTCTTGAATATTGCGGTAGACGTCGGGTTGGTGGTGGGAATTACCGCCGCCACAAGTCCGATAGGCTCGGCTATTTTCTGAATGCCGTAAGCTTTGTCTTCCTCCACAACTCCGCAGGTTTTGGTGTTGCGGTACGCGTTGTAAATGTACTCGGACGCGTAATGGTTTTTGATTACCTTATCCTCTACCACGCCCATGCCCGTTTCCTCGACGGCCATTTTCGCAAGAGAAATACGTTCCTTGTTGGCAGCGGTTGCCGCGGCAAGGAAAATCTTGTCGACCTGTTCCTGCGAGTAGGTCGAAAACTTCTCGATCGCCGCACGTACTTCGGCAATCTTACGGGTCAACGCCTCGACGTTGTCCACAAGTCCAGTTTCCTTCTTAATCTCCTCTGTTTGCATAATCAAATCTCCTGTGGGAAAATTTTATACTGTTTTATATGACAAGACTTTTTTTAAAGTCATTTGCCCAACCTGTCCTGAAGCTGCTTTGATAAAAGCGCAAGCGACGCGGCAAGGTCTTCGTTTTTTACCGCTATGCCCTCGGGAATCGCAAGATGCGCGGGAGCAAAATTCCATATTGCCCTTATCCCCGCTTCTATCATCATGTCGCACACTATCTGAGCCTGTTCTTTGGGTACGGTGATGATACCTATCAGAATATTCATCCTTCGCACCAGCTCGCGGAACCTGTCGACGGAAAATATCTTTTTGCCGCACCATTCCTTGCCCGCGATATCGGGCCGCGCGTCGAAACCCGCGACGATGTTAAGCCCGTAGGATTCGAACCCGCCGTAGGACAAAAGCGTTTTGCCAAGCTGTCCCACGCCCACGATTACCGCCTCGCTGGTATTGTTGTAACCCAAAAAATCCTCTATATCCGATATGAGTCCGCCTATTTCGAACCCAAGCTTTGGCTTACCGGGGCAGTGAGAAACAACCGCAAGGTCCTTCCTTACCTGCACCGGGTTCTGCTTAAGGTCCTCCGCCATTACCGTGGAGGATATAAAGCTGACCCCTTCCGCCCTGCGGTTTTTGAGGTATATAAGATATCCCGGCATACGCGCCAGCGCGGCTTTGGATATCTGAATTGTCTCTTTAATCTCTTTCATCGGTATAATCTGACGGCTTTCTCCTCGAATATATCGATAAAATCTGTCTCTTATACACATCTCCGAGCCCACGAGACATGCGCAGATCTCG
>UQSP01000019.1 GCA_900543755.1 uncultured Eubacteriales bacterium
TACACCCTAGAGTTCGTCGGCAGCGTCAGATGTGTATAAGAGACAGCAATGTAACCGTCTAAAGCCTTTTGCATCTCGAAAATTTTATCAAGTTTATCCATAATTTTATCTCCTGTTTGATTTTTATCAGAATATCTTGAGAATATCGACAGAGGTTTTTTTGCCGACGTAAGCCGCATTCATTTTGTCGTAATTAAAAACTTCTCTTGCAAAAGCGTTTGCTTTTTCTTTGGTAACGGCGTCAATTTCGGCAATCTTGCGGTCAACGTCGTAAAGTTCGCCCTTAAGCAGCAAAAGCTTTCCGCAGGAGGACATAACCGTCTGCACGTTTTCTTCAGCGAAAACCAAAGCGGATTTAAGCTGAACTTTTGTTCTTTCCAACTCCTCGTCCGTTATTCCCTTGTCCTTAATAAGGTCGATTTCCTTTTTTACCGCGGTAAGCGCACACTCCGTATTACACTCGCTTATGTTGAGAAAAACGTTAAGCGTGCCTATATCGCTGTAGCCGTTGGGTACGGAATAAACGCTGTACGCAAGCCCTTGCTGTTCCCTTACGGACTGGAACAGTCTGGAACTCATACCACCGCCGACTATCACGTTAAGCGCGGCCTGAACGGTAAAATCCTTATCCCCGAACGGAAGCGACGGGAAAGACAGGGCAATGTTGGATTGCTCGAAATTCTTGATTTTTTCCGAATAATTCCTGCTGTTGAATCGATTTTTCACAGGAAGAGTCTGCGCGTAATCTTTTTTGTAACGGCTGAGAATGTATTTTCTTATTAGTTTATCCGCAGCTTTTTCGGTAATGTTACCCGAAAAGGCGATTACCGTGTTTTTCGGCGAATAATAATGCGCCATAAAATCCTTTACGTCGTCGCCCGTAAAACGCAGTACGTTTTCACTAGGGCCGAGTATTGTTTTGCCAAGACCGCTGTCACCGTAAGTTGCATAAGCGATTTCGTCGTAACAAATATCTTCGGGCGAATCTTCCACCATGTTTATTTCTTCAACTATTACCTTACGTTCTTTATCGAGTTCCACAGCGGGAAAAACCGAGTCGAACATTATGTCGCCGAGCAGCGAAAAGCAATTTTCCGCGTACTCGTCAACAGACTTGAAGTAATAACAAGTACATTCTTTACTGGTGAAAGCGTTTACGTTTGCTCCGTAGGATTCGAATTTATTGGCGATATCGAAAGGCGAAAGCTTGTCCGTACCTTTAAACATCATGTGTTCGGTGAAATGAGAAATGCCGTTGTTTTCCTTGTTTTCGGCATTGCTTCCTACTCCCACCCAAAATCCCGCCGCAACCGATCTCACGCCGGGAATATATGCTATAACCGCTTTTAAGCCGTTTTCGTATTCAATTATACTGTTCATCTGTACTCCTCCTCGGATAGTATTGTTTTTGCCGTCGCGTTTTATAAGAAATGCGCCTATTCCGCTCTCAGAACTTCGCTGACGGGCGCAACGGTAAGTCCTGCCTCTTTTATCGCTTTGACAATGCTGTCAAGCGCCGCAAGCGTAGCCGCCGTAGGATGCATCAGAATTAGGTCTCCGCCGGAAACGTTTTTCACGGCGCGGTTGAATATAAGCTTGCTGTCCTTATCCCGCCAGTCTATCGTGTCTTTAGACCACATGATTGTAGTATAACCCAATTCTTTGGCAATTTCAAGCGTTACGTCGTCAAAAGCGCCCGACGGAGGCGCAAAAAGCGTCATATTTATTCCGCCTACGGCAGAAACAAGATTGTGTGTCGACGTAATTTCCTCGCGATTGCGTTCAGCCGAAATTTTATCATGGTCTTTGTGGAAAAAACCGTGATTGCCTATTTCATGACCTTCGTTAACGATTTTTTTGAACGCTTCCTCGTTATCGCGCACCCACATTCCGCCCACAAAAAAAGTGGTCTTAACGTTATTGTCCCTCAGCACTTCAAGCATGCCGTCTATATATTCCGTGCCCCAGTAAACGTTTATCATGAGCGAAACTTTTTCCGAATTCGCACCTTTGTATACAGGAGCGTTGTTCGCGTCCGCGGCAACGACCGTCCCCGTTATACCGAACAGGAACAGCCCCGCGATTACTGCCGTCATGGCAATGTTCGCCACCACTCTGCGCGTAAATTTTAAGCCCGATTTCATCTGCACTCTCCCGTCTTAACCGCAAAAAAAGCGGCTGTAATATCACTGTATAATAATATTCGGGAAAACGTATTTATATGAAGCGCGTTCTTTCAAATGTTTAATTTAATTAATAAAAAACATATCCGCCCGTTTAAGCGGACGGATATGACGGACTACCGTTTCTTATTCAGAGTTTTTTCTTAAGGCGAAGATTAATCCTTCCTTTGTCGTCGATTTTGATAACTTCAACCACGACGGTATCGCCTACGTTAACCACGTCTGTTACTTTTTCCACACGCTCTTTTGCAAGCTTTGAAATATGAATCATGCCGTCCTTATTGGGTGCAAGTTCCACAAACGCACCGATTTCGATGGTGCGGACGACTTTACCCTCGTAAATCTTGCCGGGTACGGGATCTTCGACAATGTAAAGCACGATGTTCTTCGCTTTCTCGGCCATATCGCTGTCGTTGGTAGCGATGTAAACCGTACCGTCGTCCTCGATGTCCATTTTAACGCCTGTTTCTTCGATAATCTTATTAATAACCTTACCCTGCTTTCCGATAACGTCGCCGATCTTCTCGGGGTCGATGGTAAAGGAAATAATCTTGGGTGCCCAGGGCGAAAGTTCCTTTCTGGGTTCGGGCAAAACGGCAAGCATTTTGTCGAGAATGTAAAGTCTGCCTTCTCTTGCCTGCGCGAGAGCCGTACGAAGAATTCTCTCGTCGATGCCTTTGATTTTTATGTCCATCTGAATGGCGGTAATGCCTTTTGCCGTACCTGCCACCTTAAAGTCCATATCGCCCAAAAAGTCTTCCATGCCCTGAATGTCGGACATAATGGCAACCCTGTCGCTTTCGGTGTCTTTGACAAGACCCATGGCAATACCCGCTACGGGAGCCTTTATGGGTACGCCCGCGTCCATAAGCGCAAGACAGGAACCGCATACGCTTGCCTGAGAAGTCGAGCCGTTGGAGCTAAGTATCTCGCTGACGGTACGGATGCAGTAAGGGAATTCCTCTTCAGAGGGAATGACGGGCTCAAGCGCACGTTCTGCCAAAGCGCCGTGACCGATTTCGCGGCGGCCGGGTCCTCTTAAGGGCTTAGCCTCGCCGGAGCTGTATCCCGGGAAATTGTAATGGTGCATATATCTTTTGCAGTATTCTTCGTCAAGATTTTCAAGCTTCTGCACTTCGCTCATCATGCCGAGAGTACAGGTTGAAAGCGCCTGCGACTGGCCGCGGGTAAAAACTGCGGAACCGTGAACTCTGGGCAAAATACCAACTTCGCACCAGATATCGCGGATTTCGGTCATTTTTCTGCCGTCGGGACGGAATCCTTCGTTAAGAATCTTTGCGCGAACTTTTTCTTTGGTAACGTAATAAATGACGTCTTTGATTTCGCGCGCGTTATCGGGGTAAATTTCCGCAAAATGCTCAAGCACTTTTTCGTCCACAGCGTCCTGTTTTTTCTGGCGCTCCTGACGATCGGTTTCAGCCAAAGCTTCGTCAACCAGCTTGTCCGCGTATTCTCTGACGGCGAGATTGATGTCCTCGGGAATAGTATAAAGGTTTACGGCAAGCTTTTCCTTGCCCACTTCTTTAACTATTTTGTTGATAAACGCAACCTGCTTCTTGATTTCCTCGTGCGCATACAGAATGCCACCAAGCATTACGTCCTCGGAAACCTCGTTTGCGCCCGCTTCCACCATCATAATGGCGTCGGCTGTACCGGAAACGTAAACGTGCATCTGACTTTTTGCGCGCTGTTCGTTGTCGGGGTTAATGACGTACTGGCCGTCCACATATCCCACTACCACCGAACCCGTAGGTCCGTAGAAAGGAATGTCGGATACCGAAAGCGCAACGGAAGAACCAATCATACCGAATACTTCGGGCGGGATATTGGTATCAACGGAAAGCGCGGTCGCAACCACGCACACGTCGTTGAAAAGTCCCTTGGGGAACAAAGGTCTGATGGGTCTGTCTATAAGACGGGAAGTAAGAATGGCCTTATCGCTTGCCCTTCCTTCTCTTCTTTTAAAGCTGCCGGGAATTTTGCCGACCGCATACATTTTTTCCTCGAAATCAACGCTTAAAGGAAAGAAATCCATACCGGGACGGGGCTCGGGCGACATGTTTACGTTAGTCATGACAACGGTATCGCCGCACCTTATTATGCACGAACCGTTGCTGAGTCCGCAGTACTTGCCGATTTCAACGGTCATCTCCCTTCCGCCAACCGTAGTTTTGAAAATTTTAGCTTCGTTCATATAAAAACCTCCCACGCCGAACCCGCGTCTCTCGCGGACGGCAAAAAATTAAGGGCATAACAACCGATTACGCCCTTGAAATTTTACAAATTACTTTCTTAAATCAAGTTTTGCGATAAGCTGTCTGTATCTCTCGATATCAAGCTCCTTGAGATAATTCAACAGACTTCTTCTCGAGCCTACCATCTGCAACAAACCGCGGCGGGAATGGAAATCCTTTGCGTGCACCTTAAGATGTTCGGTCAAATGGTTGATGCGGTAAGTCAGAAGCGCTATCTGAACTTCGGGGCTTCCCGTGTCGCCTTCGTGCGTTGCGTATTCGGCAATAATCTGTGCCTTAGTTTCCTTATCCATAATTTTTATCCTCCATGGAAAATTTATTCGCCTCGAACCTAAGTAGCGGGACGGAGATTCCCAAACCTGTGGAACGAGGTACTTTATTTATTATATCACCAAGTCACGCTTTTGTAAACTGTTTTTGAAAGAAATTTCTCTTCTCCGCCAACTTTTCGTCAAAGCGGTCGAGATAAAGCTTTACGTCCCTTAAATCGGCAAAACGAACTATTCGTTTCTCCCGTGAAGACACCGCTTTGGATATGGAGCCCGCACCGCAAGCAATAACCGACAGACAATCCTCCATTGTGGTGACGTTGTTGACACATTGTTTTCCTTTTAAACAATAACCCACGTTTTCAAGATTACCCAGCATCTGCTTCTGACGATAAAGATAATACGGAATATACCCTTTCTCCGTCAGCCTGTCAAAAGCGTATTCTGTCATTAATTCGATATCGGAATTAAAATATCTGCCTTCCTGTTTAAGTTCCGACCCGTTCTTTCTCGACAAAGTGTGCACTGTGACGTTTTCCGGGATGAGTTCCGCAATTTTGTCAAGCGAAAATTTAAAGTCATCGATGGTTTCTCCGTTTAATCCAGCTATCAAATCAACGTTGACGTCAAAATCGTATCTGCGGGCAAGAGCGAATTTAAGGTAAAAATCTTCCGACGTGTGACTTCTTCCTATTTCCTTAAGCGTTTTATCGTTAAGAGTTTGAGGATTAACGCATATTCTGCTTGCGCCCACTTGCTTGATGGCGTCCAGCTTTTCTTCGGTAATAGTATCGGGTCGCCCTGCTTCCACCGTAAACTCAACGTCCCGAAACGGAAAATCACTTAAAAGATAATATAAATCCTCTGCAGAGAGTGCGGTAGGCGTTCCGCCTCCTACATATACAGAACACAGCTTTCCGTAGGAAAAAACCGTATCCACGGCGTCGGAAATCTCCTCTTTCAGCCTTTTAACATAATCGGGAATAAGCCCCGAGGCACGCGACACGGTTTCAGTCGTAAAGGAACAGTATTTGCACTTAGAAGTGCAAAAAGGTATATGGATATAAATATTGAAAAGATTATCGTCTTTTTTGTAGTATCCCTGCTGATTTTTTACGATGTCGCATATAAGCGCGGACTTTTCGTTTTTTACAAAAAATCTTTCGCTAAGCTGCTGTCTGCATTCTTCTAAAGAAAGACCTTCCTCCAGCATATCGTAAACAAGCTTTGATGGTCTTATTCCCGTAAGACTGCCCCAAGGCGGCTTTAAGCCCGTAAAAGAAGAAAACGCGCGGTAAACGGACAGCTTACACTCGCGCTTAAAAAGACGCTTGTAAGCCGTCTCCGACAGATTTTTTTCTATGGTTTTGGCGTAATTATAACTGTTTTCGTCTATACAAACGGTATTTTTTATTTCCGTCCCCGATAAAGTTGCGTTTTCGTCGCAAAAGTGCCGCACTTTAAAATCGCAATCCTCGAAATAAGGAAAAAACAGTTTTACTTCGTCAAGCAGATCGCTTTTTATGTCTTCTTTGTTTGTGGAAAATTCAAGCATAAGGGTTTGATACGCGCTCATAAGAGAGTCTTGTCTGTAATCCGTGTCCGGGTAAAACAATATAATCTTTTTCAAGCGCAAACAACTTTTTTATCGACTTGCGCATTTTTACGTCGCTGCCCGTGGGGAAATCCGTCCTTCCCACCGAAAGATGAAAAAGCGTATCGCCCGAAAACATAAAATTTTCCGCAATATAACAAACGCTGCCGTTCGTGTGCCCGGGAGTATGAACGACGGTAAACTCTATTCCGCAAAGGTCAAGCTTCTGCCCGTCGGTCACATAGTAATCGGGCTTGAAACTTTTAAATGAAATACCGAATTTTACCGCAAGATTTTTATCCGTACGCAGAAGCGATTTGTCTCCCGCATGCATAAATATTTTTGCCCCGTTTGACTGCAAAAGCGAGCACACGTTACAGTGGTCAAAATGAGCGTGAGTCAGCAAAATGAACTTGCATTTAAGCCCGTTTTCCTCAAGCGTCGCAAACAAAAGGGGCGCGTTATCGCCGGGGTCAACTATAACACAATCCGATTCGTTATACAAAATATAGGTATTGGTACTTGCCACGCTTGTGACCAGCTTAAGCATTTTCATCAGTTTAGACTGCTCCTGAATACTTTTTCCACATCGGGAAGCGCCTGAATTTTATTGACGACGTTATCGAACTCTTCAATACTTCCAACCATAACGGACAAATTTATAATGGCGTTGTTCGACTTGTCCACACGGGCGTTAAGATTATTGATGGTAAGCTTCATCTCGCTGATAAGTGCGGTTATACGCGCCAACAAACCGTTGGCGTTTTGCGCTTCTATCTGCATGGAAACGGCGAAAGGTGCGTTTCCTGCGTTTGCCCAATGCGCTTCTATAAGACGGAAATCCTCGATATTTTTAAGGTTGGGACAGTTTTTGCGATGAATCGCAACTCCTCTTCCGCGAGAAATAAAACCTACTATTTCATCGCCGGGAACGGGATTACAACACTTGGACATACGCACCAAAAGGTCGTCGTGCCCTTTAACCACTACTCCGCCCGAAGAAAGCGAACGGTTGCTGTTGTTTGGTCTTACGGGAGCTTTCGCGCGCTCTTCTTTCTTATAAAAATCTATAAGTTTTGAAAGAATCTGGTTTACGGTAAATCCGCCGTAGCCCACCGATGCATAAAGGTCGTCAATCGAAGATATCGAATAACGTTGCATAATGACGTCCAGCCATTTAGGCACCATAAGGTTTCCAAGCACGTAACCGCGGTTTTTGGCTTCCTTTTCCAGCATATCTTTACCGCGTTTAATATTGTCCTCTTTAAGCTCTTTTTTGAAAAATGCCTTGATTTTGGACTTCGCCTGAGAAGTTTTGACAAACCTCAGCCAATCGCGGCTCGGGCCTTTGGAAAGATTGGACGTTATAATTTCCACATAGTCGCCCGTATTAAGCTTTGTTTCAAGAGGCACGATTTTATTGTTTATCTTTGCCCCGACGCACTTGTTGCCTATCGCGCTGTGGACCGAATAAGCAAAATCGACGGGCGTTGCCCCTTCGGCAAGCGTCACAACGTCGCCCTTAGGCGTAAAGACGAAAACCTGACCGCTGTAAAGGTCGAATTTCAGCGACTCGTAAAATTCCTGCGGACTTGAAGTCTGGCTTTCAACGTCCATGACGCCCCTCAGCCACTCCAGCTTTTCGTCAAGTTCGTTAGTCGTGCCGCGGTTTTCCTTATATTTCCAGTGCGCCGCTATACCGTATTCCGCGATTTTGTGCATTTCGTAAGTGCGAATCTGTATCTCAAACGGCATACCGTACGTGGTCATGACCGTTGTATGAAGCGACTGGTAATTGTTGGGCTTAGGGACCGCAATATAATCCTTGAAACGTCCCGGAATAGGCTTCCACATGGTGTGAATCATGCCTAAAACCTCATAACAGTCCTTGACGTTCTCCACGATGACGCGCACTGCCGTCAGATCGTAAATCTGATCGAAAGTACGGTTATTGTTTTTCATTTTTTTATAGATGCTGTAAAAATGCTTAGGTCTGCCGCTGACCTCGCCTTTGATTTTAAGCTCCGCCAATAAAGAAGTAAGGCGCGCACAAATATGGTTTACAAGTTCCTGCCGCTCGGCACGCTTTAACGCGATTTCGCCTACCAGCGAATTGTAAACTGCGGGTTCCAACACTTTAAGACAAAGATCTTCAAGCTCGCACTTAAGATAGCTTAAACCAAGACGCGACGCAAGCGGCGCAAAAATTTCCAAAGTTTCACGCGCCATGGCCTTTTGCCGTTCTTCGCTTAATGATGAAATGGTACGCATATTATGCAGTCTGTCGGCAAGTTTAATGATAATTACGCGAATATCCTTCGCCATCGCGAAAAACATCCGCCTGAAGTTTTCGGCCTGCTCTTCTTCTTTGGATTTAAAGGCAATTTTATCGAGTTTGGTAACGCCTGACACAAGCTCGGCAACTTCTTCACCGAACTTGTTTTTTATTTCCTCTTCCGTAGCGGGCGTATCTTCTACGCAGTCATGCAAAAGCGCCGCCGCCAAAGTACTGCAATCAAGCCCCAAATCGAAAAGAATGCTTGCAACGGCTATCGGATGAGTGATATACGGCTCGCCCGATTCTCTGAATTGATTGGCGTGCATTTCGGCAGCATAATCCATTGCCCTGTTAAGCATTTCTGTCTGCTGCGGATTAAACACCAATTCGAATTTTTCTCTCAGCTGCTGCATTTATTCTTCAATCTTCTCCTTTATAAGTGTATAAATAGCCGACGTGTTTAAGTCCGCCTTCTTACCGCTGTTGAACAATATCCGATACGGATTGTTTTCAACCGTTACAAAACCAAGTTCCTCGAACACATCAAGACAAAACATAAACTGACTCATCTTACAATCAGGTTTGTTTTTTATTAACTGACGGAAATAAGCGTTAAATCCCGAAAAGGAAAGATTTTGCAGTTTCTTCATTGATTCGAAATAATCTGCAAAAATTTTTCGGTCTACGCTTACCTCGTAATTTTCACTGCATTTTTCGGGCAACAGAATTTCCGCTTTCGTAACGGAATTGAGATAGGAAATTATGCCGCTGTTAAGCGGCGCGCGTAAAAACACAATATGATCGTAATTCGCAAAACAAAGATTTCCCTGCTCAAAGGAGGGCGCGACGATTATCCTTGAATAATTGTTGCGCGACGTGGCGTACATAAATTCTTTGAAAAACGGAAGCTCATGCTTTTCAACAAATTCGTTATAGGAATCCTTGTCAGGCGCAATTATTAAAGTACCGTATAAATTGCGGGAAATCTTATTGAGATATTGCTCGTCATACACTGAATAATCGCATTTACTTTGCGGAACGTATTTAAGTAAATTATACTTGAATCCCTCGCACACCGCTTCGTTTATATATAAAGACGAAGGCGCGCAACACTTCATGATACCTTTGATTTGCTTTCCGCCGTAGTTACTTGTCTGAAGTTCGGTAACGATTACTTTTTTGCCCTGCGACATCAGCTGATAAGAAAGCTTAGAGTAATTGAACGCAAAAATCTGCAGTCCCGAATCGGACATTATTGAAATATGCGACTGATTGCTTTTGCAGGGCGCAATCTTCAGATTGTCAAGCTCCATTTTAAAAAGCGGTTTGTTGTTTCCGTTTCCGAAAGGCTCAAGCAGTTCCAATGATTTTACAAATTCGTAATTGACTTCTTTGGGCGTAATTTCAGCGTCGTAATAAGCCTTAGGCATAAAAAGGTCGTCGGGAAAAGCCTTGAGATAATCGTTTACCGATTTGCGGAACTCGTCTATTTTTTCGGGAGCTATTGAAAAACCTGCCGCCTGTGCATGACCTCCGAATTCCACCAGTGAGTCGCGGCAACCGACAAGCAATTCATGTACGTTTATTCCGTCGATACTGCGGCAGGTGCCTTTGTATGTATCACCCGATTTTACAAGTATAAACACGGGTCGATTATACTCGCCCGCAAGCCGCGCGGCAAGAATACCCGTAATGCCCTTTTCCCATGAAGGATGGCTCAATATTATGGCGCGATTGTTTATAAGATCTTCAGAGTTAAGATCCTCGACGGCCTCGGAATACATTTCGTCGCACATTTCCTTGCGGCGAAGGTTGTCTTCTTCTATCTCATCCACAATCTGTTTGGCGCGTTTTACGTCAACTGTGGTCAGAAGTTCGAAAGCCCGATATGCGTCGCCCATTCTTCCCGCAGCATTTATACGGGGTGCGACTTTATACGCAACATCTCCGCTGCTGACGTTTTCCAATCCCAACGCGTCGAACAAAAAGGTCAGACCAAGGTTCTTCTTGTCGTTAATCTTTTTTAATCCGAGCTGAACTATTAAACGGTTTTCGTCCGTAAGCGGCACCAAATCCGCAATCGTGGCAACGCAGGCAAGGTCCGTATACTCCAGCATTTTATCTAATCCGCCCAAAGCCTGTATGACTTTAAGCGCTACGCCCGCACCGCAAAGCATATCGAACGGGTAATCGCAATCTTCCTGTTTCGGATTGACGACAATGCACTCAGGAACAAGACCCGACACCTCGTGATGGTCGGTAACTATCACGTCCACCCCAAGGTCCAAAGCAAACCTGACTTCTTCAACACCCGAAATTCCGCAATCGCAAGTAACGATAAGATCAGGCGTATGAGTTTCGATTATTTTTTCCAGCGTTTCTTCGTTAAGACCGTAGCCGTCACTTATTCGGTTGGGAATATGAACAAATACGTCCAATCCTTCCGATGATAAAAACAACGACAAAACGGCGGCGGCACAAACACCGTCAGCATCGTAATCGCCGTAAATTATTACCTTTTCCTTATTGTCAATAGCTTTACGTATTCTATCAGTCGCTTCGCGCATTCCCTTCATCTTAAAGGGATCATAGAACATGGACTTATCGGGATAAAGAAATTTTTTCAAAGCGTCAGCAGTATTAATTCCGCGTGAAATCAAAAGCTCGACGATTTTGTCGTCAAGCCCGAAAAGACGGCTTAATTCTTCCGCTTTCGCCGCATCCACGGGGTTAGAATTTTTTATAGATATGCTGACGTTCATTTCGGCTCCGAAAAAAATTATGTGACTTGATACTGCTTATATAAAAATAAGCCTTCGCGGGAAGGCTTATTCATTCGGATTATTTTTCGGCTTTTGCAGCCGCGCGTTTTGCCTTCGGCGCTTTTATTGTACCGGGAAAACTTTTCGCAAGCATAGCCCAAATCGTAGGTGCCATGAATACGGAAGAATAGATGCCTGCAAGCAAACCGAAGATAATGGGCAAGGCAAAAATTCTTATATCGGTAACGCCTATTATTGCAACCATCGCAATCATGATAAGCGTTGTAAGCGTTGTATTAATGGAACGCCATATTGTTTCCTGAACGGATTTATTGGCTATATACGCCGGTTTTACGAGTTTACCGTTAAGGCGTTTGTTGGCATAGAACTTAATATTCTCACGCACGCGGTCAAATATGATTATGGTGTTGTTAATCGAGTATCCGAGAATGGTAATAAGCGCGGCAATAAACGTGGAATTAATTTCGATGTGGAATATTCCCATAAAGCATACCATTATAAGAATATCATGCAAAAGCGCAAGAACCGCCGCAATACCGCTTAACAACTCGAATCTGATTATTATATAAACAAGCATCAGCAAAAGTGCAACGGAAACGGCAAGCAACGCGCTTTTAAGAATTTCCGAACTTACGGTTGAACTCGTCTGTCCGCCGTCCGAAACCATTCCGCCGTAATTGTCGGCAATGGCCATAACCTCGTTAACAGTAGCAACGTTTTCATCGGAAGCGGCCGCCGCAAGAACAACTTTAACGGACTTCTTGTCTTCGGATACTGTAACGGAATTTACGTTTAATCCGGCTTCTTTAAGCTTGGTTTCGCAGCTGAAGGCGAAATCTCCTACAAGCAAGTAGTCTTCATAAGCGGCGGTAAACTCGGTCTTTGCGTCGTTAAAAGTAACGGTAGGACGGAAAAAGAACATTGATTCCGAAAGTGCGCTGTGCAACTTTTCGTTAATCGTTTCCATTTCCTCTTCCGTGCCCACGGATTTATATTTAAGCAATAATCCCGCGGTATCGGCGTCGCCCTGACGCTGAACGGATGAAATCTTAATCCCGTAAGGTTTACCCTCTTCGTCCTTAAGCTCTTCGGCGATATCAACGGCAAGATTACGGTAAGTATCGTAAGTCTCGTCCGTAAGCTTGTTTCCCAGAGTAACGCTGATGCTGTAACCGCCTGTGAAATCCATTCCGAGGTTAAACGCGCTGCCGAACACAAAATGATAGACAATGCACGCTATTATTGCGATAACGATTACTATGACGGGCGCAAAGAAAACTTTCTTCTTGTTTTCGACTATCTTAAAATCCTGTTCGAATAATCTGTTGAATTTCATGCTTGTGCTCCTTCCGTATCGCCGGCAGGCGCGGTGATTTCTTTAACTTCCTCTTCGACCTCTTCCGCGTTTTCAAGATTTTCGGGGACAAAATCTTTGCCGCGTTTTAAGCCGTAAAGCTTTTCGTTCGTGTTATTGATAGCGGTAAAGTATTTGCACAGTCCGCGAGTAACGACCAAAGAAGTGAACATTGAAAGAATTATACCGATAAGCAACGTAATACCGAAGCCTGAAATAGTACCGGTGCCGAATATAATCAAAATAATTGCGGCGAAAATCGTAGTGATGTTACTGTCGAAAATCGCAACGGTAGCTTTTTTGAAGCCTGCGTGTAAAGAAGCCAGAATAGATTTTCCGTCGCGGAATTCGTCTTTAATACGTTCGTAAATGACGATATTGCCGTCGACCGCCATACCAAGGCTTAACAATATGCCCGCAATGCCGGGAAGCGTAAGCTGTACCCACGGAAGCACTGCAAGGAAGAACAGCATGAGCACTGTATATACCACAAGCGCGATGGTAGCAACCACGCCGAAAAGTCTGTATCTCCAGATAAGAAAAGCTATGACAAGCAAAAGACCTACCGCACCCGCGATAATACCAAGGAACAAAGCATGTTCACCCAGCGTCGGGGAAATCGTGGAACTTTCCTTAAGCGACAGTTTGACGTCAAACGTACCGCTCATGATTTGCGCGGCAAGGTCAACGGCGTCCTGAGTTTCCTGTCCGGACATGGTTATCTGCGCGCGTCCGCCGTTAATCGCCTCCTGAATGGTGGCCGTGGAAATCGGCGTTTCGTCCCTGACTCCGTCGGTAACGATATAAATGGACATTGTTTTATTGACGTTTGCCGCGGTGATTTCACCGAATCTGTCGGCGCCTTCGTCGGTAAGCTCCAGCGAAACAACCGGCGCGCCCTGCGAAGAGTCGTAATAACCTTCTGCACTTTTAACGTGGTCGCCCGTAATAACGATTTCGTCGGTATCGTCAAGCACGAACTCAAGCTCGGCGGGTTTACCGATAAGCTCGAATACTGCGGAGGGGTTGTCCACGTCGGGCACTTCCACCCTTAATCTGGTTTTGTCTTCTATGGTGACTAACGCCTCGGTATATCCTTTGGAGACCAAAAGATCCTGAAGTCTTTTCTGCGTTCCGGCAAGTTTGGCGTCGAAATTGTCCACACCCGCGCTTTCCGAATCGTAAACGGCATAAATACCGCCCTTAAGGTCCAGACCAAGCTTAATCGAGCTTGCAAAAGAATTGTAATTATAATATGAAAACGGCAGCCTGAAAGAGCATACCGACAGCACAATCCCTATTACCAGAACAACGCCAATCAACGCAAGCTTGATTATTGACGATTTTTTCTTCATCTAAGAGCCTCCAACTTACAATAGCATAATTATATAATATTTCCGGCCGATTAGTCAATTAAATACAGTCTGTTTTTATGCCGGGCAATCATTTATTTTGATTTTTCAAGGGAATTTACGGCAATAGCGCACTCTATTCTTTTGCGCATAAGGTCGCACGTAATCTTGTAAGGTTTGTTTATATCCCCGCAATAGTGTATGGCGTTTGCCGCGCATCCGCCGCTGCAATAATACTTTGCCCAACATTCGCGGCAATCTTCCTTCTCGAGAAGATTGTTACAAGCAAATTTTTCGGGAATACGATTGTCGAAAGTGCCGTCAAGAACGTTTCCGATTTTATACTTAGAGTCACCGTCGAATTGATGACAGGGAAATATATCGCCGTTTGGCGCAATTGCAACATACTCGTTGCCCGCGCCGCATCCGACAAGCCTTTTCGTTTCACACGGTCCGTGATAAATATCAATCATAAAGTGAAAGAAATTGAACCACTTATCCGTCTTTCTTCTTTGGAAATATTCGTTAACGAGTTTATCGTATTCCTCGATAAGTTCGGGAACATCGCTTTTGTGTATGGCAAGCCTGTGGTTATCGGGAAGAACGACGGGTTCGATGGAAATCTGGTCGAAACCGCAGTCGTTGAGGAACAGTACGTCTTTCGAAAAATCCTTGTTAAGCGCAGTATAAGTGCCGCGCACGTAATACTGCCCCTTGCGCTTTGTTTTAAAATTAAGCGCATTTTTCATGGCGGTGTCGAACGAGCCCGCTCCCGTAACGGTTTTCCTTACCGAATTATGTACACATTCTCTTCCGTCTATACTGACGACGACGTTATACATTTCTTTATTGAAAAAGTCAATCGCGTCATCGTCAAGCAACATGGCGTTTGTGGTAATGGTAAAACGGAAATTTTTGTTCTTCTCTTTCTCCAGCCCGCGCGCATAAGCTACCGTACGCTTTACAACGTCAAAATTAAGAAGAGGCTCTCCCCCGAAAAAGTCTATTTCAAGATTGCGTCTTCCGCCGCTTCCGGCAACCAGAAAATCAACGGCGTTTTTGGCGACTTCGAAGCTCATATTAGTCATCTCGCCGCTGTAAGAGCCGCCGTCCGCAAAACAGTACTCGCATCTTAAATTACACATATGCGAGATATTAAGACACATTGCTTTTATAACTCCCGCATATTCGGGTTTTTTGTGCGGAGGCTCGGGCGAAAAGAGAACGCCCTCTTTAATAAGAGCGTCTATTTCTTCCTTGGCTTCCGCAACTTCGGTTGCCGTATAACGGGAAAATTCCCCCTTTGAATAATCAACGGGAGAATTGTGTTTTTCTATTAAAGCCTTTGTCAGCGAATCTACAATGAATACCGAACCGCTTTCAACGTCCAACAAAAAGCTGTGACCCAGACAGTCAAACGCGTGAACCATTACTTATCTGTTGTCTTCTTTTTCGATACGGTTGATTTTCTGTTCGCAAGACTGATTGCCCACGGTGCAGCTTGTTTTGCAAGCAGACTGGCAGCTTGACTGGCATTCACCGCAACCGGTGTGTTTGTCTCTGCAAATGGTGGATTTGGCAACAACTTTAATGTGTTTCATAATTGGCTAAGCCTCCGCAAATTTTTGTAAATATTATACTACAATACATAAGTTTTTGCAAGTGTTTTGCGCAGGCTCTCGTTAAAAGCAAAATTATTTTCTTAAATTAACGGCAATGACTCCGCTGATAAGTCCCGTAACCGCACCCAAAGTAACGTCATTAAGAAGACCTATGCCGAAAGAAAATTCGTTATTGAACAGCGAAAATACTACGAATGATAAGAGAATATAAAGTATTCCGAGTATTATTCCCCTTATAAAACCGCATGACGGCAGTTTAAAGCATACAAGCGCGGAAACAAAAATCGATAATCCTTTTATAACCTGATTGATAATTATAATGCTGTCGGTGGGTATATTAAAAAGTTTGATAGCAAATGCCGCAATCAAAACAAGCAAAAGGGTAATTATAAGCGACATTATAAGCGCTTTTACCATTTCCAGAATATAATGCCTTTTTTCTACGGCGGTTTCATTGGAATGCATAAAAAAATCCTCCTCACAATTACATTGTAATTATATGAGAAGGATATTATTGTTTAGAACTTTAAATCCGGGTAATTATTTGTTATCGTTTTATTTTTCGTCGGATTTGTCTTCCGCGGGCTTCTCTTCCGGCTCTACAACAGCAGCCTCAACGTTTTTCACCTCGGAAACAGCAGGCTTTGCACCCGATTTAGACACAACCTGATAAATGGCGTTGAAATCGAAAACCATCGTGGATTTGCTTCCGTCAAGACCGGTTTCCAGCACGAACTCCTTATCGACGGCGTTAATTTCGTTTATGGCAACGATTTTACCCACAATGCCACCTACCGTCTTTACCGTATCGCCAACCGAAATGGAATTGTGCAGCTCCTGAATTGCCTTCTGGCGCTTTTTATTGGTAAACATGGGAAGAACTATAAGCGCGACGACCAACAAAACGACAACTACAATCAAAATAATCTGTTGAGCGGTCATTGCGCCCATAAGAAGTGATCCTTTCATTTTAAATCTCCTTGAATTTTATATCTTCTTTATGATAGCACAACCATTTAAATATTGCAACTGATTTTTCCCTTTACTGAAGATTTTCGCAAAAAGATAATGTATTATTTGCGTCTTTTACGTCGAAAATGTCGCTTAACTTCATCAAAAGCGAACAATCCGTTATTTTGTTTTCAAGCACTATCTCCATCGGAGCAATATCCACAAGGTTTAAAATCAATTCTCCCGCGGAAAGAATGTTGTCGGCTTTTATGGGCACGTCGACGGCTTTAATGATATAACCGCCCGATTTTTGCAAAATCCTTACGGTTTCGGATTTTGGCGCCACTGCGCTTAAGAGAAATTTTAACAAAAGATTAAGCGCACTCTCATCGTACAGCAGCATTAAGTTTGCCTCGGTGAGCTCGGCAATTTCACGCCATCTTTCGTTAAGTTCGCGCAGTCTGAAGTAATAAAAACCGTCTATTGAAAATTGTTTTTCAAGTCTCAGCAAACTTGCGACCAATTCGGCGTCGCGTTCACGGTCGAACGCCGTAAGCGTTCTTATTAAAATTTCCTTTCTTAATCCCTTAAGCATGGGAAGCCTTAAACGCTTCAGAAAATACGCGCGTTTAAGTTCGTTACAGTAAATATCGGATATAAAGGCTTTGATTCCCTTTACTACTGTTTCCTTATTACGGTTATCGCATGAAATAACGATTTCACGGTTTCCGTAAGAATCTCCGCAATCAAACGCGCCACCCGCTCTTTCCACTGCTGTTTTTATATTGTCCTCTTTGTCCTTAAGCCAACAAATATTTTCGGCTTTCACGGTCAGTTTAATTTCGAACATAACTTCCTCTTCGTAAATATTGTATGCAAAGGAAAAGAAATTACGCACGGCAAATTTGCGAATTAAGTCGTAAAACCTCAAAAAAACGCCACGACAGAATTTTAAATTTTTTCAGGCTTTATAGGAAGTCGAATTAAGATTAAAATTTTTTTTATTGCCCGTTTTTAATATCATAAAACGAATATAAAACCGTAAAATAAAATTAACCTAAATTTTTTCACAGAAACACTGTTAAATCTCTTGCTTTTTTTTCAATGTTTTGGTAAACTATAAAAGCTGTCGGTAATTAGCGACTTGCGGTATTGTGGGAGCTTAGCTCAGTTGGGAGAGCATCTGCCTTACAAGCAGAGGGTCACAGGTTCGAGCCCTGTAGCTCCCACCATTTTTTTGAACCCCTGCCCGCGTTACCGCATATATACTTATAACGGCACCATAGCCAAGTGGTAAGGCAGAGGCCTGCAAAGCCTTTACCCCCAGTTCGAGTCTGGGTGGTGCCTCCAGAATTTGCCCAAGTGGCGGAACGGCAGACGCAAAGGACTTAAAATCCTTCGGTGGCAACACCGTGCCGGTTCGAGTCCGGCCTTGGGCACCACATCGGAATAATACGAACCAAGAAGACGATTCGAGGTTCGTATTATTTTTTGCAAGAGATTTCTTCGGTATCATTCTCCGTTTGGGGTGATACTCTCCGAAATTTTGCGGGTTCGTTGTGGCTATCGTAGCACAGTCCTCGCAGAAGTCAACGCGAAAAATTATCGCTTATAACTTTCATATTTCTTCTAAACCATAAGCCGAGCAGGATATCCTGTTCGGCTTTTTTCATATGCTGAATTATCTATACACCCACGCAATAATTTTTCGTTGTCCGTTGACTTCTGTTAAATGTAAGTTTTGATAATTTTCAGGATACCTCGCCCGGTGCTACTGTGCCGCAGCCGAACCCCGGCAGTAAAATTTCGGAGGTATCCACTTATGAGAATTATTTACGAACATTCCAACGGTAAGTACAACAGCGATTACGAACTCTTTGCCGAACCTATCTCGGACGAGAACGTGCAGCTTATGGGCGAGATGATCGCACTCCGCGCATTGCGAACGGTATTCGCCTATGGCAATTACAAAGTCGCTGAAAGGCTGTTTAACGGTCTTATTAGGGACTTCCACCATATGAACGAACCCGGCTACATCGTATCGGACGGTTACGACTGCGTACAGGCGGCTATATGTTTTCTTTTACAGTTCAAAGGCAGGTATGTATCCGAAATCTACGGCAATACAAAATACCGTAAGAACGTGATCATCAAGAATGCCTGCTACGGCGTGGTAGATTTGTATATCCTTAACTTCCGCAGGAAAGCCGCAAACAGCAAAGATATAGACGTCTACGATAATAAGAAAGCGCCGTCCGTGAATATGGACTATTTCGAAGAAACAGACTATACGAAAGCGGACGAGATAGTCGAGGCTATGCACCTGACGCAGAAAGAGAACGACGTTTTGAACTGCTATTTAGGCGGTATGAAATTGAGTGAAGTGGCACTGTTCCTTGCGGCAAGCAAGACGGCGATCAAATCGAGGCGAGCCTGCGTCCGCGATAAATATGTGAGATTTATCGGGTAATATTGACCTTTAACACAAATATATAGCCGCAACCGTTTTGATTGCGGCTATTTTGCTGTAAAGCATCACCTGCCTGAACCGTGAAAACTGTTGCTACGCTCATATAACAGAATCATTCACAATAATTTTATTTGCACCGGCTAAACTTTCACCCAATCTATTTCTGTTATTTGAATCATAGTCACCCGTCACAAAACCTTCTTCGCAGTGAGCATAACAGCCTGAAGCAATGATATCGGTTACAAGAATATCTGCTCCGACGCCGCTCCAAATATTCCATTCGCTAAGAGTACAATCGGCACCGATTGCACCATTTGTATAATAAGGAGTTTGCCATGCAAAACCACCTCTTTTTTCAGAACTGTTTCCCACAAAAGTACCGTCTGAAATTTTAACTTTACCTTCGTCTGGTTTTACATCAAAAAATAATCCTGAGCGTGCATCATCGCTATTGGCAATGTCTGCGGTAAATGTTCCTCCCATAATGGTAAGACCGGATGATTTTTCCCCATACCAAATGCCGTCTTGTGCGCCCGTATAGTCCCCGTAATAAATATTTACGGCTGTTCCGGAAGTATTTCCGGTATTCTCTATACTGATAGCATTAGACTTGCCGCTCATCGTTATATTGTCCATATCATTACGATGCTGTTGACCCATGTTTACGGTCGCATAACGGTAGACAGACAACCCTGCCGTTCCGCCAGCCTCAAAAGTAGCGTTCAGAATATCTGCTGTGGCAGGCGCATCGGCCATTCCCATAATAAATGCACCCCCGCCGGTAGATTTAAAAGTACCACCCTCTACGGTAATCTTTCCTCCATACATTTTAAAACCATATGAAGCCGCTGCGCCGGCCATGGCAGTATTATTATTTGTAGAATTAGGATCACTGTTTATAGAATTAGGATAACTGTCTGCACCGCTGAATTCACCGCCTTTGATATAGACTTCTCCGCTACTGACAAGGATCCCGTTGCCCATTACCGCGGAATAAGAACCCGAATTAACGGTAAGTTTTGTTTCTGTATCGCCGGCGACCTGTACAGCATGACCGCCTGTTTTGCTGATTTTGTAATTCCATGTTTCATCTGCGCCGGTAAACGGGATATACTCCAGCCGACTCTCATTCCAACTACCCCCACCAAGCCATCCTTCTTCAAAGACCTTTGCCGTATAACTATTATATGTTTCCGTTCCGGACGTTTGGATTGTAGGTCCGTTGCCATTTTCATCGCCGAGGATAACTTCGCCGCCGCCAACATACAAACCGCCGCCGATAGTATTCATAATTTCGCCGGCAATGATTGTAACCTCTGAAGACGTATTTGCCGAACTTTCGACGCGAACTGCAAAACTTTTTATCTCAAATTCCAAATATAGATCAGCACCGTTACCCCCGTCACTGTTTGTCACAGAATCATCGTACTCGTATTGGTAGTCATTATCCACCCCGGCGTGTGTGACATTGAATATGCCGTACGCTTTGAGTGAGCCTCCCTGTACATATACGCCGTCGAACATGTACATGTTTTTGTTTTCCGACGGGACATAACAATTTTCGTCGGCTTCCGATGTAATTTCGACTGTGGTGTTTTGGAAAAATTCGACGTCTCCGCCGCTGACGTACAGCGCCGTCGCGCGCGTGCGGTTTTCCGCAGAACCGATCGTAAGAGTGCCTTTGGTAAGAGAAATTTTGTTACCTGCAGCATGCGAGTCCTGCGTATTCCATACAACGACCCCCAGCCCGTCTGTATCGACTTTAACATTTCCTGCCAAAGTAATGCTGCCGTTGAGCGCTGCGATTGCGAGGGAGTCGAGAACAAAGTCGTCACTTCTCATTGCAAGCGCCACAGTCAGCGTATCATCCTCGTCGCCGCCTGAATAGGTGATATTGCCGCCCTGTGCGAGCAGTCCGCCCGAAGATCTGCCTGCTACCTCTATATTGCAGGTACCGTTCAAAGTAATATTCGCCGCCGCATTTACGCCAAAGTTGCCGCTGCCGTTTACACCTTCAATATAAATGTCGGTATCCGCGAGCGTGGTCGCCGCGCCGTCGGCATACACACCGACATTGTTCCCCGTGTCGTTTTCGGCGAAAGTAAACGCAGCGTTTTCAATGCTGACCGTACCGCCCTGCGCGTACACGCCGTACTGATATGCGCCCGTCAAAGAAAAGGCAAGTTTTTGCGCGTCGGGACCCGCCGCCGTGAGTTTCCCTATCGTCACGCGAATAATGGCGGAATTATTTTCACCTTGACTTGCGGTAACGGTGCTGTCCTTGAAAAATTCGCCGCCGGAAACCTCCATTCTGCCGCCGGAAACGCGGATTGTATCGCCGTTGTCGGAGTAGAAACTACCGCCAGCAACACGCAGATATTCTTCATCACTGATCTCGGTATAGGCGCATTCGATGCACACGCCTCCTTCGATCGCATCGAAAACACCCGCTTCCACTGCCATATAGCCGCCCGATACGTATATACCATAAGAATCGCCCGTGCCGAAGTTGGTCGTGTACGATCCGCCACGCGCGTACATGTTGCCCGCCAGCATCTTAACTGTGGCATATTTGGTGTCCTTATTTGCTGTCCCTTTTACATTCTTATACCCATATACCGTAACGGTAAACACGTTTTCACCCGTTGAGCTTTCCGTATATATATACGAGGGCTTTCCGTCCGTATCCGTAGTGCGCAAAACACGATACGTATAGTAAAAGTCGGCCGAGCCGCTCGCCGCAATCGTCGTTCCTGCGACGGAACTGTCGTCTATCACATGATAGAGATAGGTGTCGCCAAGTATTTGCCCGCCGTAAGCGGCGCCGAAATTCGGATTTTCGTCAAAATACATGTTGCCGTTGACGAACCAATGTTGTTGGTTCTCTTCACCGACAGTATATTGTACATCTGTAATATACGGGTCAATGACAGGCATGACTGCGGTTGTTTCCTTATAACTATTTTCGCTTTTAATATAAAGCGAGACGGCCGCCTCTGTCGTGCCGATGGAGCCACCCTCGCCACCGAGGGTAAACAGGCCGTCACTGCTTGTGACAGAGCTTTTTGCTGTCCATTCTGTGCCGTTGAAATGGGCATATTCGCTCTTTTTCGGGCCGCTGATAAAATCGCCCGCTGCAACAGTAAGCGTTCCGCCGCCGATTTGTAAAACACTGCCCACCGGGTTGTAGAAAGAACCGTCCTGCCGAACGGAAGTATCGATGATGGTGAGACGGACTCCGTTTTCAATGTTAAGCATAGGCTCACGGTTATTGCGCTGGATCTCGTGCCCGTTCAGATCGAGGATAAGATCTGCCCCTACGTCGGTCACTCCCGAGGTGATGATAAGCGGATTATCCACGCTGTCGGCGATTTTGATGTTGGAATAGCCGTTTTCTATGGACGCAATCAGCTCCTCGACTGACCGGACTTCAACCTGTTCGGCAACAATATATTCCATGTTACCGTCATAGATCCAGGACCCAGACTTCGCTTCCTCTTCAAAACGTGCTTTCGTGAACAGGACGCCGAGCAGACTGATTTGAATGAGCAGCAACACAGCAAGCCCGAATATAGCGTATTTCCTTTTCAGACCGTTCATGCTGCACCTCCCGATACAGACGGGTTTTCGGACATCTGTACGAACAGAACATTGAGTGTCGACGAGTACCCCTTGCTGAGAGCCTCGGAAAAAACATAAACAGGATCATCTCTGCTCAGTTGCTGTTTATATGTGTCGTAGTATGGATCATCAGAAAGCTCCGAAAACCAAATATAACCGCTTTCTCCATTGTTAGAGCAAAGCCCGTATAGTGCGTCCTCTTCGTTATAACTACCGCTCTCATAACCATTAATTTTTGTTACCGCGTTATAATCCGGTTCGGCATCGCTCATTTCACCTCCAACATATCGATAAAAATCAATGGTATGGTCGACAGAAGCAGAGCCAGATAGTTTTGATATGGGCGCCACATGTTCATAGGTAAGAACAGCACCTCCCGCATAGTCATACGTCTTGGTAACTTTGACAGACGTTGTCCCGATTGGCAATAATTCGCCGCTGTTTAGATCATAGACGGGCAGCTCGCGCATAAAATGATAACCCGTCACTTTCGCATCGTTCAGGGTATAATTGTCATCTGAAGACGGCGTTATAAGCAACTCATCCCAACTTTTGGCGCCGCCGATAACCGCCGGCGCATTATCTTCCCCCCAAACCGCGGCAAAATCATTATCCTGCGTACGCGCAATTACCGTAATGCACAGAACAAACGTCTTACTCTGCGCCGTTGCCGCCTCAAAATACATCTGTGGAAGCGTGATATCCAGCGTGTAAAAAGGCACTCTTTGCTCGCAATCAATATATAAAATCGGAGCCATCGTTCCAGAAGAAGTATTTCCGCCCACCTCTGTGCTCCCTGAATGGGTCTCTGTACGCATAAACCCGACGGAATAATGTGCCGTCTGCATGGTTGAGGTAACGGATAGTGCCGTTCCGTTTTTCGCCTCTGCACGTATCACACCCGTGTGTTCGTCTGACGTGCCCGTAAAGCCGCCCGTGACGGAAAGTTGCTGCTCCAATTGTGCGATTTCTTCGCCGATAAGTCCATCGGTGCGGTCGCTGTAGTTTACTGACTTGTTTGTTTCAATCGTACGTACATCCGAGGCAAACAAGTCTGTTTGCTCGTATTTGCCGTTCACATCGTTCACTTTATAAATGAGGTCGCCCAGCACATATTGAGGGGTGACAGCTCTATATATATCGCTGCCCGTGCTTCCATCCGCCTGCAGTACTTGTACGGCAAGCTTGCCGATAAAGTCTCCCGGTGCGTAAAAGCGCAGCGTACTCTGCAATGCCACACTGCTGATGCGGTCTACCCGTCCTTCACTCTGCATGTAATTTGCAATATCGAACCGAACGGTGCGGGCCGTATTGGTCGCGCTTTGCTTTCCCCCGTCCAGTTCCAGCCAAAAATCCGTATTTGAAAAAATCAAGGAGGAAGCATCGGAAATTTCATAAGAACAGACAAAGTTGCTGAGCGTTGCGTCGACATTACCGCTGGATGCACCCGTATAGCGGGCAAAACTTACGCCCGTGAGCAGAATACTGACAATAACCAGATAACTCAAATAACGGAGTATCGGGTATTTTTTTATTTTGCTTTCCTTTCCCATAAGCCTCCTGAAATATACAACCAGCAACGGCGTCCGAGCAGCTATAACGCCAATCATGCTTCCTCGTCTGATTTAGGATCATTTGGAGAAATGTCCGACGTATCTTGCCCTTTTTTCTGCACCCGGCAGATCATAAATGAAACACCCGTAGTTATACCCCAAACTGCCGCAGCCGAAAGTATAAGTGTAAATATTCCCGTCGGCGTCTGTAAGAATACAACGGCCGAACCGCCTCCGCCCCAAACGCCGATCACTTTTCCGATAACTGCACCTTGCGGTACCGTGAAAAGATCCTGCCCGCTGTTCGCATCCCCCTTGGTCACATATCCCTGTTCGCTCGTAAAGATGATACGATGTGTGACATATTCATTGTGCGACGAATCGAAAAAAGTGATTATGTCGCCAACAAAATACTGCTCTTTTTCTTGTATAAAAATAAGATCGCCTGCGCTGATTGAAGGTTCCATACTGCCCGTTTCCACAACGGCGCAACCGAAACCGAATATAGTAGGAATGTTTTTCCCATAGGCATAGCGCGCAATCAAAGTATAGATATTGTATATCAACAGCAGTGCGATTACAGCGAGGAGCAGCGCCCGTACGGCAACCGTAAAAATGCGGAATACTTTTTTCATGTTGCTTTATTTTTTATTCGGATATCCGTTTCTACCGCCCAACGACGGAAGCCGTTAGACGAATGGTCAGAGTATAAACGGCTCCTGCCGCGCCGGCAGCAGTATCAGCCTCGTCGTTGTGTATCCAATACCACTGTAATTCGAAACGCGCAGTTGAATGCGCTTCCAGCGTCAACCCTTCCACGCCGAGTTCCTCTGCTGAAACAAACTCTTCCGTACGCATGACGGGATCACCATCTCGAATCAGACGATATACCAATCCTATGCCGTGTTCATTTTTTTCGGAAAAATCCAACGAAAATTCAACGGCGTCTTTGTTCACGTTTTCGAACAGAAAGTAATACGCCCCTCTCATACCGGGCGCTATAACCGAGTCTCCGAATTGTTTGTTATAAAATACGTCCAAATTTTCCTGTTCATTCCAATGCGTTTTATTTTCGTCGGTAATAAAAACAGTCGGCACATAGGGAACTTCCGATTTCGACACGGCAAAGGATGCGAATAAGACAGACAGGATGGCGAACACCACACAAATTGCGATAAGTATCCAAATCAAAAGCACAAGCGGCCGTTTAAGTGTAGCGACGTGTTGATGATTGGCGGTAAGCAAGTTTCCGTTTCCGTCAAGATAAGCCAACGCTTCCACGCTGCCATTCGGGTAATACAGAACCCCTTCGCCCTGCTCCCGGAACACGCCTTGTACATTGTGTTCTTCATCAAACCATTCACTGTGGCGCAAATGCCCGATCTTTTCCCCAAATCGGTCAAAGACCGTTGCCCGGCGGGGAAGTTTCGCCTTAATCGCCTCCGGGGGAATCTCCTGCGGCCGAAGCGGTTCCCCTGCGGCAATCTCGGCCATGACTTCCGCTCCCCCGGAGATGAAAGACCTACCGACGAGCCGGGCATTTTCCGCATCTTTCTGCGCCGTACCCCGGTGCATTCTTATATGTTGCGGTTTTCCGAATACATTTGCCTGATCCCGGGGAACATAGTGTGGATTTTTTTCAAGCCCGTTTTTGCGCATCAATATACCGATTAGTTCCTGTGCATGACGTATCTGCCTGTCAGAAGTCAGACGCAACATCATCGGGCAGCGCGCATAGCGCGCCGTTCCCGACATATCTTTATGATGATACCTGCTCTCGGAGTATTCGGAAGGAACCAGCGACAAAAACAGATGCAATGTGGTCCCCGAAACACGCAAAAATGCGAGTGTTTTTCTGCCAAATAAAAATAGTTCTCCCCTTTTAGAAAGCTTGACGCGGATGCCTTTTCCCGTCAGACCCGAATAATAACTCAGCAATTCATTTTTGATAATATCGTACTGCCGCCCTGTTATATACCCCGCACTGCTCATCCGCTGCGAAAAAGTCTTGCCTTTTGAGGGAAGCCGATTGAATCGTTCGTCCTCGCCGCGGCCTGCTTTCTTATGCGGCTGATTTTCTGTTTCAGTTTCCTCATTGTAGCGCAACATTTCTGCACGCACTGTTTCTTTTTTTACATCAGCGTTCTCATCGGCATCAAAAGGCGTCTCGTTCCGCATATTTTCATCTCTCTTTCCATTCTCTTGAAAAGGATCTTTTACAGACATGGTTGACCTCGCTTCAAGATATTTTCTCATCCCCCGCGCCGCTTTCCTGTCGGTCCGCGGTTGTCTTTCAAATTACATGGCAAATTCTTGTATAGCGCCCGTATATTTGCCTGCGTAATATACGGGCGCAGGATATTCTCTCAAACTTCTCAACGGAGAACTGCCGTCCTTTTCAGAACAAAACTATCCGCCAAATCTCTTCTGCCCGAATCATATCCCCGCGCCGCGGCGCCACATCCCTTCCGGGTTCGCAGCTATATGATAAATATCCCGTTATATACAAGCTTTCCGACTGATATTACTTTCCGTCTGAACCTGCTGCCAAAACTTTTCCGCAATTATGCAGAGGGCTGTTCAGACCCCTGTACTGCCGTAAACGTAAGTGTGCTTGCAAGCCCCGTTATGTTTTGGCCGACCCAAGTATCCAGCGCGTCAGAATTGCTTTGCAACGTTGCGTCGGCGGAAGTCCAGGTGACCTCTGCAAAAATATTCAGGACAGTAGTCGCTTCGCTTCCGACGCCGAGCGTGATAGTTGTTTTGCCGCTCGTAATTTCGTCTGTAGCTGCATCGGAACTGTTTGTATCCAGATCATCTGCATCATAATAAAGTTTGATGCTGAACAATTTGACAGCCTGCTCCGCCGAAGGAGAGCCGTCCGGTGTTTCTGAAGCCGTATATCCGGCACCCCATGCGCCGTCAAAACCACTTAACGTAATGCCGCCGATTTCGATCGTCACATCGGCTTCCACTGCGCTTTCGTTCGTGATCGTTGCGACCAGCACCTTATCGCCGGTATGGGAACGAGGAGTCGTCTGATGCGTCTCTCCGTTATAAGCCGTATCATCGGGAGAAATCATGCCGAGTTTCACCGGCTGAGACTCCGGCTGAGCAAATGTGACACTCCACTTTGCAATATCGGCCGTCGCCGATCCGGTACCGCTACTCGTGTAGCGTGCAAACGTTCTGCCGAGGAAACAGAAACTGATCGCCGTCAGCACAAAAAGTCCGAGAATGAGTTTGGAAACAATCCCTTTCTTTTTAACCATTTTATCCTCCAAAAAGTTTTATAATATACAAAGCGCAACGTATGTGGCACCGCCGCACTGCGTACCATGTTTTCCGTTCCGCCGCTGGCAAACCTGCAGCGGAAACAACCGTCCAACCCGTTTCAGTTCTGATCAGCGTGCTCCGCCTTATCGGAGCCGCCCTCTGCCGAATCCGCCTCAGACAGCGGCGTGTCTTGTCCGTCTTCCTGTACAGATGTAACCCCGCTCTCCTTTTCCGCAAGCAACTGTTGCAGCCTACGTATCTCTTTGTCTTTTTCGCTATCCGCATCCGTTTCTGCATCTGCCTTTACGCGGCGGTTATAGATGGTGATACGGGTCACATCATACACGATATACAGCAGGATAGGTATCCCGACGACGATTACAATGCCAAGCGGCGTCTGCATAAACATTGCGAAACTCCCAGCACCTGCAATACTGCCCGTACAAAGACCGATCACGTTCTCCAAAGGGATAGCTCCATCGTCGGTATTATTGGCGTCGCCGCGTGTAATTACAGAGACGACAGAACCGTCTGCTCCGCGCACAACCGATTCAATACGATGCGTAACATATGTTCTGTCCAATCGGAAAGTGACTATATCCCCCTCTGAAAGACGTTGTTTTTCTGAATCATCTAAAATACTTACAAAAATGAGAGCGCCTTCGGAAAAACCATCCTCCCTGTCTCCTTCCATTGAACCCGTCGTAACCGCCATCGGCGCAATGCCGAACACATCGGGCGGCACCTCGGGGCGGATACTACCCTTAATTATCAGCGTAAAATTAATCGCAAATATGGGAATCAATATGATTGCCAGCACCGCGAGAATGACAATACAGATGATATCCCCCTTTGTGAGTTTCTTTTTTGACTGTTTTTCCATCCGGATCACCTTCTGCTGTTTCTTTTATTTTTTTATCGTTCATTTTATTATACGAATTAATTTCACTTAGGGCTCAGGCAATTTATTATATGTGCCGTTGCTCAAAAAATCTCCTGTTGTTTGCATTAACAATATTTTTGTTCCAGGTGCAGCTTCCGATATGGATAAATTCCGTTCAAAACTTTTCTCCGAAGCCGAACGATGAGGACTGAAACTTTCAAAAAACATATGGATAATGTCTGAAACGGGGACGAAGCATAAAATTACTCAGTGTCCGTACTCCATTGTCTTCAGCGCAAAAATCGGATAAAAGATTCCCAATCTTAACGTTTATGTGATGAACATTCTCTATCACGAAACGTTCATCAATTATTGTATTCAATGAACAAATCGAAGCAGGAAGTTCATAAAATAAAAGATTTATGAACATTCCAAAGACCTATTTTCCTAAATATAATCTCAAATACTTGCAGCTTTGTTTACAGTCTGATATAATATAGAGTAAGGAAGTTCATTGAATACAATATTCGGTGTACATTTTATAGTAGCTTCCCGAGCCTGTTCATCATGTCTGCTTTATGCTCCATAAGAGAGTGAGCATAGCGGTTAAGCGTAACGACCGGGTTCTTGTGACCGAGGATCTCGGAAAGCGTTTTTACGTCCATACCGCACTCTAAGGCGCGGGTGGCGAACGTGTGCCGCAAGGAATGAAAGCCCTTGTGCGGAATATTCAGCTTTTTCAGGAGCAATTCAAAACTTCGTTGATAGGAGCGGACGGATACAGTACTTCCGTTTGCCGATACCACGAAAGGCGAATCGCTCTTTTTCTTTATGCTTTTGAGAATGGGCAGCAACTGTCTTGGTAACGGTATCACGCGGCGGGAAGTCGCGGTTTTTGGCTCGTCTATGACAAGCCCATCCTTGCCGTAATGGCAGGATTTGGAAACAGTCAGGATTCCTTTCCCAAAATCTATATCGCACCATTGCAGAGCAATGAGTTCTCCGATACGCAAACCGCTGTACAAGCAAAGAATAATGCCGTACAGTTTATCTTTTTTACCATTCATGACGGCTTGCTCTATCCGCTTCTGCTCGGCGAGGGTAAAGCACTCCACAGGCTTTTCTTTGAGTTTCGGGCGTTTGAGTTTATCTGCCGTATATTCTTTTGTCAGCCCCAACAGGCGCGCCGTTTTGAGAGAACTCTGAATGACCGAGATAACGGCGTTTACGCTGTTGGCAGATAAGCCTGCCCCAGTTTTGCGATTGCCGTTTTGCAAAAGCCCTGTAATAAACGATTGTAGGACAAGCGGAGACAGATCGTCCAAATCAAAATTGCCGATATTATCTTTGATATGTTGCTCTATAATAAGCTTATACCGCTCATAAGTCCGCACTTTAACGGACGGACGGATGTAAACTTCCAGCCACTGATTAAGCCAATCTATGTACTTCATACTTCCTCCAAAATGTGTAAATTTTATCAAATGGCAGTAAGGCGTGCGCTTGGCTGCGGCGCCCGAGCGCGAAGCGCGAAGGTTTGTGGTGCGGCGACAGCCGCACCACAATGCCTAAAAGCCGCACTTGTCTTTGCCAAGCACACGCCACGGTGCCAAACGGTTATCGATATAGCAATTGAAAGAAACATAATGCTAAAAGAGTAGAATTTAAGTATTCCCACATTGACGCCATAATGAAATTATGCTAAAATATTTGTACTCTTTTCGGTACAAGAAGTATGTTATTATCATTACGAAAAGGAAAAGAATAAACAGGTAGATATGAGAATTAAGAGGCAAATAGAGCGAAATTTATATTACGTACTATATGTTTATGCTTTCGATGTTATATTTGCCTTTGATATGTTTTTATTTGGATAAAGCAATGTTTTGTTAAAGCTTCAGAGATTGCGGTAAAAGAATCTTAACGATTATACAAGGAGATTAACGGTGGAAACATTTAAACCAAAAAAGTTATTGATATTACGCATTTTGCAGATATTACAAGAATTTTCAAACTGCGATCATAAACTTCGGCAAAATGACATTATCTCGTTGCTCAAAGTGCAATACGATATAGAGTGCGAACGCAAAGCCGTTGCGCGAAATATCGACTTTTTGCAACAGGCAGGTTATGATATCGTTAGAGATAGCGATGGCATTTATTTTGCTTCGCGCAAATTTGAACCGGGCGAACTGCGCTTGCTCATCGACTCGGTTTTATCCAACCGCAATATCTGCAAGACGCATACAAAAGAAATCATAGGTAAGCTCACGGCGGAAGGTGGTAAGTACTTTAAAAGTTACGCTAAGCATGTAACAAATCTCGACGATTGGCAAAAGGATGAAAACTGCGACTATTTTTATAATATTGAACTTTGTTGCGAAGCGATAGAACAGGGAAAAAAACTTTTGTTTTTCTACAACTACTTTGATTCTGATAAATGCAAACGCAAGAATAAACCCGAAAAATCCAAAATCAGTGCGTATCGGTTGTTTTTGAAGAACGGACACTATTATTTGGCTAGTAATTATGATAGGTACGATAACCTTGCTTTTATCCGACTTGACAGAATGAGCGATATCGAAATTTTACAAGAGGACTCCAGGCCATTGAATACAGTCAGAAATTGTGAACAAGGAATCAATTTAGGCAAACTCGATAGTTATTTCCCGTTTATGTATTCAGATAAACCCGAACGAATAGAATTTATAACAGCTAACTGTGCCGCACATATGATTGACAACGTGATCGATACGTTTGGACGTAATGTAGTTATAACTGACATGAGCGACGGAAACTACAAATTTTCGCTAACCGCAAGCCCTTCAGCTATGCGTTTTTGGTTGCTTCAATACGGAAAATATGTTAAACTGTTATCTCCTCAAAGCCTTGTAGAACAGATCAAATCGGATATTCAAGAAATGAGTAAGTTATATTCGGAGGGAAAATAAATGAACGACATGCTTTTTGAAAAACAAATAGATAATATCAAATTTTTTCAATCGCACCCTTCCCTTAAGCCTTTTATTGGGGGGAAATATACAGGCAACGACGCAGGAATAAGAATATTACTTGTTGGCGAAAGTCACTATGTTAAAGAACCTTGGAAAGAAATTACAAGTAAAAGTTTATTAAACGATTGGTGGAGCGAAACGCCGCCACAAATTTATGATATATGTTGGTATAATACTCGTGGTACTATACATAATTTTATGTCTGGTAAGTCGGAGGGCGCTTATGCTCTTTTTAGGGAACCCTGTAAAATATACAATCAATGCTTTCTAAATGGGAAATATCAACAATGGCAAGATATTTATAATATTTTTGATTCCTTTGCATATATGAATTATTTTCAAATGCCAGCCCTCTATGAGCGAATTTCACTCTGGAATAGTTTATTAACTGTCTCTTATACACATCTGACGCTGCCGACGAACTC
>UQSP01000020.1 GCA_900543755.1 uncultured Eubacteriales bacterium
ATGTTATACTTTAATTTTTTTTAAACTATTGAAAATAAAATTTTCATAGTTTATACTACAAGGGTAGACTGGATTTTAGGTTTAATAAGCGGAAAATTCATAAAAGGAGAAAATGATGTTATGAGGACCAAGACGAAAGTAACACTGGTATCGCTTTTTCTTTCTTTGATTTTACTTGCGGCGCCCGTGTTAGCCGGCGCATATCATAAAGCCGGGGCAGAGGAGACCGCTGCCAACATAAAGGATCTGTTCAGTTATACCGACGCTGCCATGCCGGGATACGGCGCTAAGGCGGCAACTTCTGCCAACGGGCTTCCCGCCTATCTGACCGACGGAAGCATGCAGGTTTATAAAGGCTCATCGCTTACGCAGGATTACAGTTACATGAACCAAGGCGCTTACGTAAAGTTGCAGAAGAAAGAGGGCGCAAACGCCAACAGCACTATAGTTACCAAAAATTTCAATATCGCGGACAACACTGCCGATCAGCTTTTGCTTAAATTTATTCCTGCGCAGGTGGAAAACGGTTACGCCGTGCAACAAGCCGCGTATAAAGCCGCAAATCCGGGAACGGAAGGCGAGGTCAACGCCCCTACGCTTTGGAAAAACGGTTTCTTTCCGCGGCTGAGAGATATTACTGTAAAAATAATAGACGCCTACGATGAAAACAACTACATAACAGTAGAGTACAAAGTAGGTATGAATAACGATGCGTCTTTTGAACTTGCGCGTCTTTTTGTTTATGGCAACAATCAGACTCCAGGGGCACAAAGGGGTACTCAGTCTACTGCGCTTAATACCGCGGGCGCGCTTGTTCCCGATCATGCTTGGGCAAAATACAACGAGCCGCAGGAACTTTATTACGACGCGGCGGAAAATAAGATGTATGCAAAGATTACGTCGTTGAGCTGTTCTCTATCGGGCGAAGGTTGCGGTAAACAGCTTGTGCGCGACTTTAATTCCACTTATGACGGCGCTACGGAAACGTGGGGCGGATTTACTACGGGCGAAGTGAGAATGGAAATATCTTACTCGGGCGGAATGTATGACGGCGCTATGCTGATTACAGACCTTGACGGCATAAATCTTGCAACCGATGACGAAGGTTTTGTTTCAGGTGAGGCTGTTTCGGCGGATTTCGTCAAAGGTGTAGACAAGGAAATTATAGAAAACAACGACAGTCCGTTGCCCGAAACGGAAATTTGCAATCTTTTGAAAGATCCCGTTGCCGCAACCGCCGACGGATTTAAAGTCAACGTTTTCAACGCGCAGGGCGAGGACGTAACCGCCGCTACGGTAAAAGGGTTGGGAGAAAACAATCTGTATTCTTCCGATGCGGTAATAAACGCGCCTGCAGGCGTGTATAAAGTGGTGTATTCCAAGGAAAGCGGAGAAAAAGCCATTGCGTTTGTCACCGTGAAAGAAATCGGCAGCGAAAAAATGCCCACCGAGGTTTTCGATTATAATGAGGGCGACGGAATCGGCAAGGCTGAAATATCGCTGCCGTTTGAAAACGGACAAAGTACTTTGCCTGCTTACATGAGCGCTTTTGAAAATCAGGGAATCTTATTCGACTCCGGCAATTATATGAACAACAGCGGTTCGATGTTGACCAAAGTGTCTGCAACGGTACCTTCGGTCAATATTTCCGACAACACAAAAACCGACTCTTTGATTACGCTTACTCCCATGTCTACCGACGACGGAGAAAACAAAGACGACGGAATTGTTGTCACTGGCGTGGTGGTCTACGAAAAAGCGGATCCTTCCAATTATTTTGTCGTTACTATTTTCCATTTCGACAAAGTAACCGTTCACGCAACGGCGGCGGCGACAGGTCAGCTTACGTTCGGGTACCGCGATAACCAAAGCGCCACGGCGCAAAGCGGCAATCAGCTTCTGGGGTACGAAACGCTGGGCGCAAAACTTTACAAGATCTCTTACGACAAAGAGGAAAACGCGGTTTACATCAACGACAAAATTTTAAGGGATTTCGACTGGGTGGTTAACGCAGGCGGCGACATGGAAACGACAGGCGAGCCCAAAGATCGCGGAACCGCATGGTCGGGATTTAAAACCGATGAGGTTTCCTTGCAGCTCATAAATTTCTACGGCAGCGGCAAAGTGCTTGTCACGGACGTTGACGGACAAAATTTAGGTTTTACCGCCGCTGACGGAATTATCGCAAATACATCCCCCGTTAAAAACGAAATTTTCAATCGCACCCTTAAAGGCGCAACGGGCAGCGAGATTACGCCGGATCCTTTGACGTCATTCAATCTTTTTGACGGATTTACCCCGATAAACAGGGAAACTTTTATAAAAATAGTCAAACCCGACGGTAGTTTTGATGCGTTGGGCGCATATTCGGACAACATGACTTATGTTCCTAAGACCGCGGGAACTTACAAAGCGGAATATTACGATTCGGCCGATTATTCAAATCTTATCGGTCAAGCGTACCTTATTGCTTACGACGGATCGCTGGAAGACGCGTTTTCCGTTTCCGACGGCGCCGGAGTTTTCGCGGACGGCACAACTATCATCAATAATCTGAATTTTGATTACAAGGGTTATGCCCAGAACCAGTTCCTATCCGGTCTGAATAGCGCAAAAGGCATGATGCTGACCGGGGGACATAACGCTACGTTTACTCTTGACCGCACGCTGTATCTGGGCGACAACGATTACGTAAGCGATACTCAGTATGATACGGTGGTCGAACTTTGCGTGGCGCCCGAATATCTGAGATTCGAGCTCAGCAACATCGTCATTACTCTTACCGATCCCGTTACGGGCAAATTCGTTTCGGTAACAGTAAAACTTGAGGAACCCGACCTTGATCCCGAAACGCAGATGGCGTCCGCGCTTAGCGGCGAGCTATGTTATATTACCGTTTCGGCACCCAACGGTAAGGACGGCAGTGACATAACGGGACAGCTTCGTCACGACAAAACGGGTTATTCGCCAAGTAAAATAACTCTTAGATCCGCGCAGATGAACGGCAGAAAAATCTCTTCTTTGAAAATAATTTACGACGCCGAGGAAAATGCCCTTTACGCGATGGACGTCGCAAATTCAAACCTTTCGCTTTTAAGACATTTCTCTCCTTCGGAGGAGCAGCGTGCCGAATACGGATATCCCGCTGATTACGAGAATTGGTCGGGCTTTACCGGCGGCGAGGCGCAGCTTTCCGTAAAATTCAATATTTTTGACGGAGGAGTAGACGCTGGATGCGAAGATTATCGTTATACTTCTTCGGGCAATCCCGATACGGCTCACGTTCTGATTTCTCAGATAGACGGTCAGTCGCTTGGGCTTGAAAACGGCTCTTATGCCTTTGAAAAAAAGACGCTTGCCGCGCCTGACGATTTTACGGGCAGGACAGGCGAGAAAATCGCCATTCCCGCGCCCCGTAAATATTCGCTTTTTGCCGACGGCGGCTTAAGCGCGGACGAGGAATTCAAAGGAACGGTCAAGGTTACCAAAGGCAATGATGAAATAGTCGCGGAAACGGCTTTTGCCGAGGCGGACGGATTCGTTCCCCAATCTAGCGGAGATTACACGATTACTTACGCTTACGAAGGGAATAGCGTTTCTTCCGTAGTTAAGGTTTATAAAACCCTTACCGTGGGCGATGTGGGAAACACGGATAACGGCGTAGTCAAGATAAACGGTGCAGAAGTTAAAAACGGCGACTCGTTTGCGATAGACAAAGACCTTGTCGTCACTTTCGAGCCTGCCTCCGATTACGCGGTGACCTCGTTTAAGCTGGGCGACGTCGAGTACGTTTCTGAGATAGTCGGCAACTCTTTCACCGTAACCGCCGATATCGCAAACGACAGCGAAACTCTGTCGGTTGTGTTCTCCGCCGTTTATACTCTTACTCTTATGGACGGAGATTCCGTGATACAAGTAATCAACATCATTCAGGGACAGGAATATCCGACGCTTGACGACAACGATTTTATAAAAGACGGCTATACTTTCGGCGGCTGGTTTGCCGATAAAGAATTTACTGCTCCGTTTGACTTCGGTCAGCCCGTTACGGGAAACAAGACGGCTTACGCCAAATATACCGTAATCGGGTACGACGTGGTTTACGAAGCTGACGGCGGAGTCTTAAGCGGAGAGTACACTAAAAAATATACCGTGGAGGATACCGAAATAACCTTGCCTTCGGTAAGTAAAGACGGATACGGATTCGGCGGCTGGTACTTAAGCGAAGAGTTTACGGGCGCGGCGGTAACAAGCGGAGAATACGACTTCGCTGCGGGCGGAATTACGCTTTATGCCAAGTGGACGGCGGTAGAGTACGACGTGGTTTACGAAGCTGACGGCGGAGTCTTAAGCGGAGAGTACACCCAAAAATATACCGTGGAAGACACCGAAATAACCTTGCCTTCGGTAAGTAAGGACGGATACGAATTCGGCGGCTGGTACTTAAGCGAAGAGTTTACGGGCGCGGCGGTAACAAGCGGCGAATACGATTTCGCAGCGGGCGGAATTACGCTTTACGCCAAGTGGACGGCTGTAGAATACGACGTGGTTTACGAAGCTAACGGCGGCACGATCAGCGGTGAGTATACTCAAAAATACACCGTGGAAGATACCGAAATAACCTTGCCTTCGGTAAGCAAGGACGGATACGAGTTCGGCGGCTGGTACGCAAGCGCTACGTTTGAAGGCGAAGAAGTGACAAGCGGCGAATACGATTTCGCAGCGGGCGGAATTACGCTTTACGCCAAATTTACGCTTAAAACGTTTACCGTTACGTTCGAAGTTAACGGCGGAACCGCGGTCGATAGTATTACTTTGGAAAAAGGAGCTTTGGTCATTGCGCCTGTCGTTACTCGCGAAGGTTATGAATTCGGCGGCTGGTATACCGACGAGGCACTTACCAATGCTTACGAGTTTGGTGCGGCGGGTATAGAAAGCGACCTTACGCTTTACGCCAAATGGACGGCTGTCGAAAGCGAGCAGCCGGTTGCGCCTCCTGCCGACGACGGCGGCAAAAAGAGCGGCTGCGGAGGGGAGAACGCCGCTTTGATATTTACGGTGCTTACCGCGCTTGCTTTTGTATTCGTAATAAAGAGAAGATAAACGGAGACGTGGTCCTTGTCGGCATTATCGGCAGGGTGCGGCATTATGAGGTAATTATATGACGAAAAGAAAATTTTTTAGATGTATTGCTTCTTATACGGCGATCGGTGTGTTGCTGATTTTAAGCGCGATGTGTTTTGCAACGGATAAAAAAGCCGTCGCTTCGGCGGATACCGCCGCGATGTTTATCGGCGCGGACAGCTCGGTAACCGTGACGGAAAACTGCGCGCCGTACGACTATTTGCCCGTAAAGGACGGCGATTACGGCTGCAAGCTTACGTTTACGAAAAGCGGCTCCGCCGCCGTGTACAGCGAATTATTGACTTTAAACGGCGACACGAATCTTATTTCTCTTGTCATGCTTCCTTCCCTCGAAAACATGGGGAAGCAAAAGGCGGATCTGCAGTCCTTTACCGTAAGACTTGAGCAGGAGGACGACAGCTCCAAATACATAGAAATAAGCGTAAACGGCATCATCGACGTCTTTCAGTCTTCGGGTTACAGCGCAATCAAAGCGAATGCGACCGGTCAGACTTCGGGCGGAGAGGCGGCGCAATCCTCTCTTATGCCCGCGGCGGACGGGCATGAAGGCTCTGATTATCTGAGGACTTTCGGCGGAAACGTCAAACTGTTTTCTTTCGCGGGCGTAAACGCAAATACTCTGGAGTTTGTTTACAACAACGATACGGGCTGTCTTACCGCCGGCAATACGGCTACCGTGGGGGCATACAAATCCACGATAAGAAGATTCAAACACGCATATATCGACCCTGTTCCCACGGCTGAGGAATACGGCTCCAGTATCACTAACTTTATTAACGACGACGTGACTTTCGACGGTTTCGATGCGGGCAAAAAAGTCAGACTGTCCGTAATCGCGGGACCTTTTGCAAACAACGCAAGCAAGGCCGAAATACTGGTCTATTCGGTGGGCGGACAAAAAACTTTAAGCCCCATCGACGTAACTGTTCCTTCCGGGGCAGTCGAAGGCGGCAGTTACAAACTTCCTTTGCCCGTATCTTACGCAAGCGGCAAACCTCTTGTTTTTACGGGAAATTATGAGGTTAAGGGCCCCGACGGATCTACCGTTTCGTCGGGAACCGCATCGGCGGACGTCACTTTCCTTACAGCCCAAGAGGGTAATTATACTATCGTTTATTCGGACGGAGATAACGAAAAGCAAGTTACGGTTACCGCATTGCCGCGCGAGGAGGCGGAAAGCTTGTATGCGTTACGCTTTACTGATATGACCGAAAATTTCAAAGGCGCACTGACGGTTCCGGGTAAACGTTTAAGCGTTTTTGCAAAAGCGGAAAGCGGACTCGATTACGGTCAAAGTACGGTAAAGGTTTCCGCACTTTTGTATTCGGGTGATATGCTGATAAGTGAAACGGATCTGACAAATTCCGACAGCATAGTGTTACCCGACGAAGGCAGTTATACGATTTGTTATAAAGCGGTGGATTACGTGGGTCGCGAGATTTTGTCCGATCCTATCCCTCTTAAAGTTTCCTTTGTTCAGACAAGTTTTATCGGCGAAGTGAACGATTACAATAATGTCGGCATCGGTGAGGACAGCGTATTGTTTAATCCGTCCAGAAACGATCTCGTTGTGTTTGACGCGCGTTATCCCGATATGGATAAAGACGAAGTAACCGTAAAAATTTTTGTTAATTCCCCCGATAAAAGCGGATTTGTTTCTTACTCTGAAGATTTCGTATTCGATTCGTTGGGAGAATATGAAATAAAATATGATTTTTCGTATTTCGACCAGTCGGGAAGCGTTACAAGAGTGCTTAACGTTTATGATTCGGGACCTCCGGTGCTTATCCCCGATAAATTACCCGTTAACACCGCATTTGATTTATCCAAAGAAAGCAACGATAATAACTTATATTTAAAGGCCAAAACGGGCGTGGAGATAAAATTACCCGTTGTGTCGGCCGTGGACGAAAAGGGAGAAAAACGCGACTTGTTCGACGAACTTAATTATTGCGAGATTTTGCCCGACGGCACGATTCAAGACAAAACCGAGCAATATAAGGCAAACGTCGGCGGATACGCGTTTACTCCGTCTTCTGCGGGCGTGTACGTGCTTCGTTTTACCGTGCGCGATTCGTCGGGACTATATGCGTCCCTCAACTACAGGGTGGACGTCAGAAATTACTGGTATGCAGTGACGCCCGTTTCAGATTTGCCTTCCGAGATTAACGCGTCTGAAGGATTCAGAGTACCTGAAGGCGTCGTTACCGACTTTTTCGGGCAAAAGACGGAAGAGGCAACGGCTGCGGTTAAACTTTATTACGGCGGTGAAGTTACCGACGAAGCGGCTGCAGGGAAAGTGTTTTCCGATTTAAAGCCCGGCGACTACAAAATCGAATATGTCTATTCGGCTAACGGCGAAACGTCCGATATTTATACGGTTGCGTTTAATGTAATTGACGACATAGCGCCTGCGATTACGCTGAACGGCGGCGACAGAAAAGGTTCTACGGGAAAGCCCGTGGTCATTGCCTCTTTCGACGTAAGCGATAACGACATTGTTTCCGACAAAAGCGTAAAAGTCTATTTCGGGGAAGAGGAAGTCGACGTTTACGAAGGCGCTTTTATACCCGAGCATAAGGGCGAGTACAAAGTAGTCGTCACCGCGTCGGACTTTGTCGGAAACGTACGGACCGAAAGTTACACGGTGACGGTGGGCGGCGGATTACCCGTTTGGGCGACAGTGCTTATTGCGGTCGGTGCGGTTATTGTAGCCGGCGGCGTGGCTGTTTTGGTAATATTATTGTGCAAAAATAAAACAGGGAAAGGAACAACGAAACAGTAAACAGCTTAAAACAGTAAACAGTCTACATAAGTAAAAGGAGAAAAATTATGGTTAAAAAAATTCTGGCAATTCTGATCGCGGCAATCACGATGTGCGCTCCGCTTTGCGCATGTACGCCCAGAAACGACGGGGAGGAAATCGACCCGAACCGTACCCAGCTTTACATCGGCATTTTTGAGGGCGGCTGGGGAAGAGAATGGATTGACGAAATGAAAAAAGGATTCGAGGCGTTATACCCCGAAGTTCAGCTGATGATTGAGGGCAAAAAGGACGAATTTACCAACGACAACCTTAAAGCCTCCATAGAATCCGGTCAGTACGATATGTATTTTTCCACGGCAAGTCCGTCGGATTTCGTCGCTAACGAGTCGGTGAACAACAAGCTTATGGACATTACCGAGGCGGTAACCACTCCTCTTACCGAATACGGCGAAACCCGCTCCATAGAGGACAAAATGGACCCGTTTATGCAAAGCTATATGAAGGCGTCCAACTCCAGCGGCAAATATTACACTATACCCATGTACACCTCTTTCTATAACATAGTGTATGACGTGGATCTGTTTGAAAATGACAGAAAACCCCTGTATTTTGCCGAGGACGGCACGTTTACATCGGGTAAAACCGACAGCGGCGCAAAAGCCAAATCGGTGGGACAAGACGGCGTCGCCGGCACTTACGACGACGGTTTGCCCGTAACCTGGGACGACTTTAAACGGCTTTTGGGCAAAATGGTGGAATACAACATCTGTCCTTTCGTATGGGGCAGCGACGTAAGCGCTTACCGCGCGGACTACTTTACCACCGTATGGGCTAATTACGAGGGAGAGGAAAACTTTAAACTTAACTTTACTTTCGACGGAATAGATACTTCGCAGGCGGGTACGGACACCGACGAATCTGGAAGGACGGGACTGAGGATTACCGAGCAAAACGGCTACGAACTGCAAAAACAGCCCGGCAAGAGATACGCGCTTGAAATGGCGAAATATATAATAAACAACAATCTTTATCACGGCGAGTCTTTCTACGGTTCTTTCGACTATCTTGCCGCGCAAAATGCTTTTCTGTATTCCAAATACCGTGAAAGCGAAGGCGGGCAGAGAATAGCGATGCTTATAGAGGGCGGCTGGTGGGAAAACGAGGCTAAAGCCACGATAGAGGAAATGACTACCAAGTACGGCGACGAATACGCAAACCGTCGTTTCGGTATCATGACCGTTCCGCGCTTTGAGGGCGGCTCAACCCAGAAAACGCTTTATTCCGTTACCGGCAACAGCGTTGTTCTCATACGCAAAAACGCCAAACAACCCGACTGGGCGATTAAATTTTTGCGTTACACCACCACGGACGAAAATTTAAGGCTTTATACGCGTATGACGGGCTCTACGCGCGCCTACGACTATGAGCTTACCAAAGAGGATTTGGAGCAGATGTCTTACTACAAGCGTTCGCTTTGGGACATTTTCAGCAACGAGAACACGGGCCTTGTGTACGCTTACGGCCCCAGTAAACTTGCGCTTAACAATCAAAGCTATTTCCGCTCCACCTGGAACTGGAATGCAGTTACAAGCACGGGTCGCCAGCTTAACGAGCCGTTAACGGTGTTCAAGCAGTACGGCGATCAGGTTTCGGTGGACGATTATCTGACGGCGCTTTACGATTATCACAAGTCAAACTGGAACAGTCTTAACAGATAGTTTTTACTGCGGAGAATAAAATGGAAAATGAAAAGAAAAAAGAGAGCGTTTTCGTAAGGGCGGCTAAAGCCGTTAAAAACGGGCTGAAAAAGGCGTGGGCAGCGGTAAAAAAGTTCTTTTACGACGTTTCAGTGGCGGTTTATCACAAAACGCACAAAAAGCCAAGGAAAATAAGGTCTTACAGCGCCAGACGCCGTTCGGAAATACTGTTTCTGGTATGCCTTCTCGCGTATCCTATACTGATATTTTTTGTAGGCTACGTTTACGTCAACGTAAATTCCGTCTTGCTTACATTCCAGACTTACGACATAGACAAAGGCGTCTTTTATTGGAGCGGTTTTGAAAACATCAAAAAAGTACTGTCCGATATCGTCAGTGACCCTGTTATTTCTCCCATGTTCGGACGTTCGCTTTCTTCCTATGCCATAAGAATGTTAATAGGATTTCCGCTTAACATTATCTTTGCATACGTCATTTATAAAAAGATACCGTTGGCGGGGCTGTTTCAGATAGTGCTTTTTCTACCGAGTATAATTTCAAGCATGGTAGTTACGCTGATGTTCAAGAATTTCGTAGACTATATCGTACCTGCCGTGTTCAGCGCGTTCGGCATGAAAAACCCGCCCAACCTGCTGTTCGATTACCAAACCGCATTCGGAATGCAGAACTTCTACACGATATGGGTAGGGTTCGGGTCGCAACTGATACTGTATTCGGGCGCGATGAGCCGTATTCCCGATTCGATTGTGGAATTCGGGGAGCTTGAAGGCATTACGATGTTCAAGGAATTCTGGCACGTCACCATTCCCATGATATGGCAGACAATTACCATATTTCTGGTTACGGGCGTTGCCACGATATTTACGGGTCAGCTTGCTTTGTTCAATTTTTACGGCACAAACGCGCCTACGGAAATACAGACTATCGGATATTATTTCTTTCAGCGCGTGGTGGGAGATACGGCAACTTACGCGGATTACCCGTATGCTGCGGCGGGAGGACTTTTGTTTACTCTGGTCGCCGCGCCCGTAACGCTTTTAGCGCGCTGGCTACTTGAAAAGTTCGGACCTAACGTAGAGTTTTAGAAAAGGGGATTGCGACTATGACAACTGAAAACAACTCCGTCGGCGCTTCAGTCGCTGTAGGGACAAAATTAGTCAAAGGAAAAAAACAAAAGTCAAAAATCCGCAAAACTTTTATGCGGCAGCCTTTTTCCATCATAATTTTCGTATTGCTGATACTTTACGTTATTTCTTTTCTTTCCCCGCTTATTTGGGCATTTATCTGCTCTTTTAAGTCGAGGACGGATTTCGTGCTTAACAAATTCGGTCTTCCTGAGGAATGGATGTTTGAAAATTATCCCACCGTTTTTAAGGAGTTATACATAAGGGTGCTGACTAAAAGCGGGTTTAAAAACGTTTATGCATGGCAGCTTATCGGCAATGCGCTGTTTTTTGCGGTGGGGTCTACGATAATCACGACTACTTCGCACTGTATTACCGCTTACGCTGCGGCGCGTTACAGCAAATACCTTATTTGCAGGCTTTTGTATCCGCTGGTAATAGTCATAATGTTGCTGCCCATTGTAGGCTCGCTTGCGTCGGAACTTCAGATGCTTCATACGATAGGCGCTTATGACAACGTAGTGTTTCTGATGTTTTTGAAGGGCGGTTTTTTAGGCACCAACTTCTTAATTTTTTATGCGACTTTCAAGGGAATATCCTGGGAGTATGCCGAAGCCGCATTTATTGACGGAGCTTCTCATGCAAGGGTTCTTTTTACCATAATGATTCCGCTTGCGATGACCACCGTAAGCGCGCTTGCTTTGCTTACTTTTATCGGATACTGGAACGATTGGTCCGTCAACGTCATTTATCTTCCCAATTTTCCGATGATATCCTACGCGCTTTATACTTTCCAGAACAATACGATTAACAGCATTTCTTCGGTGCCGCACAGACTTGCAGCCTGCATGATAGTTCTTTTCCCCATATTGGTAATATTTCTCGTTTTCCGAAAAAAGCTTATGGGCAACCTTACCGTAGGCGGCCTTAAAGGTTAAACGGATTTCCGAAAACTTGTCAGGAGATTTATTTATGAATAAGACCAGGATGAAAATATATTCTTGTTTTGCCGTGCTGGCGGCGGTTGCGCTGGCGGCGGCCATGCTGTTTTTTGCCCGTCCTGCGCGCGTAAAAGCGGAAAGCGAAACTTTCGCCGTTTCGCAGATTTTTTTCGCCAAACCGGGTGAGAACACGGGCGTTGAGCGCATAACCGCAGCCGATGAGGCAAACGGTCTGCCCGCGTATTTGTACGACGAGCAGAACGCGGGATTCAAAAAAGATTATACCTGTTCCGGCGCGCTTGTGCTTTTAAGCAAAACCGTTTCCGCGTCAGAAATTTTTTCCACGGTGAGATCGCAGAATTTCGTTATAAGCGACAATACCGCCGACGATACTTTGGTTGAGTTTTTCCCGGCGGGATTGTACAACAATTATTACGACAAGATTTACGATGCCGCTACAGGCGGAGAAAAGCTTACCGCCTCCCAGGCTTATGCGGATACTTCTTACTGGCCGCCGCTCAGGGACGTTACGATGAGAATAGTCGACGGCGCCGACCCCGATAACTTTATTACCGTGGATTTCGAATGGCAGAAAAGCTCCAACGCATCGTTCTATGTTTCGCGATTGTTTGCCTATGCGCCCGGCCAGGCAAGGGGTGCGGAGCGCGGCGACGGCAATCTGAATTTAGCGGGCGGTGCGCTTGTTCCGCAAAGCTACTGGGGCAATACCTATCTTCCTTTTAAGCTTTATTACGACTCTCAGGAAAACAAGCTTTACTCCGACATCTGCGATATTAACGGCGGCAATGTCACCAAAGCTTTGGTGCGCGATTTTTCAAAGGCTTATTCCGACGATAACGTTACTTGGGAAGGATTCAAAGGAGATTCGGTTTATGCGGAGGTAATTTTTACCGGCGGAAATCAGGACAGCAGATTGCTTTTTACAATGCTGGACGGTTTAAGTCTTGAAACGGACGAAAACGGGAATCTCATTTCCGCCAACGCTCAGGCTTACAACGCCGAGGAGTCGGGGTATTATGCGGTGCTTAACTCGCTGGAATTAAACGACGGTCCCGCTTCTTATCCCGTGCCCGCGCTTACGGTAAGAAATCTCATTACGGTAAAAGAAGATATGGTTTCCTATTCGGAAGGGTTTACGCTTAACGTTTTAGACGAAACGGGCGCGGACATTACCCAAAGCTGTCTTTCGGGTCTTGACAACGGCAAATGGACGCAGGATACCGTTTTTACCGCCCCCGCGGTAGGGAATTACAAGTTTGTTTACACGCGCGACACGGCGGTAATCGAAAAGGACGTCATAGTGCGTAACAACAAAAAAACCGAAGATATTCTGGTGCCGTCCGACGGCGACGCCATGGAATTCGAATATTCCGCAACTCCGCCGGAATACATGTCCGACAGCATAAAAAACAGGCAGGGGCTGGGTATAAAATTCAGCAAGGATTTCACGCTGGACTTCGATATCGTCATTGACCTTGCTTACGTCGGGTTAGACGTGCCTTTGATCGAATATCTCATCACTCCGCCCGAAAAAGCCGAGTACAGCGGAGAACAATCTTACGAGGGCTGCGACGAATTCGACTCCGTAAAATTGCGGTTAACCGACATCAACGACGAAAACGTTTTTGTGGACATACTGCACAATCATTCCGACTTCGGCGTGCATCTGTCATTTGCTACGGCGGCGGCCTCGGGGCAAAGCTATGCCAACAACAAACAAAACAAAAATTTCGGGTCTTTTTCCGACAATAACGGCGTGGCGATAACAAGCACTTTTACGGGCTATAGCTCCAATACCACCTCTTTTTATTACGATGACGCCGATAAAAGCGTGTATGTTTTTCCCGATTATTATGACGGGGCGTTGTACGAAGTCCGCGACCTGGATGACCCGGCGCAGCTTATATGGCTTGACAAGGTTTTCGAAGGCTTCCCCAGCGGTAAAGTAAAACTTTCCCTTTCTTTCGAGGGGGTAAGAAGCGAATCCGCAAGCGTTATAATTTATTCGATAAACGGGCAGAAGCTGTCTTCCGATATGATTGTCGACGACAGCGCGCCACAAATACACGACCTTGAAAATTTCCTCGGCGTGCTGCCTCAGGGTGAAATCGGCACCGCTTACCCCTTCCCGAAAATCGAAGCTTTTGACCTTGTGGACGGTAATCTCAACGATAAGACGGTCAGAAAGCTTTATTACGATTATAAGGGCGATCAGGAGAAGGAAATATCTTTTGAAGGCGACTCTTTCGTACCTCGTCAGACGGGAGACTATACTCTTGTCTGTACCGTAAGGGACAATTCGCTTAACGAGCAGACGGTGGAATTTCCCATTCATGTTATCGATAAATTGGATTTCATCAACCTTGCGCTGTCGGAGAATTATCCGGAATCGGCCATAGTGGGGGAAAGCTTTATCATTCCTTCCTGCAGCGTCAGCGGCGGCAGCGGAATGAAAAAAGTGGAATTTTCCGTAAAAGCGCCCGACGGAAGTTTTCTTCCCGAAGACATAAAGAAACTTGATTTTGCCGATCAGGGTACTTACGTCGTTACTTATTCCGTCACGGACTATCTGATGACGAATAAGATTTTCAGTTACATAATATCTTCGCGATATTCCGATAAACCAGTACTGAACGACGTAAACGTGCCTCAAGCGATACTTGCCGGCAAAAAAACGGTTTTACCCGCGGCAAAGGCTTATGACTACACTTCGTTTATCGGTGAAAAACGCAGTGCGCTTGTCGAGGTTTTTGTCACCGAGCCCGGTAAAGAAAGAGTTAAAGTCGGGGATGATCTGGCGTTTATTCCTTCCGTTTCTTCGGGGACGGTAAAAGTGGAATATGTTGCGTCGGCTTTACTTGATAAAAGCAAAACCCAAACCAAAACCTACTATACCGAGGTTATAAGTCCCGTCGACATGAGCGATTACTTTATTAAAAACGGCGTTACGGCGCAGTTTGTGATGGATCAGGATGCCGTGGTGGAGGAGGCGGTTTTCACCGCTTCGGATTCGGGGGCATCGATGACGTTTATCAATCCGCTGCCGGGAAACAACTTTACGGTTACTCTCAAAGGGGCGGCGGGGTCGGAGCTTACAGTCGCCAAACTGATTCTTACCGATTCGGTTGACGTAAATCAGCGGCTGGAGTTCACTTTGACTTCACAGGGAAGCACTTCTCTTATAGATTATAACGGCGTTACTGCCGAAATGGAAGGGGCTTTTTCGGCGGGCAATACTCTTAAATTCGATATAAAAAGCAATAACAGGATTTACGACAAAAACAACGTTTGCGTGGCTTATGCCGATTACGCCGTAAACGGCGACCCGTTCAACGGATTTACCAGCGGTAAATTTTATATGACGATTGAATTCGTCGATTTCGGCGGAAACGGCAGCGGCGGACTTATCGTACAGAATCTGGTCAATCAGCCGCGTATTTACAAAAGTCTGGCGGATAATATTTCCCCGTTCATTCTCGTGGACGGCGAATACAAACTTTATTCCGATTTCGGATCCGCAGTCGCATTACATAAAGCTTTTGCGGTCGATATTCTGGATCCTTCCGCTTCTATAAAGCTTACGGTTACCGCACCCGACGGCTCAGTCTTGTATTCTCAGGCGGATTGCGACATTCAGTACACGCTAAGACTTACTCAATACGGTATTTATGCGATTACGTACCGTGCCGCCGACGCAAGCGGAAACATGACTACCAGAACGTTCAACCTTTACTGCTGCGATAAAATTTCTCCCGTAATCGAAATAGAGGGAGAAGTAAGGACCGATTATAAAGTGGGCGACGCGCTTTCTGTGCCGGCATGCCGCGCAACCGATAACTACACGGCGGCCGAAGAGATGACCGTTTACGTAATGATTATCAACGACAAAACGGGCTACATTCAGATAGTGGACGAAGAAGGGTTTGAATTTGAAAACGCAGGAAGCTATACTTTAAGATTTTTCGCGGAAGACGAGTTCAAAAATTACAGTATCCGCGAGTTCAAGCTGAGCGTTACGGACTAAAGGCTTTGGGGAGGAAAGCAGATATGATAAAAAAGATTGTTTGCCTGACTTTATGCTTGTTGCTTGCGGTTTCGGCATTTGCCTGTAAACCCGCAACGGAAAAACCTCAGGACGTGGATGAATTAATTAAAGAAACCGACATACCGTTGGTTTCAGACGGACAAAGCGATTATAAGATAGTAATTCCGTCCGATCCCAATCCTTCCGAAGAATACGCCGCCGAGGAACTCAGGTTTTTTATCAACGAGTCAACGGGTGCGGCTCTGGAGATAGTGTCTGACGAAGGACTTTCTTTCGACTCAAACGCCAAGTATCTTTCCGTGGGTAAAACCGCTTTGCTTGAAGGCAGCGGGCTCAGCGCCGAATATTCCCTGCTTAACAGCGACGGATATAAAATCAAGACTTTCGGCAATACGGTTATAATGACTGGAGCAAAGGATAACGGCACTTTATATTCCGCTTACGGATTTCTGGAGCGCAATTTCGATTACGAGTATTACGCGATAGACGAATGGAGCATTAAAAAAGCCGATACGGTTATGCTTATGGATATGGACGTCACGGACATTCCCACGTTCAACGGGCGTTGGATTACGTGCCAGACGCTTTCTCCCTCTAACATGGACGAATGGGTTTACCGCGCGCGGCTTACGGGCGGACAGGGTAAAATGCTTGAAAAAGCGATTACTCCCTGGTCGGTTTTGAATGACCAATCCATGGTAGGTCAGATTCTTCCTTACGAAACCTACGGCAACCGCACCACTGCCGACGGAAAGCCATGGATGACGGGCAACATGAAAACGGGTCAATTGTGCATTACTACTGCAACTTATGACGAAGAATGTTTCAACACTTTTACCGATAATCTTATAAACAATTATATCGCCAAGGAACCGAACCAGAAAATTTTCATGCTGGGCATAAACGACCATAACGCATACTGCAAATGCGATACGTGTCTTGCCGATTACGCCAAGTACAAACAAAGCGGAGTAATGGTCAGATTCTGTAACAAAGTGGCGGACAGAGTTCAGGAATGGATTGACGAAAACGACCCCGGACGAGAATTTTACATTTGCATGTTCGCATATCTGTATACTCTGGAATCTCCCACAAGTTACGATACGGCGCAGAATAAGTATATCCCGCTTGACGATTCGGTAATCTGCAACGACAACGTAATGGTGCGTATTGCGCCTATATCCAGCGTAAATATGTATCCTCATACCGATATGGAACACAACGGTTCGGCGGCGGTGGCTTTCGCAAGCTGGAAGACCGTTGCAAGCAACCTCAGCATCTGGGATTACGGGACCAACTTCAACGCCTATCTTGCGCCTTATCCGGACTGGGGTACCATGCAGGAAAATTTCAAAATGTATAAAGAAATAGGCGTATCCGATATTCTTACGCAAACTCCCGCCCATACTTCCGGCACTGCGTTTTACGCGATGACCATTTATTTAAGGTCACAGCTTATGTGGGACGCCTATCAGGATTTCGACGGTCTGGTCAATAATTTTATCGATAATTATTATAAAACCGCCGCAAAAGAGATTCGCGAATACTACGACTATTTAAGAAGCGTATTTGAAATTCTGAAGGGAAAAGGCGTTTACGACGGCAATATTTACGGCAAAGCGCTTTATTCCACTTGCTGGACTTACGATAATATGTTGCAGATAGAGCGCATTTTTGACCGAGCCTTTGCGTCTAACGAAACAATCAGGGAAAGCGATCCCGACACTTACGAGCTTGTCAATTACAGATTGAATACTGAATCGCTTTTTTACAGATTCGTAATAATTTCCAATTATTCTTCCTATTATCCGCGCAGTACGGTTGAAGAAATGATAAATTCTTTTGAAAGCGACGCGAGAAAAGCCAATCTTACCGGCGTGGGCAGAGAGGTGGCAAACAACCCTTCCTCCAACGATTTGCTTTCGAATATTATTTCGGGCTGGAGAAGCACTCTTATCTGATTGCGGCGTGACAGAATAACCTTAATAATTTTTGATTAAGTTTAACCGTAAAATTTTAATCGGAATACTGAATTTTATCTGTATCCGATTGTTGTGAAGAAAATTTGCGGCTGAAAAGTTTCACGGTTAAATTATAAAAGGTGAATTTCACGTAAATTCCGGCAATTCCGTAAAATTTTCCGCGCCCGTGAAAACGAGAAAAATATATAATTTTTTAAAATATATAAAACTTTTTTTGGAGTTTGTATTGTTTGTTGTTAAAATTATGGTTTATACTTTTACTGAAAAAGGATAAAATCCCGAGAAAAGCAACAAGCGTGCAATCCGTTGCGTCGGTCTTAAATGCGGGGTAAAAAATTATGAGCAACGTAAGACGTCCGACGCACGAAGTTAAAAAGCAGTAATAAGATTTAGCTCCGACGCCAAAATAAAATCCAATAAAGGTTTAGCTGAGAAAAATTGTTCCGAAAAATTTGCAGAATAACTGCAAACCGACAAAAGCGCTCTTGCGCATAAAAGGGGAATCATGGCAAATCTTAATTCAGTAAAGTTAATATTACCTGAAAATCCTTCGCCGTCCGTTTTGTTTGCTGCGGATGAACTGGATTCGGTATTCGCATTATGTCGACTTAAAAAACCCGAAAGGGCTGCGTCGCCTGCCGCGGGAGAAAAATTCATATCTTTGGGCGATACCGCCGTAAAGAAAAAATACGGTTTCGAGGCGGCAAAAAGCATAGGCGGCGGATACTGCATAAGGACGCTGGACGGAAATTATTTTATCTATTCATACGAGCCTTCAGGCGTAATAAACGGCGTTTACGGATTTTTGGAGCGTGCCGTAGGTTACAGGTTTTACGCCATGGACGAAATCAGGGTAGATTGCCGGGACGTATACGAAACGGGCGAAATAGACGTCGACGATCAACCCGACTTCGCGGGAAGGCGGCTGGATTCCTTTTATCTTTATCACGACCCGGTTTACGCGTTAAGGCTAAGACAGAATGAGTCGTGCGTCGATGCGGATCCGCGCTTAGGCGAAGGGACGCTGTGGTCGGAACTTCACGATCAGTCGCTGGCTTTTCAGCTTGTCCCGTTGGAAAAGTATAAGACCGAGGAAAATATTGCAAAAGGCTGGTGGTCTGAAAAAGGAGATCAGCTTTGCTGGACAAAGGCGTATTACGACGAAGAACTTTTTGAGCTGCTATGCGCAAGTTTAATAGACGATGTCAGACGCGAGCCGGACAAAAAGTTTTTTATGCTTGGTCAGACCGATAATCCTTACTACTGTGAGTGCGAAACATGTAAACGGGATTATGAGCGCTACGGTGTGTCGGGAGTAATGGTAAGGCTTGCCAACAAGCTGGCGGCGCGTGTCAAGGAGTTTATAGACAAGGAGCAGGGCGGAAGGGAGCATTACGTCTGCATATTCGCTTATTTGCAAACTATGGACCCGCCTGTCAGGACGGAAAACAACATGATTGTTCCGCTTGACGAAAGCGTGGTTGCCGCAGATAACGTAATGATAAGAATAGCGCCTATCGAAAGCGGAGTGCTTTATTCTCACCTGGACCCGCGTATCAATCCTCATTCCACCTCCTCGTTTATAGGCTGGCGCACGGTAGCGAAACATTTTGCCGTATGGGACTACGGTACCGATTTTTCCGCCTACACGGTGCCTTATCCGGATTGGGACGTTCTGGGCAAAAATCTCAGGTTTTTTAAAGAGTACGGCGCGGTGGACCTTCTTACGCAGCTACCCGCGCATACCTGCGGCACTGAGTTTTACGCGATGAAAATGTTCGTGCGCTCCCGGCTCATGTGGGACGTAAAGCTAAACGAGCAGAAACTTACCGAAGAGTTTATCGACGCCTATTACGGCGCCGCCGCGCCCTATATGCGCGAATATCTGGGCGTTCTTAAAAAGCATTACGCATTTCTTAAAGAAAACGCCGCGTATACCGCCACGATTTACGTGCCGCTGATGCAGGCGGTGTACTGGCCGATTAAAGTGCTTAAACGCATCGAAAGGATATTCAGAAACGCGTTCAAAGCGGTTAAGAACAGCGAAACGGGCGAGCGCCGCGCTCTTATCGAAAAGAGATTGCGCTGTGAAAGCCTTTTCTACAGACTTATCATGTTTGACGCCTACAAGCATCGTTTTACGCTTAAACAGCAGACCGAAAACGTCGATTCCTTTGAAAGGGACGCGCGCGAAGCGGGATTTATAGCTTATGCAAACGGTTGGAAATTCGGGCAGGGTAAACTGGAAACTCTTATTCTCAATCATCGCAAGCGGCTTCAGCTTATGAAACATGCGGAAGAGTTTTCCGCAGCAGACAATAACTGTCTGAAAAATTTCTGTTATGTCAATGAATTCCCCGCCGAACATTCTTTTAAATGAACACAGGCGGTTTATTACGGAGAGATTATGTCTTCAAAGAAAAAAGAACGTCAAATAAAATATCTCGCTGAAAAAATACTTCAAGGTGAATTCGGTTACCCCGGAGAAAGGTTTATGACCACTCGGGAACTCGAGGAATACTGCAAAGTTTCGCTGGTGACCGCCCAAGGAATTATGACAGAGCTGAGAAAAAACGAGCTTATCACGCTTTACGGCAAGAATTTTTATCTCAGTTACGGCAGGCTTAAAAACAATTCGCCTTTACAGAAGCGGCGCGAAAAAAGAAGGTTGTTAGGCGTACACATAACGGAATTAAATAATCCCTATTTTTCTTCTCTCGCAAGAGAGGTGGAAATCCAGACGCGCGAAAGGGGTTACGAAACGATCATTGTAAGCAGCGGTTACAATTTCGAAGAGGAATACAAGGCGTTGAAGCTGTTCCAGCGGCTGGGCGCGGACGGAGTTATTTCCACCCCGTCGAAAGTACAGGAAGTTCAGAACCTTTATTCAAGATACACTCTTCCGTTCGTTTTTTTGTCCAGCGCCGTAGACGGAGTGGACGCCGACAGGGTTCTAATAAACAATTTTGCGGGCGGGAAAAGCGTTGCCGAACATTTTATAAAAAACGGATACCGTTCCTTTGTTTACGTTACTCTGAAGAAATTGCGCGGCAAAACCGATGCACGTCTTGACGGCTTTATCGAGGGGCTTAAAAAACACGGTTTCACTCTTCCCGAAAACAAGGTTATTTATGTCGACGGCGGAAACAACAACTTTTTTTCCAATTACGTGGGGCAGCTTCTTTATAACGAAAAACTTCCGACGGGTGTGTTCTGCTATCATGATCTTCTGGCTTTGGAACTCATGCGCGTATGCCGTCAGTACGGCATAAACGTCCCTCGCGACGTCGGAGTTTCGGGGTACGACAATCTTAAGCTTATACAGGATATGTTTCCTACGCTGACCAGCGTGGATTACCGCATAAACAAGCTTGTATCCATTGCGGTGGACTTGCTGATTAAACGTATAAACGGCGAAACGGGCGAAAGCAAGGAACTTTTTGTGGAGCCCATTCTCACCATAAGGGGAAGCAGCTCCCGCATGGACAATACGGGCGTCGCGGACTTAAAACAATAAACGTCGTTTTTTTAACGTCAATTATATTTAAGGAGATAAATTATGGAAGATTACGGTTACTACAAGAGCATCATCGCCAACCTTGAAAAGGTTAACGAAACGCAGGGCGGAAACATCCAAAAAGCCGCAAAGCTTATGGCGGACGCCATCCAGCAGGATAAGCTTATTTCCGTTTACGGCGGCGGCGGTCACACTACACTTTGCATGGGCGAAATGTTTTTCCGTGCCGGCGGACTTGCCAACATCAATCCCATCATGGAGACGGGCCTTACGGTATTCAATCAGGCGCTGAAATACCTTCAGCTTGAACGCACCGTCAACTACGGCTCCGCAATAGTGAAGTATTACGACCTTAAAAAGGACGACTTGCTTATAATCTTCCATAATATCGGCATTAACGCCGCCACCATAGACGCGGCCATGGAGGCGAAAAAAGCGGGCGCCAAAATCATTGCCGTGTCGTCAGGTTACTGGCAGAAGGAAATGCCCGCGGACCATTTCATACGTCACCCGTCGGGTAAAAACCTTTTTGATTTCGCGGACGTATGCATCGACGACTTCAATCCCGTGGGCGACGCGGTAGTACACGTTCCCGGCCTTGAAACGCCCATTGCCCCCGTATCCAACATTGTGGACTTTTACATTGCGCACCTTTTGGAAATCGAAACGGTTTCCGAGTGTCTGCGTAGAGGAGTGGTTCCGCCCGTCTGGACCAGTGCAAATACTCCTGGAGGTGATGAAAAGAATGAAAAAATGCTTGAAAAGTACAAACCCCGGATCAAGATGCTTTAAGCTGATTGTATGCCTGTCGCTGTGTTTTTGCCTTACGGCTTCGCTTGCGCTTGTCGGCTGCGGCGATTCGTCGGAAAATAAAAGCGGGATCCGATTCGAGGAAACGGCGGTGACTGTCACGGTCGGCAGCAGCAAGGACGTAATAGCCTCTTTTTCCGAAAGCTATACGGATTACGAAACGGAGTGGACGGTATCGGACGAATCGGTGCTCAGGCTTACGGTTCCGTCTAAAAAACTTCAGCCCAACAAGGCAAGGCTTAAGGGACTTAAGGCCGGGTCGGCTACCGTCACGGCAAAAGCCGCCGACGGAATGACCGCCGAAATTACGGTTACCGTAACGGACAAAAGCGAACAGGGCGGAAGCGGTGAAACGGACGGCGCCGAAACCGACGATAATGAATTGAAGCTTACTTGCCGAACGCTTAATGTGGCGATAGGCGAAACGGCCGAATTCCCCGCCGAAAACAAAGAAGGCGCGGTTTACTCAAGCGAAAATTCTGCCGTCGCGACAGTGGGAGATAACGGACTTATTACTGCCGTTACTGCGGGATTTACATACGTTACCGCCGTTAAAGAGGATGTTACGGTAAAAATTAAAGTCGGCGCTGTTTCCAAAGAGGTCGATTCCGTTACCCTTACGGATAATGAAGACGAGCGTATAAATTTCTACGGAAGAAGCAAATACGACACGTCCCTTTCCGCTCGTATGCTTTATTTTACGGCTTCGGGTTTCGACGTTGCGTTTTACGGAACGGAGCTTAAGGCAACGATGCTGCGTGAAAGTTCCGATACTTATGTGCCTTATTTAAGTGTTTTCGTCGACGACGAAAGCATGACCGAGGTTCTGCCCCTTTCGGGTGACCGCGTGATTAAACTTATAGACAAAAGCGCAAAGGAATACACGATAGTCAGCGGGCTTACCGAGGGCTGGCACGTCGTGAAAGTAAGAAAACGTACTGCCTTCCAGCGCGGTTCTACCAAAATGGACACCGTGGCGGTAAGAAGTTTTTCCACCGACGGTTATTTCGGATACTGCCCCGATAAGCCCGAGCTTCGCATTGACGTTTACGGCGATTCGTTCAGCTGCGGTTACGGCAATCTGGAGGACGGCAGTTCCATGACAAGCGAGAACACCGACGGTAACCTTGCTTATCACGCTTTGCTTGCTTCCGCCGTGGGGGCTGAGCTCAACGTAATGGCGGCAAGCGGATGGGGCGTTTACAAGGGATACGGCGGCACCGCTTCCTGGAGCTGGGCAAACTACTATGACAAACTCAACACTATGTCCGGCGAAACCGTTTCTGTGGGCGGCGCGGATGTAATCATAATAAACTTAGGCACAAACGATGTGGGGGGCGGCGCTTTTGCGGACGCTGAACAGACTGCTCTTTTCAAAGAGGCTTACAAAAAAATGCTGAACGGACTTATTGAGCAGAATCCCGACGCGCTGATACTTTGTACTTACGGGTTCTGTTCGACTGATTCGCGCTGCAAAACCGCAATAACGGATGTAGTTTCGGAATACTCTTCGGACAACGTGAAGACCTATTTTTACACGACGGTTAATTCCACGACAGGTCATCCCGACGTTGCAAACCATCGTAACGGCGCAAAAGAATTGGAAAATGTTTTAAAAAATTACGGAATCATCGATTAAAAATCAAGGAGAATTATTTTTATGGCAATCAAACACACTGCCGTAAGCTATTACGGAATAAACTACGTTGAGCACGCAAAACAAGATTTTCGTGAAATGCGCGAACACGGCTGTGATACGGTTATACTTGCGTTGACGGAGTTCGATCTGGACTTTTGGTTTCCCAATATTAACGCAATAGTTCGCACGGCTCACGAAGAAGGATTAAGGGTACTTGCCGATACCTGGGGAATAGGTAAGTATTTCGGCGGCGAAAACGTAAGTTTGTTTTTACAGAACAACATTCATTCAAGGCAGGTGTCGGCTTTCACCGACGAGCCTCTTAACGCGGCTTGTTTCAATACAAATGCATTCAGGGATTACTTTATGCGCCTTTGCACCCGCCTTGCGCGCGAAACGGAAGTAGACGGCTTCTTCTGGGACGAGCCGCATTACGCGCTTCCCAAATCTTATGCGTCCATAACCGGCTCACCCGGGGACGATTGGGCGTGCCGTTGCCCCGTTTGCAGGGAAAAGTTCAAAGCTTATTACGGCTACGATATGCCTAAAGTCATGAACGACGACGTTAAACAGTTCCGCTGGCGCGAGGCTATGGTCATTCTGTCCGAAACCAGTAAGGCAATCAAGGAAATCAATCCCAAAGCCGAAATTACCTGCTGCGTACACGCTACCATCAATACATATTATGTTTGCGAGCTTCGCGGCTACGACAACTGGGACCTTGTCGCGTCCTGTCCTTATTTCGACGTGTTTTCCACTACCATCATCAGCTGGGATTTGCCCGAAAAATTCTTCCGCGAAATCACACGCCGCACTGTGGAGGTGGCAAAAAAATACGGCAAACAGTCCGAGCGTTGGATTATGGGCTACAACAAGCGCCCCGATGACTGGTCTCGGATAGACAAGGTCGTGGATATGTACGAGGAAATGGGTGTCGACAGGCTTGCGACCTGGACTTATCGCGGGGGTTACGGCACTTCCGTCGCCGCGCCCGATGCGCTTCAGCTTTGGGAAAATATCGGCAGAAATTATAAACGCGTCCTGAAAAAATAAATAAGGAAGGCTTGTTTGCCATGAAAAAAATAAATACTTTCGAAGAGGGATTAAATAAACTTCTCGGTATGTTTGAAATTCCCGTACCCGATTACCGTTATCTCCCCGGGAACGCTGATGAGCTTTGCGATTTCCTGGTGCTTGACAAAGTACGCATCCCGCTTCTTTGGTGGCGGTATCACGAAAAATTCTACGGCATGAAAGGTTTTACCGAAAGCAATCCCGGTAAAAATTGTTGCATCAACGTTTATTCTTTCACTACCATAGACGAAAGCATAAGTACGCTTCTTTACCGCGAAATCGATATCGCCGAGTGGCTTTTGGGTTCACGCGCAAAAAAGATTACGGCTTTCTCATCTGGCGATGCGCTAAATGCAATCGTTGTAATGGATAACGAAACTGTAGCCAACCTCGAGCTTGCTTCAACCATGCCTGAAGGCGCTTTGCCTCAATGTCAGCACAGACTTCTTACCACCAACGGTATGGCCAACGACAGGGTGGTCGATACCGTTACCGTTCAAAGCGCAATAAACGTTTTTGCTTATTCTGCGAAACCGGACGTATATACGGACCTCGAGTCCTGGCTTTACGGATTAAGTCCCGACGATACAAACAAAGTCGAGTGCGCTTTTTCGCTTGTGCGCGGAATGGAAAACAAGGACGATTTTATTTCGGCGGATAAGCACTTGAGAAAGGCGGTTAAAGCCGCTCTTGAATCGGCGAATAAAGAAGTTACCTGTATGGTGGAGGCTTAGTTTTAATATGAAACCAATTAAAATTGCGCTTTTATCGTGCAATCACGGTCACGGTAAATCATATTACGACCTTATCAACAATCCTTTCTATAAACTGGTGGCGGTTTCCGTGGAACCGGGCTACAAGGATAAAATCTTTCTGGAAAAGCTCCCGGGAATTCCCAAGTACGACAGCGACGAGGAACTTTACGCCAATCACCCCGATATCGAGGCGGTCGTCATTGCCAGCGCCAATCGTAAACATATTGCTCAGATGCGTGTCGCCTGCGAAAAAGGACTGCACATCATGAGCATGAAAGTCCCGTCTTTTAACATGGACGAGTATGACGAAATGATTGATATTACCGAAAAGGCAGGCGTCGTCTGTCAGGTAGAGTTGGAAATGCGCGAAAGCGCCGAAGTCTTAAGAGTTAAAGAACTTATAGAGCAGGGCGCTGTTGGTAAACCTCTGTCCGTTACTGCGCTTAATTATTCGCATAATCCCGTGTGGTGGCGTCCCTGGCAATGTTCGCCTGAGGAAAGCTACGGTAAGCGCGTCCGCATAAGAGAAGGAGAGGAACGTTTCCGCGGCGGGGCACTTTCCGACCACCCGCATATTTTCGACGTAATCAGGTTCGTGACGAACAGCGACTACGAATCGGTTTTTGCCGAAATCGCGCCCAATATACGCGACATCGAAACCGAGGACCTTATTCATGTAATAGGTAAACTCAAAAACGGTATGACTTATTCTCTTGACCCAAGCTATGCCAACGACGAGCATCGCGTCGTCAGAATGTACAACTGGCAGAAATATCCTCGTTGCGTGGAAGTGACCATGAACGTAGTTGGTACAGATGGGGTTATAGTTGCCGACGTGTACGGCAGAGCGTTTTACCACAACGGCGGTGAAACAGGCGAATATTCCGCAATAAGGTGCGGTGCGCGCGGACTATGGAACAAGCGCATGGACGAATTCTATCACTGCGTTCGCGATGGTAAAAAGCCTACTGTGGGTTTAAGAGAACACCGCCGCACCATAGAAGTTATGAACGCCGCTTACGACAGCGTTAAGACGGGCAGTATAATAAAACTTTAAATTGTTTTTCATACTCCTTAAATAGCAATTCCCGGCACAAACTGATGTTTGCCGGGTTTTCGCATTATAAGGGATTTTTTTCAAACAATATACTTTTTTATTTTTTTTAAAAAACTCGTTAAAACATTTGCTTATTTTTCCGTTTTAGGATATAATAACTTTTGCGCATGAAAGTTGCGTGTTTATGCGCAATCCTGTTCGCTGATATGGCTCAGCAGGTAGAGCACGTCCTTGGTAAGGAATATCGGCGCATAAAACGGGGTACGCCGAAACCCCTCAAAATTCGGCAAAAACTTCATTCGCTGATATGGCTCAGCAGGTAGAGCACGTCCTTGGTAAGGACGAGGTCCCGGGTTCGAATCCCGGTATCAGCTCCACATAAAAATGCACAAATCATCGCGATTTGTGCATTTTTTCTATTGTTTTATGCGTTTTTCAGAATATTTATGCAGACGCAAAAAACCATAAAATTAAATGGTAGTAAAAATTTGCAAAATACTCCACTACGCTCCGTGGCGTTCGGACTACGTCCTCGGCTTGTGTGGTAAATTTGCAGACGAATTTTCCGTCACTTTCGTGAAAAAATTTTCTTTCCGAAAAAACTGCCCGAATCGCCCGAAAACTGCCTGTTTCTGCCCCAATGGTAGTAAAATGGTAGTAAAAGTTTTTTCTCTTGCAGATACCTTTTTAGATTAAAGAAAAAAGTAAGGCGGCTGCCGTATGGCAGCCGCCGTGATACTCTTTTTGCTTTGTTACAGTTCCATATCGCCGCCGAACATAGCGTCGATTTTCTTTGTCGCCTGTTTGAAATAACTTTTGTCCACGCTGTTGTAGGTGCGGATGGTCGTTGTTACGTCTTTATGACCGAGCAGCTGCTGAATGACTTTCGGATTCTCTCCGCTTTCAAACAGCATACTCGAATAGGTATGCCGCAGTGTGTGAAAATGAAAGCCGTACTCGGCAAACCCCGTTTTGCGCATCAGCTTGTCGAACATCGCGCGCGTGCCGTAGTAAGTGCGTAGTTCGCCCTCCTCGGTGCTGAATACCAAATCGTCATCGTCCGTAAAGGAGATGCCCGTTTCGTATTCCATTTTCCGCCGTCGGTTGCGGTGTTCTTTCAGACAGTCTATAAGAATTTGGGGCATAGGCACGCTGCGCACGCTTGCCGCCGTTTTGGTGTCCGAAATCACCGTTTCGTAGTCGGAAACGCGCCAAGCATCGTCGTAGTGCGGGATGACGGTTACGGCGTTGTCCACCCAAATGGTCTTGTCGGTAAAATCCACGTCGCGCCAGCGGAGCGCAAGCACCTCGCCGATGCGTAACCCCGCAAAGAGCGATGTATAGCATATCGGTTTCAGAATTGGACTTGTATCCAAAGCCTTAACAAAGTCTTTGCGCAGTGCGGGCGGAATCGCCTTGTATTCTTCTGTCGTCTGCACTTTGCGTTCGCGCGACGCAAGTTTGGTCTTTGCCACGGGATTGGTTTTGAGAAAATCGTTGTCCACGCAATATTCAAAAAACTGACCGAGCAAAAATTTCGATTTCTTGACGGTTGCCAATGCGTACCCGTCCGATATCATCTTGTTGAACAGACGTTGTAGCATAGGAGCGGTGATTTCGTCGATTTTCATCTCGCCGAACACGGGGTATAATGTATTTCTCGCGGTGCTCAAACACCGCTCGAACGTTCGGGGCGAAACGGACGGGCGTTTGAACGTCATCAGCCATTCCTGCATTAACGTCCGAAAAGTTTCGTTCTTGATTGCGCTACACCCGATTGTGGGATTGTCTGCTTTGACCGCGAGCATTTTCATCGTCACTTCCGATTTGGTTTTTCCGTAAACGCTCTTGCGGATGCGCTTGCCGTTTTCGTCGGTGCCGAGCGTGACCACGCCCACCCAATTGCCGTCCTTACGCTTACTAATACAGCCTTCGTTGTTGCCTCTGCGTGTGGATTTCTTCGCCATCAGACCGCCTCCGGCAAACTGTTTACCTGCCACGCCACGAATGCCAGAATGCTGACCACCTGACGGTTGCCGACTTTGGTTACAGGGAATGCCTTGCTGTGCATAAGTGCGCGTACGTTGTCCCGTCCCAAGCCCGTAAGTTCGATAAGATTTTCGCAGTCGAGAAAACTCTTGCCGTATTTGCGGGTAAGTCGCGCAACTTCGTCTGCAATCAGCCGTTCGCGGTTCAAAGTCTTTTCGGTTTCCTTGTTGTAATTTTTATAAATCATTTTACTCCTTATGCAAGCTCGTACGGCTCGCGATTTTTTTATGAATATTCAGTTGTCAATGTTCAAAATAAGCGGCAACAGCCGCCGTTGTAAATGGCTTATTCGGTAAGCGCTTTGATTTCCGCGCGTATTGATATAAGTTTGTCTTCAAGTTCCGACATTTCCCGTTTAATGCGTATTAGCGCATTTTCTTTCATCAAGAGTTCCTGAACAATCGAGTCGGCTTCTAATTCAAGCCGAAAACTCTTTGTTATAGTGCTGAATGTATTTTTGTACTCCACAGATAAAATCCTCCTTTTAGTGATTTTTGTTGAATTCGAACGGGGTATCCCCGTTGCGAAAAGCGGAAAGAAACTGAAAGTCAGTTACTTTCCTTATCCTGTTTCTAAAAAACCTACATTTCCATTTGTTCCAGCTGCCGTTCGGTTTCGGCAAGTTCAAGTTTTTCCCGAAATTCCCGAAAGCATTCCGCCGCTTCCGCGTCCGCTCTTGCGGCAATTTCCATCGAAGTCAGAATACAGTCCGTCAGACTTTCCCGATAGACTTTCTGCCGCGCTTTGGCGTGGCGGATTTCGCGCGCTTTCAGAAGTTCGTCGCGGCGCTTTCTGAGTATCTCTCTGATGACGATATTGCCCATACGACGATACAGATCTCGCTGAAATGTTTCCGCGTACAGATAGCGGTCAGGATTGCGGATTTTGTTTTGCTCGCACAATCGCAGGATTTCTCCGTCGCGCGCGGCAAGTTCGGCGGTCAGCTTTTCATACGCGATTTTGCATCGCCCGTTTTTCAAAATGCAGTTTGTAATTGCATCCACGCTCTCGCGGCAATGGCGCATATTTTCGCTTTCGTAGCCGATTTTGCCTTCGTAGGGGATTTTCCCGTAAAGAGATTTTACAAGCTTTTTAAGCGTAAAAGAATACGCTGTGTAGGGTTGTGAAACGACGGCTTGCGCCCTGTCCGTCAACAACTTGCGCACGCGCCTGACGCCCTCGGCGGGTTGCATAAAATGCTTGACGATTTCGGCTTTGAACGTATCCAATGCTTCCGGCCGTATCTTACCGTGTCGATAGCGGAGCGTTCCAGTTTTGCGATGAAAACGCTGCGGCCCCTTCTCAAAAAAACAGACATGAATGTGGCGGTTGTCCGTATTCGTGTGCAGTCCCGCAAACCACGTTATATTATCGGGATTCAGTCCTGTCGCGCGGAACAGTTTCGGCAGGGTTTTCAGTAAAAGAGCCCTAGCCGCCGTAGCGTCCGTCAGGTTGGATTTGCCGTAGCTTTCTTCAAAACTCACGACCATATCCCAAATGCAACTCTGCGTTCTACGCAATTTTTCGCGCAACTCTTTCTTTTGGGATTTAGTCAACAATCCTTCCGCATTGAACGCGCCCGAACTCTTTTCTCCGTCATCCGTGTAGTCGAGATAGTCGATTGCTTTCGTGGATTGCACACCCTTGTCAATATAGCCGAGATAATCGTCCTTCTGCGCGCTACTGTAAAAATCTCTTTTTGGTGCGCTTACATCATAGTAGCGAACCCGTGCGATAACGTCAGGCGGCACGTCGGTAAGCCTCCTTCAACCGTTTCAACTGCTCAAACAGGCGCGGCGGCGGTACGTCGTACAAACCTGCTTCCAGACACTCGCCGTTAAATGCCTCGCCGTATACGAGACTGTCAAGCAGATAGTAGACGTTACATAGCAACATTCGATATGTCGCTTGTTCCGTCTGGTCAAGTGCGGCAGAGGATTGCAGGGCGGAAATTTGCCGTTCGAGCGCAGACAGCCTGTCCGAAAATTCTTCCGTGTTTGCGACGGAAGTAGGGGATGCTCTCTGTTTTGCTGCAAGTCCCGCCGCAATCAGATCGGCAAGATACTTGGATTTGCTCCGCTCGCCGCTCTTTACAAAGTCTTCGGTAAGCGCGTCGGCGAGTACCTTATCATAGATGTACAACGTCGAATAGTAAAAGTTTTTTTGTTTCAATTTCCCTCCTTTTAGCAACGAAAAAAGACAGCCCGTGATAGGCTGCCGCAAAGTTATAAATATTTATTTGTAACTATGCCGCAATCAGACAAAATTTCCCGTTACAATCAATAGGCATCACCTCCGTATAAAAGTAAGGGGCATTTATCCCCTCATCTTATATACTAATTTTCACCCATAGAAAAACGTGAATGTGCGGCTTAAATTTCAAAAAATATCCCAAAATCAGTTTTAGGACGGCAAAAACAGGTCTAAACAGGCAAAAAATTTTTCTTAATTTTCACAAAAAATGGTTCAATAACCCCCGAATATACAAAAAAAGCAGAAAACAATCAGTCGATTGATTTCTACTTTTTCGGTTTTTCTTTCTGTTTTAGATAATGTTTCGTTCGATTTTTGTGTTCCTGTAAATCCTGAAACTGATATCTTGCCATCTCTTTTGTAAAGTCTTCGGTATAGACTCCTGGAATAAACTTGTAATCCTCCCAATGCCAATCGCGGACGCCGCAGGGATTATCCGGATCGTAGAGTTTTTTCAACGTGAGATCGGTCGGATACAGAGTTTTCCGTTTTCCTGTAAATGACAGAATATATCCTTGATGTTTTCTTTTGCCGGGCGGAGGAGGGGTTCGTTTGATCAAGCCTTTGTTTTCGAGATTTTTCAAAGCTGTTTGTATCGTGCGTTCGGATACCGCGAGTTGCTCGGCGAAGAAACTGACCTTGACGGATTTTCCGCTGTTGACGCGGACATAGTTCAGAATAATTTCTTCCCGTTCCAACGGCGTAGGCTTACGAATTTCCGGCTCTATTTCGTCATCCCACCCGTCGTGTTTCAACTTCCGCTTATCTATAAACTCTATGTATCCGTATTTAGATTTTTTACGCATATATCATAATTTCTCCCTGATAACTTTAATTATATCATAAATGGAAAATAAAAACAAACTTCTTGTGTGTATAGGTGTTTTGAATTATAGAACATAATCGCTATTATGAGAAGGTAGGCTCGGAAGTCAAAGATATTACTGAGGCAAT
>UQSP01000021.1 GCA_900543755.1 uncultured Eubacteriales bacterium
GCATGTCTCGTGGGCTCGGAGATGTGTATAAGAGACAGATAATATATCCTCCTGAAAATTGTATTTTTATTTATTGACTATTACACGGGCGGGGCGTATAACGCGGTCGCCCATCTTGTAACCTTTCTGAAACACTTCTTTCACCGTATCGCAAAGCTCTTCTTTTTCGGCGGGAGCCTGCATAATAGCTTCATGATACTTAGGGTCAAAGTCCTTGCCTTCCGCCTCAATCTCCGTTACGTTGTAAGAAGCAAGAAGTTTGGTGATTTCGTCCTCTATCATCTTTACGCCTTTTGCGACTTTTTCGTCGTCGATCATCTTAAGCGCCTGTTCTATGACGTCAAGCACGGGTACTATTTTTATGAGCACGTCGCCCGTTGCGTCATCGCGAACTTTTTTAGCGTTGTCAAGCGTGCGGCGACGATAATTGTCAAACTCGGCCTGAACCCTTTTCGCGTGGTTAGTCATTTCGTCGGCTCTTGCACGCTCCGTTTCCGCCTTCTTCTGAAGCTCGGCAAGCTTACCGATAAGCTCGTCAACCGTAACTTCTTCCGCATTTTGGGCGTTATCGGCGTTATCGCTTACAACCGCTTCTTCATCGGTCGGAATTTCGGCTTCGGCAGCGCCGTCGGTCGCCTTTATGTTTTTATCTTTTTCTTCGTTATTGTTTGTGTTTTTCGTCATTATCTGCCTCCGGAAGTACGTTAAGAGTTTTTCCTATATAATCCAGCACGGATACCACTTTTGAATAATCCATTCTTATGGGTCCTATTACGCCCGCATTGCCTATGGAAACGCCGTTTACCTGATAGTTCGCGGTTACTATGGCGCATTCGGGCATACCCTCTCCCATTTCGTTGTCCTTGCCTATTTTTATGTTAAGACTTACGTTGTCGGGAGATTTAAGTATGGGGGCAAGCTGCTCCTTGGTTTCCAGCATTTCCAGCATGGCGCGCGCCTTTTCGACGTTGGCATATTCTGGCTGCCCGAGTATCTTTGCACTGCCTTCAAGCACGATATCGCCCACTCCGCCGTTTTCGACGTAATCCTTTATTATTGTTATTATGGCTTTGAAAAGCTGTTCGTAATCTTTTTTGATTTCCTCGATAAGCTTATCCGGCTCCAGAATCTCGCCAATGGTTTTACCGTGAAACGCCGCCGAAATAAAATTGCTTGCGGTTACGAAATATTCGTCGCCCAACGATGAAGCAATGTCCACTGTGGCGTCTTTAAGCACGCCGAGGTTGGTAACTATTATCACAAGTGCGCTTTTATCGTTGAGTTTTACTATCTTGATGCTTTCCACAACCGCGCCCGTAAGATTGGGTATTACGGCAACGGACGTAAGATTTGTTATCTCGGATATAACTTTTGCGGTATTTTTGAGTATTGCGTCTATTTCGGTAATTTTGTGGTCGAAATATCTGTTGATTACCTTAAGTTCGTTTTTACTCAGCTTGCGTTTGGGCATGAGTTTATCGACGTAAAGTCTGTATGCCTCCGCCGTAGGTACCCTGCCGGACGAAGTGTGCGGCTGCGCCAGATACCCCATCTCTTCCAAAGCGGCAAGCTCGTTACGGATGGTGGCGGAACTGAGTTCCGGCAGATAATTTTCCTTTATCTCGGCACTCGAAATCGGCTCGCAGCTGACGATGTAACTGTCAACGACCGCCTGTATTATCTTTTCTTTTCTGCCCGATATCGCCATGCGCACCTCCCTTCGGAAAGTCTTTAGCAGTCAACCGCTTTAACAATTAGCACTCATATCTATTGATTGCTAAATCATTATACATCTTATTATATGCGTTGTCAAGGGTTTTATGAAAAAATTTTACTTCTTTTTATTTATCTTTTTGTTTCAATGAAAAGGTATTGTAAACAGGTTTTTTTAGATTACAAAAAAAACAACGCTTGCCCCAAAAAGCGTTGTTTAGAAAAAGCAGTTTAATTTATTTTTTTATCGGAAACAAAATTTCTTGAAAATTCATTAGCACGCGGGTTACGATACCGTTAAATTTACAAAAACAAAAATTTCAGTTTCTTCTAATTTATTAGACTGATGACGATTAAAAGAGTCATGCTTTAAATTTTCAAAATATTTTAGTAAGCATTATTCTTGTAAAAACCGAAAACGAACTTAAGACTTACCTTGAAAATTTTTATATATTTTTCACCAGTCTTCTCTGTAACTTATTTTGACGTCGTCGTAATACTCAAAATATTTGCGCTTGAAAGCGTCTGTTTCACGCTTTGCCTTTATGCGCTTTAATTTATCTTTTTCCGTTTCAAGACGCTGTGTTTTGTCTGTTTTATTAGATAATTCCGATTGTTTATTGTTCATAAAAGCTCCGTTATGACGGAATTGAGAAGATAAAATCCTTTATCCGTCGCCTTAAGAATATTACCGTTTATTTCAATTACTTTCGCGGAAAGAAGTTTTTTAATTTCCTTTTCTTTCTCCGCTAAAAGCGGAACGCCGAAACGAAGACCGTAATCTAAAAGGTTTATACCTTTCTCGGTACGTAACCTTAACATAATGTATTCGGTACGCACGTCCGTGGGCGTAAGCTTATATTCGGCTTTCAAAGTTTTACCCGCAAGGTAATCGTAAAGAGAATCGGTATTTTCTCTCCTTACGTTTTTCTCAAGAGAATGCGCCGCCGCCCCGAAGCCGTAATAATCCGCTCCTGTCCAATATTTATAATTATGCAAAGCTATTTTACCGTCACGCGCGAAATTGCTGACTTCATATCTTAAGTAGCCGTATTGTTTTAATATTTCTACGGCGCGCCCGTACATATCCGCCTGACGGTCATCGTCGGGTTTATAGCCAGATTCGTACAATGGCGTACCGCTTTCAACGCTAAGCGAATATACGGAAACATGAGTCATGCCCGTTTTGTCAAAAAGCCTGACGGCGTTGTCCACGTCGGAAAGCGTTTGTCCCGGGAGTCCCAAAATCAAATCGCTGGAAACGTTTTCAAATCCGTAAGCTTTTATCGTTCGGGCCGCAGCTAAAAATTTTGCGACGTCGTGAATTCTGCCTATCTTTTTAAGCACCGAGTCGTCCGCCGACTGAAGCCCCATGCTGATACGGTTGACGCCCATATCGCGGCACTCGGAAAGAAATTCTGCGCTGACCGAGTCGGGATTAGCCTCCACAGTGAACTCCGCGTAATGGGAGCCGAAATACTTTTCGATTTCACGGTAAACTTCGCTTAAAAGCCCGTGTTTCACGGCTGAAGGCGTACCGCCGCCGAAATACAGTGTATCAGATTCACCATAAGGCACACGGGAGGAAATTTCCGCTTTAAGACGGTAATAATACTCCTCTTGGAGGGAAAAATCCGTTGACGAAACAAATGAACAATACGCGCATCTGTGTTTGCAAAACGGAAAATGCACGTACACTCCCGCTTTGTTTGTAACATTATTTATCAAGTTTAAGCACCGACATAAACGCCTCGCTGGGGACCTCCACCGACCCCACCTGACGCATGCGTTTTTTGCCTTCCTTTTGCTTTTCAAGCAGCTTTTTCTTTCTGCTGATGTCGCCGCCGTAGCACTTGGCAAGCACGTCTTTTCTTAACGCTTTAACCGTTTCCCTCGCGATGATTTTGGAGCCTACCGCCGCCTGAATGGGAATTTCAAACATCTGCCGCGGTATAACTTCCTTAAGTTTTTCGGCAATCGACCTGCCGCGAGCATAAGCTTTGTCACGGTGAACGATTATGCTTAAAGCGTCGCACAGTTCATTGTTAAGCATTATATCAAGTTTTACAAGGTCGCTGGGCTTGTAACCTTTTATTTCATAATCAAGGCTCGCATACCCGCGGGTCCTTGACTTTAATCCGTCGAAAAAGTCATAAACTATCTCGTTAAGCGGTATTTCGTAGTGCATTTTGACGCGGGTTTTGTCGAGATAAACCATATCCAGATATTCGCCGCGCTTTTCCTGACACAATTCCATTATGGGACCGATATATTCGGGAGGCGTATAAATGAAAGCCGTAACTATGGGTTCCTCGATATGGTCAACTTCGGATAGATTCGGCAGATTGCTGGGATTGGTTACGGTAACCGTTTCCCCGTTAGTCTTTATGACTTTATAATTAACTCCGGGCGCGGTTGTAATAAGGTCCAGATTGAATTCGCGCTCTAACCGCTCTTCTATTATTTCCATGTGAAGAAGGCCTAAAAATCCGCAACGGAAACCGAATCCCAGCGCCGCGGAAACTTCAGGTTCGTAAAACAAAGCGGCGTCGTTAAGCTTAAGTTTTTCCAAAGCGTCTTTAAGGTCGTTGTACTTAGAGCCGTCAACGGGATAAATTCCGCAATAAACAACCGGCTGAACGGGTTTATAACCGGGACAAGGCTTGTCCGCGGGACGCGCGGCCTCCGTAATAGTATCGCCCGGGGCGGTATCGGCAACGTTTTTTATGCTTGCGCAAACGTAACCCACTTCTCCTGCGGAAAGCTGAGGCGCCTCGCACATTTTGGGATTGAAATATCCAACCTCTACGGTATCGAACTCCTTACCCGTATTCATCAGTTTTATGCGCGTACCTGCTTTAATTTTTCCGTCGAAAACTCTTATAAGACAAACCGCGCCCTTATAATTATCGTAAAAAGAATCGAAAATAAGCGCTTTCAGCGGCTTGTCTTCGTCCCCCTCAGGCGCGGGAAAACAATCCACGACCTTTTCCAGAACTTCATGTATTCCGATTCCCTCTTTTGCGCTGACCTTAGGCGCGGAATGTCCGTCTATTCCTATTACGTCCTCTATTTCCGAGATTACTTCGTCGGGACGCGCGGAAGGAAGGTCGATTTTGTTTATAACGGGTAAAATCTCAAGGTCATTGTCCACGGCAAGGTATACGTTGGCAAGGGTTTGCGCCTCCACCCCTTGAGAGGCGTCCACGACAAGCAGCGCGCCTTCACACGCGGCGAGAGAACGCGAAACTTCGTTGGTAAAGTCCACGTGTCCCGGGGTATCGATAAGATTCAGGACGTAGTTTTCGCCTTTATACTCGAAATTCATTCTGACGGGCGCAAGTTTTATGGTTATACCGCGCTCGCGCTCGATTTCCATGGCGTCGAGAAGCTGGTCGGATAGCTCGCGTTTTGCAAGCGTTCCCGTTTCTTCTATAAGCCTGTCCGCCAAAGTGGATTTACCGTGATCGATATGCGCTATTATGCAAAAATTTCTGATGTTTGACCGATTGCTCATGAAAATATTATACGATAAAGCGCGTAAAAACGCAAATGCTTTTAGGTTTTTGCATATATTTTATTTATACGGAAATAATTGCTCGTTTTATCTTTATCCGTTTTTTACGTTTTTTTTGCGTTAATACCTTTCGTTAAAATTCCAAACATTCATAAAAACATTGCGCAATGCGTATTTTATATAAAAACTGTTGCAAAAAGAAAAACAAAATGCTATAATTAACGGGTAACTATATGGCACCCTTTTTAACAGGTAAATGGCAATAAATTTTTATTCAAAATCGTAAAATGTCAACAGTTGTGCCGCAATTTTTTTTACAAAGACAGTTGCGCATAGAATTTTAAAGCGCGCTTTCTCTTAAACAAGAGGTTTTGTATGGATATTAAAAAATCTTGGCTTTTTTCGCGCCCCATAGCGCACAGAGGACTTCACGGTACGGACGTACCCGAAAATTCCTTGCTTGCTTACGAAAAAGCTATCGATGAAGGTTTTCCCATTGAAATAGACGTCAGACCCATAGACGACGGAACCGTGGTCGTTTTTCACGACGAAAGACTTACCAGAATGACCGATCGCGACGGCTACGTTTGTAACCTTACGCACGAAGATTTAAAGGAAATCAAGCTTAAAAATTCCGATCAGAAAATACCCACTTTTGCAGAAGTGCTTGAGTTTGTTAACGGAAGGACTCCTCTTCTCATCGAAATAAAAAACGAAAGCAAAGTCGGCACTTTGGAGCGTAATACTCTAGACCTTCTTAATTCTTATAAAGGTGAATTTGCCGTTCAGGCTTTTAACCCGTATTCGCTTGAATTCTTCAAAAAAAACGCGCCGCAAATACAGCGCGGACAGCTTTCCTGCTTTTTTGAAAAAGCCGACCTTAGCCTTATAAAAAAAGCGGTATTGAAAAGACTTAAATTAAATAAAATATCCTCGCCCGACTTTATTTCTTACGCGGGCAAAGACCTGCCCAACAAGTACGTGACAAAAACAAAATTACCCGTGCTTGCGTGGACTGCGCGCTCTAATGCCGATATGGAAAAATTCCTTCCTTACTGCGATAACATAATTTTTGAAAACTTTATCCCCGTTTTAAGCGATAAGGAAGAATAAAAAATTTTTCTTTTATAAACAGGTTTCATTCTACTCAGACAAAACTGAATTTGCCGTCTTGACTTTTATCAATCTGCAAAAAAGCTTTAAAACAAAGTCCGAAAGATTTTTATGGCTTTCGGACTTTGTGATTTAAAACTGTAATGCAATTTTGCGTTGAAGCAAAAAATAATTTTGTTTACAATGAACTTAATTGCAGTTAAAAATTCCCATTTAAATAAAATTGCGCAAACAAATGAATTTTAACCACAAAAATTATGTAAACGGTCTAAGGTTTTAAAAACGAAAAACAATCGAGTAAAAACCAAAAATTATTTGGCAAATTCATCGACAATCAAACGGAATTGAGCGGCTTGTTTTTTGACGGAAAGAAAATCTCCCGATTTTGCTCCGCGCACAAGAGAACCGCCTACCCCGCACGCAAAAGCGCCCGCTTTAAGCCAGTCGCGGAAATTTGCAAGGTCCACTCCGCCCGTCGGCACAATTTCAAGAGAAGGCAACGGGGCTTTCAAATCCCCGATGACGCATGGCGAAAAAGAACTTGCGGGGAAAAGCTTTACGGCCTCGGCACCGTATGTCATTGCTTTCACGGCCTCCGTAGCGGAAGACACCCCCGGAAACGCAGGCACGCCGTATCTGTTGCCAAGCTTTATGACCTCTTCGTTAACAGACGGCGTCACAAAAAATTCCGCGCCTGAAAGAAAGCGATTCTGGCAGTTTCGGAGTCAAGAATCGTTCCTGCGCCTATCAGCGCGTCACTTCCGAATTTTTGTGCCAATTTCTCAACCGTGCTGTGGGCGAAACGGCAGGTAAACGCAAGTTCGATACATCTTACGCCGCCTTCTATAAGCGAAGAAGTACAATTTTCAGCGACGGAATAATCGTCAGTCCTTATTATCGCGATTATTTTCTCTTTTTCGACAAAATCGAGTATTTTGCTTTTCGGAGCATTTTCTCCCTTTTCAAATAATCACACGCTCAACTTTTCAAACATATATTCGGCGTTTGCATATAAAAGATTATGAAAAACTATCGCTACCGCCACGCCGAAAATTATCAAAACCGCCCATGAAACAATCATGGCGACAAGCAATGAGGGAATAAAAATCAGGCACAACACGGGCACGGCGACAAGAAGAATGCTGACCGCCATATTTATAAACATGGGTATTACGGCGTTACGGTTGTTTTTAACCGCTTCGTTAGGCGTGGTCCAATTAAGTTTGGGACGATACAGGTCCATATAAACGCAGAAACAGTTAAAACCGTAATTGTACAGCATCAGAAACACCAAACCGCAAATAAGATTTGTAAGGTTAAAAGAACTTATTGAAACCACTATAAGCGAAAGAAGTACCGTAAGAGACGAAACTATCAGATAAAGCGTAAGTTTAGCGCGAATCTGTACCTTGTAAGGCACGGGCATGGTCTTAAGCATCCAGAAATTAGCCCCTTCGCGTGTTATGGTTGTTGCCGCGCCCGTATTCATACTGACGCCGAACATTCCTATAAAGCATATCATTATAAAATTAACTATGTTTTTTACGAGCGCCATGGTCTCGGCAGGCATTGCCTCGCCGCCCGACTCCACCGTTATGCCGGTTGTAGTCATGCTTGACATAAAAAACAGTATTATGGGGCAAAGCACGACGCCCGACAGACACTGGAATGCAAATGCAGGAGTTCGGAAAAGCTCACGCCACTCTTTTTTGAACAGCGCGGAAAACGCGGAACCCGATGAAGAAAACTCTATCTTTACGTCCGTTTTATTACCGCCGCCCTCAAGCATACTGCGCGCACCGCGTTTATAAACTGCGGAAGAAACCAATACCGCCAAAATAAGCAGCACTATAACCGACGCCACGAATACTGCCGCATTTATCGCAACTGCGGCGGGAACGGTAAATTCACCGAACGCGGTATGCGTTGAAAGCGTGGAAATACGGGCAATCGCCGCCAGCGGAAACAGTATTTTGGCAAACGTCATGAACACCGCGGAGAAACGTTCTACCAGTTCCTGCGGGTCAAAATCCTCCCCTTCGGTTGAAAAGGACATTTTCATGACGAAATAATAGTAAGCGGCAAATATCAATCCGAAAAGCACGATAAGCACAATCGAAGTAAGCGCTCCCTTGTTTTTGAAAAAGCTTACGATGTACATAAGGGGTATTGCAACGATGGCTATAAGCACAAGCGGCAAAGACGGAACCGTAACAACCGCAATAACGGAAACTATATAGAAAACGGGACTTAAACCAAGCGTTACCCCCACAGTTATCATAACGGGAATAAGCAAAAGCGTACTTACGACGATTTCGGTAAGATACACCACCGACAGCTTAGCCATAAAAACCGTGGAAGGTTTGACGGGTAAAGTCATCATGAATTCCGTATCGCGCGAAAAGTACAGATAATTAAGCATGGGGATTATTCCGAAAAACAGTACGGCAATACAGGCAATTCCCAATAAAACCGTAAGGAATTCGGGCAAAAGTCCCATCGACGCCACAACCGTGGCAACCGACCTTACGCCCGTGCACATGAAAAATATCAAACAGCCGAAAGCAAGCCCTATAAAGGCGTAAGCAAGCCAAATCCATTTACTGCTTTTTTCGCCGCTGCGCTTAAACATATATTTAAACAGCAACTTGAATATGGTAAAATAATTTTTCATAAACGCCTACTCCTATATTCAGGACTGTGCCTTATCGGATTGTTCCGCCGCGGAATCGGCTATTTCGAATTTTTCGCCTCCCGCAACAGAAAGGAATATCTCCTCAAGCGACTCGTCTTTCGCGCGTTCCTTAATCTCTTCCATAGAACCGGAAAGCACTATTTTACCTTTTACTATTATCGCAACGCGGTCGCAAAGCTTTTCGGCCACTTCCAGCACGTGAGTGGAGAAAAATACCGTATTCCCCTCTTTGCAATGCTGTTTCATAAGTTCCTTAAGCTCGTATGCCGACTGAGGGTCCAATCCCATCATAGGCTCGTCAAGAACCCAGAGCTTAGGGTTGTGAATAAGCGCGCCGATAATGCTTATTTTTTGCTTCATGCCGTGAGAATACGTTTTGATAGGACTGTTGAACGCGTCGGTAAGATTAAAAATTTTCAGCATTTTTTCGGCGCGGGCTTTACGGGTTTCAACGTCCACTCCGTAAATATCGGCAAGAAAATCAATGTATTCTTTTCCTGTCAGCTTGTCGTAAATAACGTCGTTGTCCGAAACGTAGCCGATATTTTTTTTGGCGGCAATGGAATCGCGCTTAAGATCGATTCCGCAAACCTCGATTTCGCCTTCCTCATAGGAAAGTATACCGGTTATCATCTTTATCGTCGTAGTCTTGCCGGCGCCGTTCGGGCCCAAAAACCCGAAAATTTCTCCCGGTTTAAGCTCCAGCGAAAGGTCGTCTACCGCTTTTACGGCACTTTTGTTGTATGCTTTTGAAAGATGCGTTAACTTTAACATTTTGTTTCTCCTTTTATTTAATCGCTTTTAATCGTGTTTTGCTCTCTTCTTTTTTTGTCCGATTTTCCGTTTTACCTTAATATGCTTAATTATTTTTAACGGTTATGTTTTTAACAAGTCCTAAATAAATGCCTTCACAAATTTTTAAGTAATTTAAGTATGCTTTTCGGGTGCTGTAATTTAAGCAATATAATCAGTCCATAATATTATATAATAAGTACCCCCCCCCACAACTCAAAACTATACATTTTTGTTTCAAAACTATACTTATTTCGAAGCTTTTTCTATTTACCGTGCTTTTCGGCCTGCTCTTTGATGTAGCGCATAAACTCCTTGACGCGCTTTTCTTCTCCGTTTTCGGTCGGTCGGTAAAAAACGGCGTCTTTAAGCTCGTCGGGCAAATACTGTTGTTTGGCGTATCCGCCGAAATCGTGAGGATAAATATAAGGCTTTTCGCTTTTGTCAAGAGTTGAATAATCGGTGTTTCTAAGGTGCAACGGAACATAACTTGCCCCGTTTTCGGAAACGGTTTTCATTACTGCGTCCCTGGCCATGACTACGGAATTCGACTTGGGCGCCGTACAGATATAAATAATGGCATGAGTAAGCGCCAGAAAGCCTTCGGGCGGACCTACTTTTTCGTATGCGGTCATTGCGCTTACCGAAAACATAAGAGCGTTACTGTCCGCAAGCCCCACGTCCTCGCTTGAATGGGCAATCATGCGGCGGAAAATTATAAGCGGATCAAGTCCCGAGGCAATAAGTCTGAAAGCCCAGTAAAGCGCGGCGTCGGGATCCGACCCTCTTAAGGATTTACAAAAAGCGCTGAGCATATCGTAATAAGTACTTTCGTCCACGGAAATGGTTTTTTGCTGAATGGACTGCTCCGCCGCCGTTTTATCTACCGTAATGCGTCCGTCCGCGTCGGGCGCAGTGGTAAGCACGGCAAGTTCCAGACCGTTCAACGCGTTTCTTAAATCTCCCGAAGCGCCCCATACAAAATGGTCCAGCGCGTCATCGGTAACGGTAAGCAGCATATTGCCGTAGCCGTTTTCCTTATCGGAAACCGCGCGCAAAAGTCCCTTCTTTACGTCCGCGTCCGAAAGGCTTTTAAGCTCGAAAACACGGCAGCGCGAAACTATGGCGCGCGTCATCGATATATAGGGATTTTCCGTGGTGGAACCTATAAAAACTATACTGCCGTCCTCTATTGCAGACAAAACGCAATCGGACTGCGCCTTATTCCAACGATGGCACTCGTCAAGAAGAAGATAAGTTTTTTTGCCGTAAAGTTTAAGCCGTTCCTTTGCCTGGTCTATAACTCTTTTTGCGTCGGCCACCCCGCTTGAAACGGCGTTAAGTTTTTCAAACGCGCCGGATGTGGATTCCGCGATTATGGAAGCAAGCGTCGTCTTGCCTGTACCCGGCGGACCGAAAAAAATACAGCTTCCCATCTTGTCCGCTTTAATCGCCCTTACCAGCAAAGAGTTGTCGAAAATCAGGTGCTGCTGTCCGATGAAATCCGCAAGTTTCTTCGGGCGCATGCGGTCTGCAAGCGGTGCGTTGGATTTTTTGTTGTTTGTCAGATCGAATAAATCCATGCGAAAAGTATACCGCAAATCCCCTTTATTTGCAAGTCGTTTATTGCTTTATTTTAACGCAATATTTAAATTGTTATTTGAAATTTTAAGAAATAGTAGCTTAAATCTTACTTTTATATTGCATTATGTCTGACATAGTACTTTATTTTTGCCGCGAAATCGTTATATTTTTCCCGTTAAGACTGGGAAAAAGCCTTATTGTATCGGTATTATAGGTAACTCCGCCCACAGAAAAGCGCCATTCGCCTTCTTTAACCGAATTATCCACATAGATATCGATATCACACTTTCCTATTCTTACGCGCACGTTAAGCCCGTCCGTTTTATCCGACAGGCGCGGCCGAAAGGTTAAAGTATCGCCTTTGAAGGTCATTCCCAGCATATATTCGGTAATACACCTGTACATACATCCGGCATAAGAAGCATACCAGGATAAATCACCTTCGCCCCCAATCGTAACGTTACGGGCAAATGAAAAAGGCTCGGATTTATAAGTTTCCATATCGGACCGCGTAAGAGAAAGATTTATCGGGTTTAATGCGTTCAGAAATTCGTATGCGCGATTATGTCTGCCCGTTTTATAAAGCGCTTTTGTAAACATTACGGAGGCATAAGCATTTTGCGCGCCGTTGTCTCTTACGCCGGACGGATATTTTCCCGCTTCGAACACGGAACCGTATTTATTTAGCGGCGGCACAAACGATACAGGCATATTGTTTTTTCCGTTTACAAGAATTCTTTCCGCGCTTCTCAATGCAAAATCCGCCCTTTCCTGAGATACCGCTCCGGAAAGAACGGCAATTGCCTGCGTTTTAAGGTCTATTTTATATTCGCTGCAGGAATTTCCACCGAGACATACTCCGCCCTTGAATTCGGCACGGCGATACCACTCCCCGTCCCACTGATTTTCTGCTGCGGCGGACAGCTCTATGAGCAATACGTTTAGTTTTTCTTTTTCGGCGGGAAAAGTAACGTAAGGAAGAAATTTCTTTATTGCATGATAATAAAGCATTGTTCCGTAAACGGATACGCCTTCCTTGCCTTCGGTTCTTAGGGATAAATCTTCGTCGCCGCCTTTAAATAATACTCTGTTTAAATAATCGGTTTCCGTTGAAAACAGTGCCTTTTTACAGTGTTCCAGAACGCTTCCCGTGGAAGCAGTCACAGCGGTCTTACCGTAAACCGTCGCTTTAAAATCCGGCAAAGGCATATCCGCCAAATATGCAACACGCTCGCTTAATATTTCGCAGTCGCCGCTGAAAGCGATATAATCGGCAACGGCTATGGGCAAAAACAATCTGTCATCGTAACGCCTGGTCCTTAGTCCCGCGCCCGTATTGTCGAGGAAATTTAAAACGTCGCCCTTTTCGAACTGATAACCCACGCATTCCAAAATCAGTTTTCGTGCAGAAGCGCAATCGAAATACATCAGACCAAGAGCCGTTTCAAGTTTATCGCGAAACGCGTCCGTCGCACCGTACGCGTCATAACCGTATCTGCGAAAAAATCGGGAGCAATAAACCTGATAAGGCAACCATTTATAAAGCATGTCAAGACTTTTGTCGCCGCTTTGCAGTGATACGGGCGAAACCGACGAATATTTTTTCTTTACGCTTTCAAAGATTTCGTCCGCAAGTTCGGGGTGCGCTTCCGCCCCTGCCGAAAGACAAAAAACAATTTTTTGCGTTGATTTTGCCTTTATCGGCACTGATACGGAATAAACGACGGAACTGCCTTTCATCTCCTCGAGTTCATTTATCCTGACGTATTCGAGACGTTTGTTCATCATGGATTTACGGGAAAACGAAAAGCTTTTAAGTTTTTGAGAACATTCCACGGTACAATACGTTCCGTCAGAAGTATTTTTCATCGTCACCTTATTGTCTTCCCGAAATCCGATAAGCGAACATGACGTATTTTCACCGCTACCTAAAGCGACGTCAAGCACAAGCGCCGCGTTAATTTTTCTTTCGTAATCGGCTTCGTTGCGGATTTCAACCGAGTAATATTTTACTCCCGTTTGCCCGATAAATTCGGTAAGGCAAGACTTGAGACCGTTAAAATTACACGAGTATTTGGTATAACCGAAGGAATGTAATACAAAATAATTACAGTTTTTCTTTATCGGCGCGCGCGTAACGCTCCAAATCGTGCCGCCTTCCCCCAGAAAAACGCTTTCAGACGGGCAATCGGGCGAAAAACTTAAACTGTCCGAAGTGATTTTGTGCGTTTTCGCGTCCATGGAGAAAGTATAACCTCCGCCCGAATCCGTCATAACCGTACCGAATCCGTCATTACCCACGAAATTACGCCACGGCTTTTCGCAAGGGCATTCGCTTACGTCTATAAAATAACTTCCGTCTTCCGTAAATCCGCCCTTAGCGGTTTTTAAAATAAGCTTGGGCGGCGCCATTTCCGCATTGGGAAGTTGCCGTTTATTTACAATAAGACTGTTTTTCAAAACAGGATTCACAACATCGCTGCAACAGTCGGCAGCTTGCAGTTTTTCGGCAATATCCGTTTCTTTCAGTACGTTAAACAACCTGAACACACAATCAAGAGGTAAGACTCGCTTAATTTCGCTTCTTGACACGGCAGAATTCAATTCGGAAGAAAAATCGAATTCGAATTCCTTACTTGAGCGATAACACACCACTACGTTAAATTTTATCCCGTAAGAATAAAGAGTCGCACAGCGATTCAATTCCCGTTCGGCGCGACTGATTGCGCGATCGTTTTCCACATTTACGACCACGGTAGGAAAATCGGTGTTTACAAAGTTTTTTAAGGCAGCGTCCTTATAAATCCCCACGGAACCGTAAATCAGTCTTGACGCCATTGAAGCGGTTACCTTGTCCACAGCTTTTTTGCCGCCGGAAAAAGTTTCCTCCCGCGCAAAAAATCCGTTTGAAGAAACGATGTCAAATTGTCTTTTTGCAACGCTGTGACGCGAAGAAGCAAAAACAGCAAAGCTTACGCTTTTCTCCTCTCCCGAAGAAAGAGTGATTTCCGCTGTCGAGCCTAGAGCGGGGTCCATAAGCCCCGTTTTTGAACACGGTTTGAAAATATCGCAGAATTCCTTTTCGGAAGTGTAATATCTTACGTCTTCGCCGCCGCAAGCATAATGCGCAATGCATGGAGAATCATTGTCGCGGAACGCAAAAGCAAAACCGTCTTTTATTTCCGTTTTCACTGAAATATCCGCCGCCCCCTCGTCTTCCGAAACGAAATATTTCTTATCAAGTTTAACAGGCACATAAGCTCCTATAAGCGCTTTAACCGTTTTGTCGCTTAAATTCTTAATCGTAACCTTTCTCATTTCGCCGGCTACGCTCACAAGAGCCCGCGCGCAAACACGCGATTTAAACAAGGGAAAAGACGAATTGAATTCCGCATAATCGGAATAAAAACAAGCGTTTGATTTTTCTGTCAGGTCAAATGTTTCTCCGCCTGCCGAAGCGTATATATTAAATCCGTCATCCCGTCTTTTTTTGGTAAGATAATAGCTTCCCGAAACGGAAAAACCTCTCCCGTTTTCATCGACGACAAATTTATAATTGTTTGTGCCGTACAATCCAAGCAAAGGATATTCAAAAAAGCCTTCCGCTTTAACAGGCGCGGACGCGGAAATCCCGTTATTAAAAGATTTAAATTTCGCGTATGATTTTCCGATTTTTTCGTGCGAATACAGTAAAACCTCCGCCGCACGAATATTGGCAGTCGAACTCATCGCCTCCAAAATCGAATCTTCGCACATAAAATTACAAATAGCGCCCAAAGACAGTCCCTGATGATAAGCCGTAAAGGCACGCACCACGCCATTCTTTTCCACGGCATCGTAAAAGCCGTACCGTCCGAGGAGTTTATTTTCAATCATTGCGGCAATATTTGCCTCAGTTTCACGGGGCGCATACTTAAGCGCAAGCAAACACGAATACGGCGATATTGCCTTATCTCCGTCGTTTTGCAAGTAAGATATTTGTTTAACGCCGAAACGGCCGCTTCTGTATTCGTCCTTTTCGTCAAAAACAAGACAAAGGCTTTGAGACAGTCCCCAGTAAGGAAGCTTTTCCTTTACGGCATAATCAAGCTGAGCCGACACCGCACTGCGGGCGACCGAATCGCAAAAAGTACCTTTATGATAGTTAAAAAACAACGGAGCAAGCAAATATTCCGATGCTCCTCCCGTCAAAGAATAAACAGTTTTATACTTACAGCGTACTCTGTCCCTGCTTAACGCATAAAACGCAGAACGCGGAATATCGCCTTTTCCTATCCCCGCCAAACAGTATAAAAGTTCTTCGCTTGCGAAAAAATCGGCAACCGAGTCCGTTTGCTTTTCCGAAACGTATATTCCCTTATAAACGAATCCCGAATTTTCATCATACAACGCCTTGAAATCGAAGTCCTTGACGATTTCATCTATTGCCGCTTTGGTTATATCGTCGGCAAAACTTTGCGCCAGCATCAACGCGCAGAAAATTATTCCGTTTTCCAATGACGACACATAATGCGGGGGAATTACCCTCAAAGAGTTCAGTTCGTAAGAAGAGTAAAAATTCCCCTTATATTTTTCAAGGCGGCAAATCGACTTTACTATCGGCGCTATAAATTCGGCGGCGCGGACGGAATTTATAATTTTTAACTGTTTTGCCGAAAACGCCGCGACTATCGCCATGCCTACGGAGGCGGGCGAAGTCGTTTTGCAAAATCCCTTATCCCCTAATTCGCAATACATATCCGGCGGGAAAAAGTTATTTTCCTTTACGCAGGATTCGGCAAAATAATTCCAGGTTTTAGCAGCCGTAAGCAACAGATATCCGTTTAGCGCGGGCGAAATTTTACGGGTTCGTTTTTTCTCGGACAGAAAGGACTGAAGCGGAACGGCGAACAAAAACAACGCGCTTACGGCAAAAGGAGCAACATATTTGCCGTAAAAAATATTGACGGTAAATATTGCAAGCGCGGATATTATAAGCGCAAGCACTATTGCCTCGTTTCTTTCCGCGCCCGTTTTCCTTGCGGATATCATGCTGTGTTTTTTTCTGCGGGAAAGACCAAACAACAAACTTAAAAACGTTGCAACGTTGAACGCAGCCGCAACAGGCAGAAGACATATTTCCGTGAAAATCGCCGCCCAGCTTAAAAGCGCGTTTTTAACCGACAACGAAAACGACGGCACGATAAGAAGAAATTCTGCCAAATACGGAAGCAAAGCGACGGCGACTACTATAGACGAATACGGAGAAAACAGCGAAACAACAATCAGCGATAAAGAAAACAGAGGCGAAAGGGAATAAATGACATTCAGAAAGGCGCGCCACTTAGTCAAAAACGATATACGGGAAGTTGTTTTTACGCTTTTGTTTATCTTCCTCTGTCCTGACAAAAGCAAAAAGAATTTGATTCGTAATGATTTTTCAAAAATGTATTGTTCCGTATCCGCAGGGAAAGGCGCATAAACCTTTTCTTTACAAAACGTCACGTTTAAAGTTTGAGCAAGCGGAAAAATACGTTCGGATTTTTCGCCCTGTTCCTTAAACTTGAACATGGTCTTATAAAATTCCTTGACGCGGTAAATTCCCGTTTGAGAGCCGTCGCAAACACTCTTCATCCCCACCCCCTCGCCGCCGAAATAAAAGTCTTGTCTGGATTTTAAGGAAAAAAGACGGGCAAAAAACGAAGACTCCGAATTTTGAGGCGTACACTTCGAACTCATCGCGACAAAATTTTTTTTACCGTTTAAAGGATGTTCCATGATTTCAAGCAGCTCTTTGCCGCAATTGAAAACCATGTCTTTATCAGCCGTAATAAGATATTTTTTCCTGTAGGTATTACCCATAACCTTGCAAAAGCGGCTGCTGCCTTCCGATATCATACGGAACAGGTTGTATTCCGCGTCCGCATTATCCGAGTTACTGTAAAAGTCTGCTTTATCGGCCGAATAAACAGGCTTTTGCACAAAAAGATTATATCTGTCACCTGACAATGCGGCAAATTCCTTTTCGATAAATTTTACAAGCGAATCGGCGTGCTTTTCGTTTTTAACCCCGAGTGAAACAAGCGCGTAAAGCGTATAGGAAAAATGACGCTCCGGATTTAAGAAAGCAAGACATTTCAGTTCGTACACCGCGTCTTTTGCGTCCTTTTCGCTTGCGATAACGGCTTTATAAACTATATTTGCGCCGTTTTCTTCGGCAATGTATTTTATGTCCTTATAAGGCAGTGTTCGCGGCGAGGCGACAACCGAAAAAAAGAACGAGGTAATCAAATGCGAACACACAAAAGTCAACGGAACTGACAGCACCGCAGTCGCGATTTTGGGGAAAGGCACGATAAACGCAACCAGACCGCTCAATACGGCGGCAATCAAAACCTCCAAAAAAATCGCCAACGCATCGGCTGTTTTTCCCCGCTCCTTTTTCAAAAGATATTTCCCGACGTCGCAATTTTCAGCAATAGCCCTCGACGCCGCTTCCGCAGCAACCGCCGTTTCGCTTTTACCTGTTTTAAGCGAAATTTTACTTACCGCTTCAAGATAAAGTCTGCGCGTGGAGAGTGTGTTTTCGTAGAACCGCAACTCGCGAGCGGAAGCAAAATAATCGTTTACGGAATAAAGCGAAAGCAAAAATTCCTCTTTCATCCATTTTTGTCTTTCGAAAAGAGTTTTTACCGCCGACGAAATAAAAACGTTGTATCTGTCAAAAGAAGCATAAAGTCCGTCAATACGGTCTTTAAGCTCGATACCGTTGTCGTAACAGAGTTTTTTTAATTGTATTTTAAGTTTGTCGCCGCCTTCTTCATACAGCGCTTTCAGATATGCCGCGCTTTTTAAAAGTCCGACGTTTACTCTTTCCTTTTTTGCGTCGGCTTTGCCCTTACCGCAAAAATCGTTTATCTTTACTGCCGCGGACGCAACGATAGTAATATATTCCGCAACCGCATATGAAAAAACGTCGTAAAGACACGTTATTTCGCTATAAAGAAGCGGACAGCTTTCCGAAAACAAACGGACGTATTTTGAAAAACTTTCTTCCGTCACGTATCCGCCGCTTAGTTTTACGATAAGTTCGCATAAAAAATAAACTCTGGGAAGTCCCCAGATGTGCGGCAAGGCGTAAAATTTTCTGCAATTGCTTTTTATTGAAAAAAGCAACGACGAAATTTGCGCGTAGTTATCGTAAAATACACGTTCGAACTCTTCCGACGAATAACCCGTCGCTCTTTTTTTCCCGATAACGGAATATGCTTCCAAAATCTTGCGCGATATGATTTTTACTGGCAATCCCGTCCCCTCTTTAACTGCAAACCTGCATTTTAAAGCAAGGTCGACGATTGCCGACTCAAGCTCTTTGTTTCCGCAAGGAGCTTTAAGTCTGAAATCGGGGGTTGCAGCGGGGCTTAAAAGTATTAAGATAAGTACTGCAAAAATAAGCAGAACGGTAAAAATCAAGGAAAGATACAGCATAAAAACTCCGAAAATATTTTATATGATTATGCTCTCTTTTCCGTTGGCGTAAACGTATACGCATGCTTTTACGGCATAAAAAAAACCGCGCCCCGTTTCGGGGCGCGGAATATTTTTTAAAACAGCAAGATAATCTGTAAGCCGAATTCTGTCTTGGGCGGTTATCTGTCTAGACGCGTCGTTGCCGAAGCGTTCAAGCGATACAGGAGGGACGGCGGACAACCGATTTCCCTCACATCTTGCACCGGATGGGGTTTACATTGCCGTCCGCGTTGCCGCGGCCGCGGTAGGCTCTTACCCTGCCTTTCCAACCTTGCCTGCCTTACGGCATAGGCGGTTTATTTCTGTTGCACTTTCCTTAAAGTCGCCTTCACCGGTAGTTAGCCGGCATCCTGTCCTATGGTGTTCGGACTTTCCTCGCGGTAAGCCGCGCAACCGTCCGATTATCTTGCGTTGAAATTATAACACTTACGCGTAAAATTTGCAAGCAATTTCAAAAAAAGCTTTACAGATTATTTTTTCAGCTCTTTTGAAAGCTTTTCCACCGCTTTTTTCTCTATCCTCGACACATAAGAACGCGAAATATTGAGTTTGGCGGCCACCTCCAGCTGAGTATGCACCCTTTCCCCTTCCAATCCGTAACGCATACAAATAATTTTATATTCACGCTTGTTAAGCACCTGTTTGGTCACTTCCATTACTCGTTGAAGGACAAGGTTGTTTTCTATTTTGGAAAACATACTTTCGTCTTTTGCGGGCAGGATTTCCATCAAAGTAATCTCGTTACCGTCTTTGTCTATACCTACCGACTCCGAAAGCGAAAGAGTATTGCGGTGTTTTTTATTGGAGCGTATGTACATGAGAATTTCGTTGTCGATACACTTGGCAACGTAAGTCGCAAGCTGCGAACCCTTACCGTACTCGAAGCTTTCAATTCCCTTTATAAGCCCTATGCTTCCCACGGAAATAAGATCGTCCGCTTCGCCCGCGCTGCTGTACTTTTTGACTATGTGCGCAACAAGCCTTAAGTTATGACGAATCAGCACTTCCCGGGCCTCGGCGTCGCCGTTTTTCGCGCGCATGAGATATTCGTACTCTTCCTTCGGCGGTAAGGGTTTGGGAAAAGACCCCTTGTTGTTTACGTAAGAGGTAAAGCAAAATATTCTGCTTAAAAAGGACAAAAAAGATTCTACAATCACTTAAAAGCCTCCGCCCGCGCAAAAGCTTTCGCGATTTACGAAATAACGTAAACGTGATTTTTGCGAGTGACTTTATCATTATATGTGACGTAAAAATCACTGTTGCACGTCCACCTTAACTTAAGACAACCACTGCTTGGCCTTTTTTGACATTAAAAAAGACCGCCGATTGGAATACGGCAGTCTTTTAAGACATTCTGATTTTTCAAACTGTACATTTATAATCGATAAACAAACCGTAAAATGCCGTTTTTATAATCCGAAGTAAATTTTCCCTTGGTGTTTTCAATAAAAAAACGCATATAACGCCTAAACCGAAGCTTTTTTGCGCAAAATATCGCCCTTTGACAGAGGAACAGACGTAAAAAGGCGCAGTTTTTGCTTGACGAGCATGGCATCGTAAACGGGCGCAGACGCTTCGTCCTCCATTTTGTCCACCTTAATCACGGAATTGTGGCCGGGCCCGGGGGACAAAACTTCAAGTTCGTCACCTTTTCTGAATCGGTTGCGCATTTCGATAACCGCTCCTCCTTCGAAACTGCCGAGAACAAGCGCGGCAAAGTCGTATTCCTGACGCGGCTTCGAAGTATCGTAACATTCGTTGTTTACGGTATCATTCAGGTAAAAACCCGTGCAGTACATTCGGTGCGAAGGCTTTTTTATGTCTTCAAGTATTTCTGCGGGCGGATTATAAGGCTTGCCGTGCGCAAAATACCAGTCAAGCGCGCGGCGGTAGCAATTGACAACCGACGCAACGTAATAACTTGTTTTTACTCTTCCCTCGATTTTAAAACTCGTGACGCCCGCGTCTATAAGTTTATCGAGGTGCTCTATCATGTTCATGTCCTTGCTGTTGAGAATATAGGTTCCGCGCTCGTCTTCCTCGATGGGAAGCTCGTCGTCGCGATGCTTTTCCTTAAGAGTATATTCCCAGCGGCAGCTTTGTGCGCACTCCCCGTGATTGCCGTTTCTTCCCGTCAGAAAATTGGAAAGCAGACAACGTCCCGAATAGGAAATGCACATCGCGCCGTGAACAAAAGCCTCTATCTCCACGTCGGAAGGCAGAAAATCGCGTATTTTGCGTATTTCGTCAAGGCTGAGTTCTCTTGCCGTGACAAGTCTTTTAAACCCGTAATTCACATACTCCCGCGCGGCATACTTATTGGTAAGGTTTGCCTGAGTGCTTAAATGCAGCGGAACGGAAGGCGCATACTTTTTCATGAGCGCCGCAATCCCCAAATCGCTGACGATAGCGCCGTCGGGTTTGACTTCCTCGAGAAAACGCATAAAATCGGCTATTTCGGAAAAGTCCGCGTCATGCGCGAAAATATTGACGGTAACATATATTTTTTTGTTCCTGTCATGGACATATTTTACCGCACGGGCAAGCTGATCGAGATCGAAGTTATCGGCAAACGCGCGCAAGCCGTATTTTTTATACGAAAGATATACGGCGTCCGCACCGAAGTAAAGCGCCGTCTCCAATCTTTCGAAATTACCTGCGGGGGCAAGCAGTTCTATCATCCGTCAATCCTCTTGATTTTTTCTTATGCTTAAACTCATACCGTCGCCTACGGGCAGAATGCTTGTAATAAGCCTGTCGTCCGAACAGATTGCCGTAATGAATTTATCCAGTCCGTGCACGATGGTGGTTTTGTTTTTCTGCGTTTCGATTTTGCCGCTGACCATGCCGTTCCAAAGGACGTTGTCGCACAAAAGAGCCCCGCCCTTTTTCAGCATACGCATCAGATGCGGAAGATACTCTATATACCTTGTCTTGGGTCCATCCATGAAGATGAAGTCAAAACTTCCTTCCATAAGCGGAATAATTTCGCTTGCGTCGCCGATGAAAACGTTGACTCGGTCACTGAGCCCCGCGCGCGAAAAATAACTTTTTGCAATTGAGGCAAGTCCCTCGTCGATTTCCACCGTGAAAAGCCTTTCTCCGCCGTTCCTGAGTATAAGCTGAGAGCTGTAACCCACCGCAGTGCCTATTTCCAGCGTTTTTGCGGGCTTAAGCAGCGTAACAAGCTGTACGAGAAAGGCTTTCGATTCGGGAAGAAGAACGGGAATACGGTTTTTATCCGCGTATTCCAGCATTTCCGACAAAAGCGGATCGGTTTCGGGTTTAAGATGCGCGCGGATATACTCCGAATCGCGGCCGGGAGTTTTGAAAGGCATTTCAGTTTTCCATTATAACGGGTATAATCATGGGATTACGGCGAGTGCGTTTGAAGAACAGGTTTTTAAGGTCCTTTCTTATCGCATTTTTAACCGCAGTCCAGTCGCCCACGCTTTTAAGGTCCATGGATTCAAGAGTATGACGAGTCACCTCTTTAGCCTCGGCAAGCAGTTTTTCAGACTCGTCCTTACTGTACATGAACCCGCGTGAAGTAATGTCCACGCCGTAAACCTCGCCGCTTAAGGAGTTGATACCCACAACGGCAACAAGCATACCCTCTTCGGATAAATGCTTGCGGTCCCTTAAAACCACACTGCCGACGTCGCCTACGCCCAGCCCGTCAACCAACAGACAGCCAGACGGAACGTTGTCGCCGATGCGAATGGAATTCTTGGTAATTACCGCCACGTTTCCGATGTCGGTTATCACGATGTTTGTGGGAAGCATACCCATTTTCATCGCGAGTTCGGCATGTTTCTGAAGATGCCGTCTTTCGCCGTGTACGGGAATGAAGAATTTGGGTTTCAGCAAAGAGTGCATAAGCTTTATCTCGTCCTGGCAGGCGTGTCCCGAAGCGTGAACTTCGGCAAGGCTTTCGTATATGACCTTTGCCCCGTGGCGATATAGGTTGTTGATAACGTTGTAAACCATACGTTCGTTGCCGGGAATGGGCGACGCGGAGATTATGACGGTGTCGTTGTAACCTATCGTTATCTTGTTAAACTCGTCGGAAGCAATACGCGTCAGTGCGCTCATGGGTTCTCCCTGGCTGCCGGTGGTAATGATGCAAAGGTTCTTGTCTTCCACCTTATTTATCTGCTCGATGTCTATGATGTTGTTTTTATCAAGCTTAAGCTCGCCTATCTTGGTGGCGACTTCCACTATGTTAATCATGCTTCTGCCGCCGAACGCAATCTTACGCTTGTATTTTTTAGCCACGTCCACTATCTGCTGTACCCTGTGGATATTGGACGCAAACGTCGCCACGAATATGCGACGCTCGGAATTTTCGGCAAATATATGATTAAGCGACGCGCCTACCGTAGACTCGCTCATCGAAGAACCCGGTCTTTCGATATTAGTGCTTTCGGCAAGCATCAGCAAAACGCCTTTACTGCCGATTTCGGATATACGCCTTAAATCGATAAGGTTACCGTCGATGGGAGTAAAATCCACCTTAAAGTCGCCCGTATGGAAAACCACGCCTATGGGGGTGGTTATACAAAGCGCGCAGCTGCCCGCAATGGAATGGCTTACTTTTACAAACTCCACGCGGAAATGTTCGCCAAGCGTTACCACGCTTTTGGATTTTATAACGTTAAGATTCCCTTCGACTTTCTGCTCGCGTAATTTGGCGTCCACCAGCGCAAGCGTGAGTTTGGTCCCGTAGACGGGAACGTTAAGGTCCTTCAGAATATACGGCATCGCGCCTATATGGTCCTCGTGGCCGTGAGTAAGCACTATGCCTTTAACTTTGTTTTTGTTGGCAAGAAGATAAGTGATGTCGGGTATCACCAGGTCCACGCCCGGCATATCCACGTCCGGAAAAGTGGAGCCGCTGTCTATAACTATTATTTCGTCCTCGTACTCCAAAGCGGTCATATTTTTACCGATTTCACCTACGCCACCCAAAAAAACCACCTTAAGGGCGGACTCGTCAATACTGTGTCGCAAAACAACCTCCGTACAATAAATTTTATTTTCGGTACAATATCATACAATTAAGGCGGACGCAAGCAAACCGCGCGAAAAAACACGCAAAAATTGCGTTGCTCTACCTTAGTAAGACGATATTGTATTAATTTCAGTTTCCGTATTTATTATACAGGATTTGTAAAAAAAAGACAATCGTTTATATGCCGCTTTGCAATAAATTATCGTAAAAATCCCCGCTTAAAGCAGGCTTAGTTGCGGGAGAAGCTATATTTTCGACAAAATTCGGCCCGATAACGGCATAGCTGTGCACTCCCGTCACCAACGCGTCGTCCAAAACCACGCAATCCGAAATTCGCGCGCAGCTTGCTATTCTTGCGCCTTTTCCCACAATGCAATCGCGGAAACCGCCTACCGTAACCGCGCCCTTGCTTACAAGGCTTCCTCCTTTTGATTCCGACCCGTAAGCTTCCCTTTCGTAAGAAGATATTTCCGGGAAAAAGCCGCCGTCTTTAAGAAAGAAATTTGCCTTGAAAAAGCTATCCTTATCCTTTATTTCGCAATAGCTGCCGTTGTGCACAAATGCTTTTAATGTATGTTTACGGGAATACTCCGCAAGAAATTCTCGTGTAAAATCAAATTTTCCCGCCTCTAATGAATTTTTTATGACGCTTTTGTTTATAACGTATACGCCTGCGTCCGCCATGGTTTCCTTGACAAACACGCTGAAGCGGTCGGAAAAAGCATAAACGGAATTATCCGCGTCGATAAGTACCGCGTAATTTGTGTCTTCGTTTTTTTGCGGAACTACCGCCATCGTTATTTCCGCGCCGGATTCAAGGTGTGTATAAATCAATTTGAATAAATCTATATCGTTTACGGAGTCGCATTTTATCACGACGGAAATATCGTCCCAAGAGTTAAACTCCGCTTTCAGCTTTTCCAAGCCGAAGTCACTGCAAGCTTTGTCGTAAAAACGGCAATTAAGCCCCTTATACGAGGCAATGTAATTCATCGCCTTGTCGTTTTTTATTGCCGAAACGAAAGTAATATCCTTTAATCCGTAATAATTAAGCTGACTGAAACTATAATCAAGAAGCGGTACATTGGCTATTTTCAACATGGATTTCGGGCAATCGTCCGTAAGCGGAGTTATCATAGGACCGAAATCGGCAAGGATTATTGCGTTCACGTTATCCTCCTTACACGTTTTTTGTTAGTATCGGTCGAAGGTAAAAAATTATTCCGAAAAAAAGGACCCCGAGCGTTAACCCGAGGTCTGTAATGTTATTATTAAAATTTTAAGACTTAGTCTTTATCGTTAAGGCAGGCAATGCCGGGCAGAACTTTACCTTCGAGATACTCCAAAGAAGCGCCGCCGCCCGTGGAAATGTGAGTTACTTTATCCGCAAATCCGAGCTGAGTTACTGCCGCCGCGGAATCTCCGCCGCCGATAATGGTGACTGCGTCCTTGTTGTCCGCAAGCGCCTGAGCAATAGCTTTCGTACCAACGGCAAATTTTTCCATCTCGAAAACGCCCATAGGTCCGTTCCAGACAACGGTTTTTGCCTTTTTGATTTCTTCGGAATAAAGCGCAACGGTTTTGGGACCGATGTCAAGACCTTCCCATCCGTCGGGAATGTCGCCCTCAACAACCTGAGTGTTTGCGTCATTGGAAAATGCGTCCGCGATGACGTTGTCTACAGGCAGAAGCAGTTTGATGCCCTTGTCTTTTGCCTTTGCCATAAGCTCTTTGGCAAGCTCGATTTTATCTTCTTCCAAAAGCGAATTGCCCACTTTGAAGCCGAGAGCTTTGCGGAAAGTATAAGCCATGCCGCCGCCGATAATCAGGCAATCGCATTTATCGATAAGGCTTTTGATAACCTCTATTTTGTCGCTGACTTTTGCGCCGCCCAGAATGGCAACAAAGGGACGAACGGGATTTTCCACTGCTCCGCCGAGGAACTTAAGCTCCTTTTCGATAAGGAAGCCGCTTACCGCAACGGGCGCAAAACCGTACTGCACTATTCCCGCAGTGGTAGCGTGTGCGCGGTGAGCCGTACCGAAAGCGTCGTTTACATACACGTCGCAGAAATCGGCCAGCTTTTTGCAAAGCTCCTCGCTGTTCTTTTCCTCGCCTGCGTCGAAACGGGTATTCTCCAAAAGCACGCATTCGCCTTCCTTAAGGGCTGCAACCTTTTTGTGCGCGTCGTCGCCTACAATGTCGGAAGCGAACGTCACTTTACCATCCAAAAGCTCGTTAAGGCGGTCGGCAACGGGTTTAAGGGTAAACTTTTTGGGATCTTTTTTCTTTGCCTTTTCGATATACTCGGCTTTTGCCGCAGCCTGTTCTTCAACCGGCAACGCCTCAACCGCCTTCTTTTCTTTCTTGGTAAGCCCGAATCCTTCAGTGAAAATGTTGTGCGGTTTGCCCATGTGAGAGCAAAGTATTACTTTTGCGCCATGCTCCATAAGATACTTTATGGTAGGAAGCGCGCCCATTATTCTGTTTTCGTCCGTGATGCGTCCGTTTTCGTCCAAAGGAACGTTAAAATCACAACGGACAAGCACCTTTTTACCTTTGACGTCTACGTCTTTGACGGTTTTCTTGTTCATGACCTTCTCCTTATTAATTAACTTTCCAATATATTGTAACTTTTCAAGCCGAATTAGTCAAGTTTTTTTACCCTTAAGCGCAATCTATGCAAGAAAAACTTTTAAATCAAGCATAAAAACACTTGCAAATATGTCGCAAATATAGTATTATAATAAAGCTTTCGTTGCAAATAGCTTATGCCACTATAGTCTAGCGGTTAGGACGTTGGCCTCTCACGCCGAAAACAGGGGTTCGATTCCCCTTAGTGGTACCAAAATCAGAGCCGATTGAATTGATTACAATTCAGTCGGTTTTTTCTTTTCCTCACCTTATGGGAATCGAACGCGAGCGCTTTTTGAGAGAAATGCCCGACGGCATTTCGTGCGCGAGCCGGCGTGATAGCGAAAATCCTTTTTAGCGGAGCGATTCCCCTTAGTGGTACCAAAATCAGAGCCGATTGAATTGAATACAATTCAGTCGGTTTTTTCTTTCCCCTCACCTTACGGGAATCGAACGCGAGCGCTTTTTGAGAGAAATTATTAATCACAAAAATTTTTTCCGCGGAAAACAAAAAGCGCGCGGAAAAGTTTTTATTCCCGCACGCTTTTGCGATTATGCAATCAATTAAACCGATAACGTTTAAAGATTATTTACAAAACGTCAGAATTTTTTAAGCACAAATGCCGCCATTACAAGCGCCGCGGCAACGGACAGTACTTTTGCCGCATCCGCACTTTTGCCGCATCCGCTTCCGCCGTCGGAGTTTTCGTCCTCGGGCACCTCGCCGTCACGGTAAAAATATATTTTGATTTCGCCGTCTTCTTTTACTCCGCCCTCTAAAATATACCGTCCGTTTACGCCCTCGGAAAGAGCAGTGCCGTTGAACGTAACGGAACCGACATAAAATCCCTCTTTGGGTTCGGGAACTACGACAAGATCTTCGCCTTCGTAAATCTTATATGCCGTCGACTTCCTGCGGTCGTAACCTCCGCGCTCCTTATCGTAAGAATAAGTAATGTTGAAATAGGTACGCTCGCGCACGTCCATGGTCACGGTATAATTACCCGAAGCGGAAGGAATGGTATAAACGTTGCCTTGAATCATGGAAGTGACATCCTGACCGTTAACGTAAACTTTGTCGTAAAAATAATTGGACAGCGGCGTAAAAGTAACCTTAACTTCTTCCCCGTCGTTAAACATAAGCTTGTCGGCAGTGACCTTGCATTTGGAATTTTGCGGCAATGAAATATAGTTTTTATCCGCGTTTTCCAAAGCGCACTCGGCAAAACGCTCGCCGAGAGTTTTCATCTGAGTGCCGTTCCAATGATACTGATCGCTGCCTATCACGCCGTTTGGACCGTTAATGAGCAAATCGGAAGTATCAACCGTTGCCACCTTAACGGGATCGCCGCAAGCTGCAACATCCCTTTGCATATCTATAAACATCTGATTGCCGCCCTGCTGAGAGTAACTACCGAAAGTCGTGGAAATCTCCCCCATTATAAAAAGCAGTCCGCTTTGATCTGTGCCCGTAATTTTGCCTATATCTTCGCGCATATCGCGAATAAAAACTTTAATCAGTTTTTCGTATTCGTAAATTTCGCCCCTGTCGGACTCGCCCTGCATCCAGCAAAAAGCTTTTACAACGGGAGTATAACCTTTGCTTACAAGAAGATTATAAGCGGCTTTAAAGTTTTCGATAAAACGGTAGTAAAGATAACCCGTATGGCTTGCGCCGTCGTGCTCGGGCGACTGCCATAAAGAGCGCGGATACCAGTTTCCGAACCTTGAGGGAAGCGTGCCCGTAGTAACGTCGAGAAGATTTGTTCCGCCCTCGGCTGTCTTGAATATGCAGGCGGGGTTTGTGTTTGTATAATGTTCTCTTAATTTAAAAGCCATACCGTATTCGGGACCCATGTAAGCGCTGTTTATTCCTAATCCCGTGGTAATGTTGTTTTTACAGAACATAGCCGAAGAACCGATGTTTTCCTCTCTTTCGCCTATGTACATGACCTCGTTAATAGTTATTCCGTTGAGAATGTTTTTGGAATTTCCGGAGGCGTTGCTTTGCCCGGCGATAAGATACATATCTATGGTCTGACCCTTGACGTTTGCTTCGTTAAAAAGGCTTGCCCCCGATATGCTTTCCGCAAGAGCGTCCGCCTGTGAATAAGTCGGAACGGTAAACATAACGCACGCCGACAAAAATAAAACAACGACAAAAACAGCATAAAGCCTTTTAATCTTTTCCATAACTCCTTATTTCTCCCCTTCATATATTATAAAGATTGTATGACACAACGACAGAATAAAATCAAATCCTGTTTACTTCAGCCGCAACACTCACAAAAAAAGAACGGTATAATTGTACAATATTTTACGATAAAATGCAATAATATAAAGCAGTATCTTATATTTAAATCTTTTAAAATAAAAGGCGCCGAAACAAAATATCGACGCCTTTTGCAATTAATTTTTATTTACTTTCTGAGAAGAAAAACCGACGCGGCAAGCGTACCCAGAATCGAAGCAATCAATGCTGCGTCCGACTTTGAACAACCTTTACTGCCACCGTCACCGTCTTGAGTTTCGTTTTCGGATGATTCTGATTGATTTCCGCTTTCTTCGGCCTTATTGAAAGTAATTCTGACCTCACAATCTTCGGTTGCGGCGGCTTCATAAGCCTGCGTTTGCGCGTTGTAGCTCATTTCGGTTCCGTTTAAAGTGACCGAAGAAACAGTAGCGTCCGTCCTTAAAGTTATTTTTACGCTTAAAATTTCCCCCTCGTAAACATAATCGGGGCCATCCACAGACGCAAGGTTTTTTTGATAATAATAGTTCACGTCGTATCTGGGAAGAGCAACGCAATTAAGTTCCACCGTGAACTCGTCGCCGGTACGGTAAGGCACCGAATACTTAAAATCCTTAACTGCTGAAGTAACGTCCGTGCCGTTAACCTCCAGCGAGCCCAATTTGTATCCGCGGTTAGGCGTAATTGTAAATTCTATTGCGGTTTTATCCGCGTTAAAGGCGGCGGCAACGTTTCCGTTTTTCATTTTATCGAAAGAAACAATGTCGTAAGTTTCATCGCCAACTGCGGCGCGCGCGAACATTTCGCCTATGGTTACCATATCTTCGCCCGACCAATGCCAGACGTTATCGTTTGCTATGTCCGTATCGAAAGCCGAAGATTTCACCACTTTCACATTGGGAATCACATCGGGAAATCCGCGCTGTATTTCTATAAACGCTTCGTTAGTCGCCCTGTTGTACCCCGACCGTCCGTAACCGCCGGTAGGAGAAATTTCGCCGACTATAAAAGGCATATCCAGCATTTCTTCATACGTCTTGGTAAGAATATTTCCCAAATCCTCACGCATGCTACGGCAGAATTCGGTAAAAACCGATGTATATCTCGTTGCGTTGGTTCCCCAAATATCGGCCTCGCCCTGCATCCATACGAAAGCTTTTACTACGGGTTCATATCCGTGTGTCTTAAGATCGTTTACCACGGTGAAGAAATTTTGTATAAACCTGCGGTACTGCCCACCCTTAAAAGTATTTCCCGTCCTGTCGGGATACCAATTCCCGTGATTGGCGTCCGCGTCCGAAGGCGTTTCGTTACACAGGCTTACGCCGCCGGCGGCAGATTTAAAAATAAGCGCTTTATTGTCCGCGGTATAAATCCCGTTTAAATATTTCGCCATACCGAATTCGGGTCCGATGCAGTTTGCGTTAGTACCCAGACCTTTTTTGACGGAAATATACGGATATGTCATATAACGGCTGCTTGCCGAACCGCTTGACATCGAACAGTTGGTTTCTCCCGCATACAATACGTTGTCGAAAGTACCCGAAACGTTTGTTGCATAGGATTCGCCTGCGGCGTTGGATTGCCCTGCGATAAGATACATATCGATGGTTTTAACAGCGGTTTCCGCCTTTGCAAAAAACGAAAACGACATCGACAAGATAAGCGCGCAAACAAACCCGGACAAAGCCGCCGCAAAAATTGCTCTTTTCAAAATTTTTCTCATCTTTTTCCTTTTTTTCACCGATTGATTTTTACAAAGTATAACACACCGGAAACATAAAAAAAATTGCAAAAATCATTTATTTTAACAAAAATCATTGCATATAAAGCAAAAAACGCCGCTGTCATGACAAGACGGCGACGTTCTTATAAGTTTAATAAAAAATCAGATGTCTTCGGGACGCTTTACGTTGCTGTAAATTTTTCCGCAGTACTCGCATTTATTTATCGCGCTGTCTGGGTCTATGGTGACGGGCGCGCCGCATTCGGTACATTTAATGCTGAATTTTGTTTTTGCCTGTTTAACGTTAAAATTAACGACAAGTTTATCGTTTTCGAATATGTATCCGGTAAGATACCTTTGGGAAAGCGCGTCTCTCAGTCTTTTCCTTGTTTCTCCCTCTCTGAGGTTAAGCAAGGAACTGAGTTCTCTTACCGTATAAAGATTGTCCTGCTCGACCGCGACAACCAGCTTTTTCATGCCTATAAGCGATGAGAATTTTATCCACAGCATCGGTGTGCCGTAAAAACCGAACACGGTTGCAACGATGCCGAAAACAAGCAAAACGGTAATGGACTGAGTTGCCCCCATCACGATACAGACAATTCCGACAGGCAGACAAACGGAAGCGACAAGCGAAATAATCAAAAATTTTTTGATTTGCGATTTAAGAAGCGACATATTTAATCCTGTCTCTTATACACATCTCCGAGCCCACGAGACATGCGCAGATC
>UQSP01000022.1 GCA_900543755.1 uncultured Eubacteriales bacterium
ACGAGATCTGCGCATGTCTCGTGGGCTCGGAGATGTGTATAAGAGACAGCCTATAGCATATACTCAGCTTTCATTTATTGGAAAAGAAAAAACAATAATAAATATGAACAGAAAAGCTTATAAAATCGAGATCAATGAAGTGTCTGACTACAATCAAGATGGTGCTGTAGATTTGAGTGATGTAGAATATTTATTGAAAAACAAAGATAATTCTCTATCTCTGCTTAAAGGTAATGGGGATTTTAGGTCAGATGAATGTATAGACCTTTTGAAACAATCGGACATTGTTGTGACGAACCCGCCCTTTTCTATGTTTAGAGAGTATGTTTCAACACTAATAAATTTTAATAAAGATTTTATAATTATGGGCAATACCAATGCTTTAACTTACAAAGAAATTTTTAAATTGCTCAAGGACAATAAAATTCGGACAGGGTACACCAATTTTAATGTGGGCATGTATTTTTATGTTCCAAATACTTATGAGCATTACCATAGAATCGAAAACGGTCGCAAAATGGTACGCGTTTCAACTTCTTGCTGGTTTACAACGCTCAAAGTTGAAAAGCACAATAATTTCCTTACTTGTTATAAAAAATATTCTCCAGAGGAATATCCAAAATATGATAATTATGATGCTATCAACGTAAACAAATACGTGGAAATTCCTTATGATTATCCTGGTTTAATGGGTGTTCCAGTAACATTTATAGATAAATATAACCCGGAACAATTTGAAATAATTGATGGCATAGGTCGATATAGCATACTGCATAATGAGGAAACAAAGAAAGCCGGGAAATACTTATCGATGATAAACGGGAAGGCTATTTATTTCCGTTATATAATTAGAAATAAGATGATTAAGGTTGAACAGAATGAAAATTGAACTTCACGAGATAACAATAAGAGAGATTGCTGAAGGCTACATAGACAATGCCGAAGGAGGCGTAAAAGGGTATGGCGGTCTGCTTAATATACGCCCTAAATATCAGAGGGAATTTGTCTATGACGAAGGCAAGCGCAATGCGGTAATAGATACCATCGTCAAAGGCTTTCCTTTAAACGTGATGTATTGGGTTAAAAATGAGGACGAAAGTTTCGAGGTTTTGGACGGTCAGCAGAGAACTATAAGTTTTTGTCAGTACGTAAACGGCGATTTTTCTCTGAACAACAGAGCTTTTCATAATCTTACAGCCACCGAGCAGAATGAAATACTTAACTATAAGTGCATGGTCTATTTCTGTGAGGGAAACGACAAGGAAAAGTTGGAATGGTTCAAGACGATCAATATTGCGGGGGAAAAGCTCACCGACCAGGAACTGAGAAACGCCGTCTATACGGGCGAATGGCTTACGAACGCCAAGCTGAAATTTTCGAAGTCAAATTGTGCTGCTTACAATCTTGCCAATAAATATGTGAATGGTTCGCCTATCCGTCAGGATTATTTGGAGACAGCTATATCGTGGATAAATGACAACAAAATTGAAGAATATATGTCTGTTCATCAGCACGACCACAACGCTAATGAACTGTGGCTCTATTTCCTTGCCGTGATAAACTGGGTTGAAAGTACCTTCATTAAGTACAGAAAAGAGATGAAAGGCATAAATTGGGGTTCTCTTTATAACACATATAAGGCCAGGCAGTTCGATACATTAGCTCTTGAGGACGAAATAAAAAAGCTGATGATGGATGATGACGTGACCAACAAAAAAGGCATATACTTCTATGTGCTGACGAGAAATGAAAAATATCTCAATATTCGTGCATTTACCGAAAGCCAGAAACGTGCCGTCTACGAAAGACAGAACGGCAACTGCCCGCATTGTATTGCCGAGCATAGAGAAAAGGTGCACTACGAGCTGTCAGAAATGGAGGCGGATCACATAACGCCTTGGTGCGAAGGCGGAAAAACCGAAATTGATAACTGTCAGCTTCTCTGCAAAGAGCATAATAGGAGAAAGTCAGATAAGTGAAGAAACAATTAAGATATTTTCATTGTAAATGTAATAATAACAAGAGCCTAAATCGCATGCGATTTAGGCTCTTGTTTAGTAGAAAATAAGTCTTTACTTAATGTTTTCGATTCCCGATATGATAATGGAGTTAAAAGTGCCGATGAAATCGGCTATTCTTTCGGGCGGGACGGGCATGCCGCGTTTAAACCAGTCCGCCATGACGGAAACGGAACCGTTGCTGCTGTATAAAAAGACGGTTTCTATGACGCTTTTGTCGAGGTGGGGAAACTTTTCCGAAAATTCCGTAATATATTTATCGCGAACGTAGGAAATAATTCTTTTTAAAAGGGTACTTTCGTAAGGATTCGATACTATTATGGAAGTGACGTCGGGTTTTTCGGCAAGCAAGTTAAGCATTTCAAGAAAAAAGCGGTTGTCGAGGGCATAGGTCTTTATTGTATCGAGTTTAGCGGTCATTTGCTCGTAAAATTCGTTTTCTATGCTTTCGTATACGTCGTACACGTCGTAAAAGTGGTTGTAAAAAGTACTTCTGGTAATTTCCGCTTCACGGCAAAGCTCTGCGACGGTTATGCTTTTAAGCGGCGTCGAGCCTATAAGCTTAAGAAGGCTTTTCTTTATATATGCTTGGGTAAATCTGCTTCTTGCGTCCGTCCTCAAGGTTTTCATGATTTTTTCTCCTTGTGAAAGTTTGGTGTAATAATGAACAACAGCGGCGTTTTATGTCCAGAAACTCGACAAAGTCACATAAATTGTACTTACAGAAATTTTGACATTTGACACATGTAATTTTATAATACAAGTATAGCAATAAAATCGTTAAAAGTCTATCATTTAAAGCGAGGGATTATCATGTCGGAAAAATTGGTTATCGCTAAAGACGTAGTAAAAATATACAAAAGCGGCACGCGCGAGGTGCGCGCCGTGGACGGATTGAGTTTCGACGTGGAGGAGGGAGAGCTTGCAGTAGTTCTGGGCCCCAGCGGCGCCGGTAAAACCACAATACTTAACCTTATGGGCGGCATGGACAGCGTTACGGAGGGCGACCTTATCGTGGACGGCAACAATCTGAGGGGGTTAACCGCAAGGGCGCTTACGGAGTACAGGCGCACGGAGGTTGGTTTTGTCTTTCAGTTTTACAATCTGATGCCCAATCTTACCGCAATAGAGAACGTGGAATTAGCCACGGAGCTGTCGAAAAACGCTTTTCCGCCCATGGAAATACTGGAAAAAGTGGGGTTAAAGGACAGGGCGTTCAATTTTCCCGCTCAGCTTTCGGGCGGGGAGCAGCAAAGAGTTTCCATTGCAAGGGCGATTGCGAAGAATCCCAAGCTTTTATTGTGCGACGAGCCTACGGGAGCACTGGATTACGAGACGGGCAAAAAGATATTGCAGCTTCTTTACGATATGTGTAAATCCGAGCATAAGACGGTAATCATCGTCACTCACAACGCCGCGCTTAAAGATATGGCGGATAAAGTCATCTACATCAAAAACGGAAAGGCGGAAAGAAGCGAGGTCAACGCCAATCCCAAACCCATTTCGGAGATAGAGTGGTAATGAAAGCATACGGAAAAACGGTTGTAAGGACCGTAAAAAGCAATTTTGCGCGGTTTATAGCCATAACCGCAGTCGTTCTTTTGGGGACGGCTTTCGTGTCGGGTCTGGGGGCGCTTCCTCCCGTTTACGAAGACACGATATCCGAATATTTCGTTTCCTCGCAAGGAGCGGACTTTGTAGTAAAAACCGAAAGCGAAACGGGTTTTTCCGACGAGCAGCTAAGCAGCATCTTAGACACGGACGGAGTGGAAAAAACAACCGCTTTCACTTCTTTCGACACCGCGTCCGAAGCCGTTTCGGCGGACGGATACAACGCAAGGATTTATTATACGGAACTTAATGACGACGCGGTTAATCCTTTCGTCTTAACAGAGGGTAAAAAACCCGAAAATTCTTCGCAGGTTCTTGTGGACAGATATACTTTGGAAAACACCGGATTGAAAATCGGCGACAAGATTAAGCTTGGAAGCGATACGATTGCGGGTTTTTCGGAAGAGTCGGAAATTTGCGGAGTGGTGGAAAACCCGCTTGTATTCACCAAGGAGGGCGAGCCCGACCTTATAAATGAAGAAAATCTGGAACTTATCGTTTACGTCGACGCTTCGGTTACCGAATTGTACGTGCCTTATGCCACGCCTGTGGGGGAGATGAAAATACCTTTGCCCGTGACGGACGTTTACGTCAAGGCGTCGGGGGTGGAGGGCATGAATATCTTTTCCAAGGATTACGCCGACATTACAAACGCGGTCAAGGAGCGCATTGAAGCCATAGACGAAAGTTTCACCTGTCTTACCACGCGCGAAAATTACAGCTGTGCGCTTACCGAAGAGTATTCGGACAAAATAAACGTCGTTGCCGTAATTTTCCCGATTTTCTTTATAGTGGTTGCCGGCCTTGTGGTGCTTACCACCATGACGCGGCTTATCGAGGAAGAACGCTCCGTCATAGGCTGCTATAAAACGCTGGGGTATTCAAATTTGCGCATTGCGCTTAAGTATATGGGATTTTCGCTTACGTGTTGCGTTCTGGGGGCGCTGATAGGCGTGTTTGCGGGAGTGTGGATTCTGCCCGCGGTTATTTTCCCCGCTTTCGACGCGCTTTTCTTCTTCCCGACGCTGGTGCTTAATCTTCATGTGAATATGGGACTTATAACTGCAGCCATAATGACGGCGGTTATTGTCGCGGTAACCGCATACGTGGTGCTTTCAGACCTTAAGACCAAGCCCGCGGATTTATTAAAACCCAAGTCGCCCAAACCCGGCAAAAAGATTTTCTTAGAACACGTTCCCTTTATCTGGAAAAGACTTAAATTTAAGTATAAATCCACTTACCGCAACGTTTTCCGCTACGTAAAGCATCTTATTATGACGGTTGTTTCCGTTGCGGGCTCCACCGCGCTGGTGCTTGCCGGATTCGGCTTGCGCGACGTTTCGCTGGACGATAATGCCGGTTTCATTGGGGGATTCAGCGATACTTTCGCGCTTATTTCCACAGTAATTATTTTGTTTGCCGCCGCCCTTTGCATACTGGTCATTTACAACCTTACCAACATGAACATAGGCGAGCGTAAGCGCGAAATCGCCACGCTTAAAGTGCTGGGCTACCGCGATATCGAGGTGTCGGGCTACATCTACCGCGAAGTGCTTATCATGTCGATTTTCGGTATAATCATAGGACTTCCTTTGGGATTCGGTCTTTTGTATTTCCTTTTCGAATACCTCGGTTTCGGCGACGTAAGCATGATTAAATGGTATTCTTACGTTATTTCCGCCGCGCTGACGCTTGTTTTCGTGGGATTCGTGGATTTATTGCTGCATCGCAAAATCCGTAAAATAGACATGAACGATTCGCTTAAAACGGTGGAGTGAAAGGTTTATCCCCGAAAAACAAATTTCATATTAAAAAAAGGCTCTTTGTCAAAAAGGAGCCTTTTTTATTGCCGTTATGTGTTTTCGGCGCGATGATTTTTACTTGTCATAGGGGTTAAAGGTATAACCGTTTACAGCCGCGCCGCCATAAGGTAAACCGAAAAACAGTGCCGTCGGATTATTTTATATTAAGTTCTTCTAAAATTTCGGGCTTAATTTTTCTGTTTTTAAAGTAGGTTTGCTTGTCGCGTTCGTCTATTTTTCTCAATACGCGGCAGGGGGTGCCGACCGCTACCACGTTTGCAGGAATGTCTTTTGTTACGACGCTGCCCGCACCGATAACGCTGTTATCGCCTATGGTTACGCCGGGAAGAACGATGACTCCCGCGCCCAGCCAGCAGTTTTTGCCGATACGCACGGGTATGTTGTACTGATAAATCCGTTCTCTAAGCTCCGGCAGTATGGGGTGACCTGCGCTTGCCAATACGACGTTGGGTCCCAGCATGGTATAATCTCCCACGTATATATGCGTATCGTCCACAAGCGTAAGGTTAAAGTTGGCGTAAACGTTTTTGCCGAAGTGAACGTTTTTACCCGCCCAGTTGGCGTGCAAAGGCGGCTCGATATAACAGTTTTCGCCTATCTCGGCAAACATTTCCTTAAGAAGTTTATTGCGTTTTTCCGTTTGCGAAGGGCGCGTCGCGTTGTAATCGTACAGTTTTTCCAAACACGCGGTCTGTTCCCGCGCGAGCGAAGCGTCATCGCAGGAATAAAGTTCGCCCGACAGTAATTTTTCTCTTATATCCATTATGAAATCTCCGTTTTCAGAATTTACCGATATTTTATAACTTCGGTGCGAAAAAATCAACTTTTTTCCGTATTGAAATCGTATGTATTAAAAAACTTTGCGGGCTGCCGAATTCTTTAAAACTTGTCTTGACCTTAAGGACGGGATTTGTTATACTTTTGTGTCGGGAGGACGGTATGAAGATTAAAGCGGTTATTTTCGATTTGGACGGCACTCTTCTCAATACTTTAAGCGACCTTTATTTAAGCGTGAATTATATGCTTAAAAAGTTCGGATTTCCTTTAAGAAGCGAAAGAGAGGTAAGAAGTTTTCTCGGCAGCGGGGTAAAGGTGCTTGTAAATAAGTCTTTGCCTCCTTCTTCCGACGCCTTTAAGGAAGAATGTCTTTCGGTATTTAAAGAATATTACGACAAACATAAGTCCGACCATACTGCGCCTTACGACGGAATAATCTCCATGCTGAAAGAACTTCACGCAAGAGGTTTTTTGACCGCCATAGTGTCCAACAAGTACGACGGCGCGGTAAAGCGGCTTAAGGAAGATTATTTCGGTTCGCTTGTGGATTTCGCGGTGGGCGAGGGGCACGGCATAAGGATTAAACCCGCACCCGACGGCGTGGAAAAAGCGCTTGAAGCGTTGGGCGTAAAAAAGGAAGAAAGTCTTTATGCGGGCGACTCGGAAGTGGATTATCTTACCGCAAAAAACGCGGACATGAATTTCGTTGCCGTGTCGTGGGGATTTCGCGACCGCGAGGAGCTTGTTGAAACGGGCGCCGAAACGATTATAGATAAACCCGATGAGCTTTTCGCCGCGATTGACGCCGTCGAAGCAAAAAGTCGGGGTTTAAGGTGACAAATGCCCTGCCGGCTTTTATGTTCGCATGCGCATATGTAGATTTACAGTGTTTTAACGGGACTTTTCTTGTTTTTAACCTTTTTTAAGACTCTTTTTTATGGAAATACGGGGAGGGGCGCTCCGGCAGGTTGGGAACGGGCATATACGTTTGATTATATCAGGGCGTATTCCCAAGCGGCGGAAAAACGCTGAGGACGAAAAATTTTGCCTTGGCTGTCTTTTTGTATTCAATCGATAGCCAAAACGGGGATAATATGTTAAAATAATCGCGTGAAATACAGGTCAGACAAACTTTTAAATGCAAAAAAAAGAATATGGGAGCTTGATTTTTTACGCGGGCTAGCCATTTTGCTTATGATTTTCGACCATTTCATGTACGACTTGAGTATTCTTCCGTGGTTTTTTACCAATTTTTATCAAGTTATGACGGACGGAATGTTCAACTGGTGGGAATTGGGCTACGATTTCTTTACAAGCGGATTCCGCACCGCTTGTCACTATATTTTTGCAACGTTATTCCTGCTTATTACGGGCATTAGCTGTACGCTTACGCACAGCAACGTAATCCGCGCGACAAGGCTGTTGATTTTTGCAGTCATTCTTACCTTAGCCACGGCTTTCGTGGACACCGTCGCAAATATGGGCGCGCTTATAATTTTCGGGATTATTCACTGTATGGCGGTTTCGATTTTCGTTTATGCGGCTATTGACAGGATTTTTAAAGACGACGTGTTTCTGCTTGCTTTCGGCGCGGCGTTCATTGTCGCGGGAATACTTATTCCGTGGTATGATATGCCGTTTATAAATTTGCCTGAGGGAGCCGAGGGAATCGTTACTTCCTTTAAGGCGGTATTCGGATTGGTGAGGGTAGGCTCGGACCACTTTCCGCTTTTCCCTTGTTGCGGCGTCGTGCTCTTAGGCGCGTATATCGGTAAAAAATTCTATTCCGACAAAAAGTCGCTGCTGCCCGCTTTGGACGGCAAATGGAACGGCGTCCTTTGTTCGGTTGGAAGACATACCGTCTGGGTATACTTGTTTCATCAGCCCGTAGTTGCGGGCATTATCCTGTTTTTCGGTTTGATTAACGGCTTGGAGGTTTTTTGATTTGAACGATAAAAACAAGACGCTTTACGCCGCGGTCAAAGACAGCGCCGCGATTTTCCCCGATAAAACCGCGCTTTTGTTTCTGGGCGCGAAAATAGATTATGCTTCTTTTATACGCGACATAGACGCCGTTGCGGGCTTTCTTGTCGGGTTGGGGATTCAGAAAGGCGACGCCGTAACCGTTTGTATGCCCAACATTCCGCAGTGCGCGGTAGTGTTTTACGCCGCTTCCAAAATCGGCGCCGTTGCGCACATGGTTCATCCGCTTGCGCCTAAGGCTCAGCTTGCGGAATATATGGATTCCGTAAAAAGCAAGCTGCTTGTCCTTCCCGACATAATGATAGACAAGTACGAAGAACTTATTTTGTCCAAAAAGACTTTGCTGTGTTCGCCTGCGCACTATCTCGGATTTGTAAGGCGAATTCTGTTTTCTCTTAAAACAATGCCGCTTGTTAATCGGGTTAAAAAATCCGAAAACGTCTATTTTTATTCGGACGCGGTAAAATGTATGCCGCCCTCGGAGCCCGATTTTGCCGACCCGCAAGCCACTGCCGTTTATCTTCACAGCGGAGGCACGGGCGGACATCCCAAGACCATAGAGTTAAGCTCCCGTGCGATAAACGCGCTTACCGACAACGGCATGGAAATATTGGGCATTACTTCTTTTAACGGCGGCTGTATGCTGGCGGTACTTCCCATGTTCCACGGGTTCGGACTTGCGATGGGTATGCACGCGATGCTGTGTCACGGCGGATGCAATACGCTTATGCCCAAGTTTCACACCTACGACACGATAAAGCTTATCGAGCAGAACAAAATCAACTATCTCATAGGCGTGCCCGTGCTTTACAACGCGCTTTTAAGTAAACCCGAGTTTTCGGGAGAAAAACTGAAAAACCTTCGCCAGGCTTTTGTGGGCGGCGATTACGTCCCCAAAAAGCTTTTGGAAGATTTTAACGCGCGCATGAGCGAAAACGGCTCCTCCGCGCGGCTGTACGAAGGGTACGGGCTTACCGAAACGGTCACCGTGTGCGCCGTAAACACCACTTACGCTCATCGCGACGGCAGTGTGGGTAAACCCGTAAGGGGCATCACGATACGCGCCTTTTCCGAGGACCTTAAACCGCTTGAGGCGGGACGGACGGGAGAACTGTGCATCGCCGGCGACGAACTTATGAACGGTTACTATGGCGACCCCGAGGCGACAAACCGCGCGTTTTTTGTGCATGACGGTGTAAAATACGTCAGAAGCGGCGATATCGGATATCTTGACGAGGACGGATTCGTGTACTTCGTTTCCAGGATAAAACGCATTGCCAAGGTAAGCGGAGTAAACGTTTTTCCGTCGGAAATAGAGCGTCTTACGATGGACGAAATCGAAAAAATCAAGGAAACCTGTGCCGTAGCCGCGCCCGATGAAAGAACGGGGGAGGCAATAGTGCTTTTCGTTTCACTTAAGGATAAAACGGAGGACAGAGAAAGCTTTGCCGAATACGTCTGCGATTTTATCGAACAGCGTCTTTCGCCTTTCGCCCGACCGAAAAAAGTGTTTTTCGTCGACGAGTTTCCCAAAACGCTTATCGGAAAAGTGGATTCAAACAAACTTAAGCAAATATATCTTTCGGATAAAATATAAAAAAACCCTACGCGCGAAAACGTAAAATAACACTGTTTTCGCACTTTTTTTATGTTAAAATAGCTCAAAGACCTTTGGGAGGAAAATCATGCTTTACAAAAAATCGAGCAACGAAAAGTTTGACGAAAATCTCTTTAAAAACCCCGGCAAGGAATACCGCGGCGCGCCTTTCTGGGCGTGGAACTGCGCTCTTAAACGCGAGGAGCTTCTCTGGCAGATAGACAGGCTTAAAGAAATGGGCTTCGGCGGATTTTTCATGCACACCCGCTGCGGCATGAATACCGAGTATCTCGGCAAAGAGTTTATGGAGCTTATCAAAGCCTGCGACGAGCATGCGAAAAATACCGAAATGCTTGCTTACCTTTACGACGAAGACCGTTGGGCAAGCGGCGCGGCGGGCGGTTACGTTACCGAAAATAAAAAGTACAGGAATAAATTTTTGGAATTCACCACCGAAAATCCCGATGCTTTTGCCGAACAGGGCAATGCCGAGCAGCGCGACCCCGTTTATTTAACAAGTTTCGACGTGGTTCTCGATAAAGACGGCAATCTTTTAAGTTACAAAAAAATCGACGCCGCCGGCAAAGCCGAGGGTGTAAAATGGCACGTTTTCCGCACGCTAGCCAAGCCTACCGGCTGGTTTAACGGCTATACTTACATAGACGCCATGTGCGACGAAGCGGTGGATAAATTCATCGAATGCACATACGAGGCATATAAAAAGGCGGTAGGAAAAGACTTCGGAAATTCCGTCCCCGCAATTTTTACGGACGAACCCAATATCGGCCACGGTTATCAAGGTCCCCGTTTTGCTTCGGGTACGGAGCCCTTCGGTTTTGCATGGACGGACGACTTTAACGAAACTTTCAAAAAAAGCTGCGGATACGACCTTTTAAGCCGGCTTCCGGAGTTTGTCTGGGACTATAAAGATAAACCCAACACCGTGCGTTACGATTACCGCAACCACGCGTGCGAGCGTTTTGCAAACGCATTTTCGCGCAAAATAGGCAAGTGGTGCGAGAAAAACGGCATCGCTTTTACCGGACACGTCCTCGACGAGCCCACTTTAAGTTCGCAGACGTTTGCCGTGGGCGAAACCATGCGTCATTACGGCAGTTACGGTATTCCCGGCATCGATATGCTTTGTAATTATGTGGAACTTTCTACCGCCAAGCAGTGTCAGTCCGCCGTGCATCAGTACGGCAAAGAGGGTATGACCAGCGAGCTTTACGGCGTCACGGGCTGGGATTTCGACTTCCGCGGTCACAAATTCCAGGGCGACTGGCAGGCGGCTTTGGGCGTTACTCTCAGGGTGCCGCATTTAAGCTGGGTAAGCATGAAAGGCTCGGCAAAGCGCGATTATCCCGCGTCAATCAGCTATCAGTCGGCATGGTTCCGTCAATATCCGCTTATTGAGGACCATTACGCGCGACTCAATACCGTTCTGACGCGCGGTAAGCCCGTGGTAAGGCTGGGCGTAATTCACCCGATCGAAAGCTATTGGCTCAACGCCGGCCCCGTGGATAAATTCTCAAAGGTCTGCAGTCAGCTTGAAGAGCGTTTTTCAAACACTATCAACTGGCTGCTTAAGGGCAATCTGGATTTCGATTTTATCGCGGAGTCCACTTTGGGCGAGCTTTACAAAAAGTCCGATAAAGGCTTTAAAGTGGGCGAGATGACTTATTCGGCGGTTTTGGTGCCGCCCGTGCAAACGCTAAGGTCGACTACCGTCGCCGCACTTACCGAATTTGTCAACGCTGGCGGAAAAGTCGTTTTTGCGGGTAAATGCCCCTCTTTGGTGGACGCAAAGCCTTCCGACGGCGTAAAAAATCTTTACGAGCGTGCGGAAAAATCCGAGTTTTCTTACGCCGATATTCTGGAAGCGTTTGCCTCCGAGCGAGAAGTGGATATAATAAATGCCGACGGAAGCAAAACGGATAACCTTATTTACAATATGCGTCAGGACGGCGCGGACAGATGGCTGTTCGTCGCGCGTTTCATTCAGCCCGCACGTTATAACGGCGTGGAGTGCCATCCGCAGAAAATCAGAATCGTTCTTTCGGGAAAATTCAAGCCCGTAATTTACGATACCGTTACGGGCAAAGTTCTGCCCCTGTCTTATGTGATTGAAAACGGCAAAACGGTAATCGAATACACGCTTCAGGCGTCCGACAGCCTGCTTTTAAAACTGTCGCCCGCGGATAAGGAAGGCGCTTTCGCTTTGCCCGAAAGGAAAGAAAAAACTCACGATAAAACGGTAGTTTTCCCCGATAAAGCGGAGTACGAACTCAATGAACCCAACGTGCTTGTACTGGATATGTGCGAGTATTCCTGGGACAAAAAAACATGGTTCGATACCGAGGAAATACTCAGGATAGACGGAAAAATCCGCAAGGAGCTTAATTATCCCTATGCGGACGGGCACGACGTTCAGCCGTGGAAGATACCAGAAACCAAACCCGATAAATTCCCGTACTTAAGGTTTACTTTCGAAAGCGAGACGGAAGCGGAATGCAGTCTTGCGTTCGAAGAGGCGACGGAAATTACCTTTAACGGTAAATCTGTTCCCGTTAATCCCGACGGCTGGTTTGTGGATAAGGACATACGCACCGTAAAACTGCCGCCCGTTAAAAAAGGCGTCAACGAGCTTATCGTGCGCGCGCCCATCAGTAAACGCGTAAGCCTTGAAAATATGTTCCTTCTCGGTGATTTCGGCGTGCGCGTCGCGGGCAGAAAAGCCGTGATTACCGCCATGCCCGATAAAATAGCGTTCGGTTCGGTTACCGATCAGGGACTGCCTTTCTACGGCGCGGAAATTACTTATAAACTTCCGTTTGAGTGCGACGGCGGAGATATCCGTATTACTCAGGATTATTACTGCGGCGCGGTGATAGGAGTTAAGCTTGACGGCAAGGACGTGGGAAAAATAGCTTTCGCTCCCTTTAATCTGGATGTCGAAAACGTTGCAAAAGGCAAACACGAGCTTGCGCTTACGTTGTACGCAACCCGAATAAACACCTGCGGAGCGTTGCACGACTGTACGGACAGGGTATGGAAAGGCGCAAACATGTGGTATACTACCGGCGCGGAGTGGTCTTACGAATATAATCTTAAACCCGTGGGCATCATGAAATCGCCCGAAATTAAAATTTACAAATAGAGTTTTTAAAGGTAAATCCCGCTTCGGCTTAATAGTCGTTGCGGGATTTTTTTTCGTTTCGTACGGGATGAACCACGATTCTATCAGGAGCAGGATTAAAACATCTAAGCAGATAAAATTATTTGGCGATAATTAGAGGTTTATATGCAGCGATACGGAAAGATAATTTTTTGGATAAATTAAAAACGTGCAGGTAAAGTCTGAAATATTTTTTCTGTGTATTGATAAAAATGTAACTTTTAATAAGTGCGCTTATTAATACAGCGGCGGACTGACGGTTAAAATCGACTATGCCGAATTAATTTTTTTCTGCGGCTTTTTTCCGTCGTAGGTTAAATTCAACCTGACCGAACAAACGCAAGTTTAGTTTTTTTTAGGGAACAGAAGTAAAACAGTTTTTTATCAGATAAAAGGTCTGCGGTCAAGCACGTTTTTAAGCGGGTATTCCGTTCTGATTTCGCCGGGTAATGCCAGCTGAAGTTCCGCAACGGCGCAGGACAGCCCGAACAGCATATGAAGGTCGTCCCAGTTTTTGTCCGTCACGGGGACTGTAAAGATAAAATCGAAATAGCCGCAGGCGAATTTCCTGAGTCGGTCCTTGGCTTCGTTATATCTGTAACCCGTCTTTTCGGCGGCGCGGTTAAGTGCGTAAACCCAGTCTATTTCCTGAAATCCCACGCTTTGACCGAAGGAGGACGGCATAATGTTTTCGTCGTACATTCTGATGCACTCGTCTATCAGTTTTTCGGCGTAAGGGAAGGGACGTCTTGAAAACGAAAAGTTAAAAAGGTAATGAAACCAGCCGTTAAGGTGGTGGTTGACGGGTTTTATGCCCGCTTTAACCGCGCCGCGTCTTCCTATGCCCGTTTCAGGGTCGGCGTTGCTTTCAAGGTAGTTAAAGTATGCGTCCGACCATTTTTCGTCCGCGCCGCCCGTAAGCACGAGTGCGGCATATATTCCCGCGCCGGCATGCGCCGCGGGCCACGGGTCGTTTACCCACTCGAGAGAGTTAAGAAGAGAATAAAGCCCTTTTACGTCAGAGTATTTTTTTAGCGCGATTAAGGGGTGGAGCGGGGCGGCGTCGAAAAGCTCCAGCGCGGCGGTGCAGTGCGCCGTGCAGTGTATCGGGTGATGAGTTCCTTCGTCAAACAATCCCGTTTCGGGGTCCTGAAAAGCGCGCAAAGCGTTTATCGCGGCTTTGCGTTTTACTTCGTCGCGTTCGAATGCGCCCACGGTGTACAAAATGTTTGCAGCGTCCGCGCATCCGTATTCGTTTGACTTTTTTTCGCCCCTCAGGGTATAGCGGGTATATTCGCCGTTACCCAGGCTGTGGCTTTTTACCGTATCCAGGATTTTTTTTACTGCGGGATTTGCGTTAACGGTATAGTTCATCGTTGTCAATCTCCTTTGTCTTTATCGGGGGTTAAAGCCTGCGAGGGCAAAATACCCATTATTTTTTTATAAGCGTTGTAAAAATTGACGTAATTGTCGTATCCTATCGCGTGAGCCGCTGCCGAGGCGGTCGCGCCCCCTCTTATCATTTCCGCCGCATAGGAAAGCTTTTTTTGTAAAATGTACTGCTTTATACCCGTTTTCATTTCGGACTTAAAAACATGGCAAAGCGTGGAAACCGATTGATAAAGGTCTGCGGATATGTCCTTAAGCGTAATTTTTTCGGTAAGGTGCGATGCAATGTAATCCACGATTTTACTTACCAGCGGAGTGACGCGCGGCGCTTGTACCGATTCTTCGTTACGAAAAGTAAACGCGTAAAATATTCTTATAAGACAGCTTAACGCAAGCGGCGCAAATTTTACGTCGTACCTTGATAAAACGTCTTTAAGGCAATAAAAAGCCGAAGTGATTTCCGTATTGGTCGCGGTAGGGAATGCGCGGATTTTTTCAGTAAACTGAGTGAATATTTCGCCGGGTATCACCGTTTGGTCGAATTCCACGAAAATGCGCTCGTAATTTTCTCCTTCCGACGCGGTAACGGTGTGGTATTTAAGCGGTTCGATGGCGATTACGGAGTTTTTGCCGATTTTGCGCTTTTCCCCCTCGACGTTTATGATTACGCTGCCGTTAAGCACAAATATCAACTCGTACCTTAAATGGCAGTGAAGGTCCAGCAAAAGATTTTTCTTGCTGACGTCGTTCTGATATGTGCAGTTTAAGTGGTCGTTTATTTTCATCTTTTCCCGCTTTTTCGTCTGTTACCGTATGACTTTTCGTTTTTACCGCCGTATTCAACGGCTTTACGGCTACATGATAACATCGGCAGAATTTTTTTGCAAGCAAACGTTCTTTTATTTGCAAAAAAAGTAATAATATTGCCTAAAAAAGATATTGTATATAACTAAATTTTCATTTATTATATAATTGCCAAACAGTTTTTGCAAGAGAAAAGGGCGTTCGTTTCGGCATTAGCCGCGTAATCGGCAACGTTAAAACTTAAGCGTGCGCTTTTGACAAAGGGAGGTAAAGATGAAAAAAGCCGTATTTCTCAACGATAACTTCGATACGGTCAGGCGGGTTTACGGTGAATATTACATTCGTTACATAGACGAAAAATTCGGGCTGGCGGAAAAATCCGCCGTCAAAGACCTTGCCGCGTGCGCAAACAAGCTTCAGGATTGCCGATACGCTTTTTCCACATGGGGTATGCCCGTTTATTCCGAAGAGGAGATACGGAAATATCTGCCCTCGCTTAAGGCGGTGTTTTACGCTGCGGGCGCGGTCAAAAGCTTTGCCGCTCCTTTTCTTAACGCGGGAGTAAGAATTTTCAGCGCGCGCGACGCCAACGCCCTGCCCGTAATCGAAACGGCCGTTTCCCAGATACTGCTTGCAAACAAGGGATTTTATTTTCTTTCAGGCTTAGCCAAAACCGATTACAGAAAAGCGGTTAAGGAAAGGGAAAGCTTCAAGGGAAATTACGGCGCGGAAGTGGGACTTGTGGGATTGGGCACGATAAGTCGCGGCGTGGCGGAGCGGCTTAAATCACACGACGTAAAGGTATATATGTATTCCACTTACGCTACGGACGAAGAAATAGCGGCCGCGGGCGCGATTCCGCTTGCGCTTGACGAAATGTTTGCCCGCTGCGACGTGATAAGCAATCATCTTGCGGACACTCCCGACACTGTTAAAATCATGGGCAAAAAGCAGTTCGGGCTTATGAAGCCGTATTCGACGTTTATCAACACGGGAAGAGGCGCGCAGGTGGACGAATGCGCTTTAAGGGAAAAGCTTATTGCGGACCCCACCGTCACTGCGGTTCTGGACGTGACTTATCCCGAACCTCCCGACTTTTCAAACGGCTTGTTTTCGCTTCCCAACACGGTGCTTACGCCTCATTCGGCAGGCTCAAGCGGTCAGGAAGTGCACCGTATGGCTGAATATATGGTGCGCGAATGCGAAAATTTTGCCTCAGGCGGCGAAACAAAGTACGAAATCACGAAAGAAATGCTTTCTAAAATGGCTTGAACATAAAATATCGGAGGAACACAGGTGTTAATAGAAAATAAAATTACGGCAGACGGACGGGAAATAAACAACAGAATGGTTTTTCAGCCCATGGAGGGGTGCGACTGTACGCTTGAGGGAACCCCGAGCGAGCTTACTACGGGAAAATATATGCGCTTCGCGTCGGGCGGCGCGGGAATCGTGTGGATGGAGGCAAACGCTGTTTGTCCCGAAGGCCGCGCCAATCCGCGGCAGATGATGCTTACGGCTGAAAATCTGTCGGTTTTCAAGCGTCTTACTGCCGAGATTAAGGAAAGAGCACTGAAACGCTTCGGGTTTGCGCCCCTTTTAATATTACAGCTTACTCATTCGGGAAGACAAAGCGTTTCTCCCATGATTGCCTACCGCAATCCCGTTTACGAAAAGACACGGCCGCTTTCGGACGACGCAATCGTAAGCGACGAATATCTCGATTCGCTTGCCGAAAAGTATGCTTTTTCAACTAAGCTTGCTTTAAAGGCGGGGTTTGACGGCGTGGACGTAAAATGCTGTCACGGCTATCTGACCAGCGAGCTTTTTTCGGCTTTCGCGCGTAAAGGCAAGTACGGCGGCAGTTTCGAAAACCGCACAAGACTTATTACCGACCTTGTAAAAGCGGCGGCAAGCGAAAAAGGCGGCATGATATTGTGCTCGCGGACGGGGTTATACGACGGTTTGCCGTTGCCGTGGGGATTCGGCGCGGACGATGCGGGAAATCCCGATTGGAGAGAGCCGCTTGCCCTTTGCGCCAAACTTTACGACGCGGGTGTGAAAATCATGGATTTTACCATCGGAAACCCATATTTCAATCCGTGGCTTAACCGCCCTTATAAACGCGGGCCCGTAAATCCGCCGCCCGTAAAAACTGATACGGCGCTTGGGTACTTTAAAGAAATTTCGGGGCTTATCAAGAAAAACGTGCCTCAGCTTAAAGTGGTCATGTCGGGTATGACTTATTACGGTAAGCAATGCTTTGACGAGACGGAAAAAATGCTTAAGGACGGGATTTGCGATTTTGTGGGTTTCGGAAGAATGACGCTTGCTTACCCCGAATTTTATGCCGATTACCTGCGCGGCGCGTTCGACGAAAAGAAGATTTGCGCGACCTGTTCCAAGTGCACGGAACTGATGCGCGCGCACTGTACGTCGGGCTGCGCGGTCTTCAATCCGTATTACCGTAATCTTTACAAGGAGGCGGTATGCGAAAAACAGCGGTAGTTACAGGCGCGCGTCGAGGCATAGGGCTTGCCGTTGCGGAAAGGCTGAAACAAGAGGGCTATAACGTGGTGCGTGCCGCATTAAGCGAGGATAACGCGGAGGACTACTTCCGCTGCGATATTTCCCTTGAAAAGGACAGGCGTGCGCTACTGGACTTTGTCACGCAAAAATACGGAAGAGTCGACCTTCTCGTAAACAACGCGGGAATCGCGCCCAAAGTACGCAAAGATATTTTAGAGACAAGCGAAGAAAGTTTCGACGCGCTTATCGGCGTCAATCTTAAAGGCACGTTTTTTATGTGCAGTCTTTTCGCTTCCGCCATGATAAAGGCTAAACGCAAGGAAAATTATACGCCGAGAATAATCAATATTTCTTCCGTTTCGGCGTATGCCGCCAGCGTGGAGCGCGCTGAATACTGTGTATCCAAAGCGGGTATATCCATGGTCACAAAGCTGTTTGCCGTAAGACTTGCCGAGGAGGGGATTCCCGTATTCGAAGTGCGTCCCGGAATTATAAGCACGGACATGACCGCAAAAGTAAAGGACAAGTACGATAAACTGATTGCCGAAGGAATCACTCCCGTAAAGCGATGGGGGACAGGGGCTGACGTTGCGGACTGCGTGCTTGCGGCGGCAAGCGGAAAACTCGATTTCGGTACGGGTACCGTGCTTAACGCCGACGGCGGATTCCATTTGCGCAGACTTTAAGCAAGACTATCTGTAAAACAAAAAATATTTTTTTACAATCGGTAAAAAGCAAAATAGTATTCTTTTAATAAGCAACGCGGACGTTTAAAACTTGTCCGCACGGGAAACTCGGGCAAATGAAAAAGTATTTTTTCGACAACGTTATCGTGGGCAGCGGATGCGCCGCATATAATGCCGCCGATATTTTAGCGGGGGCGGGCAAGGAAACCGCCGTGGTTACCGAGGGGAAAAATATCGGCACGTCCAGAAACGCGGGCAGCGATAAACAAACTTATTATAAGCTGTCCGTTTCGGGAAATTCTGCGGACAGCGTTTACGCCATGGCGGAAAAACTTTTTTCGGGCGGATGCGCGGACGGCGACGTCGCGTTTTGCGAAGCGGCAGGCTCAGTCGAGTGTTTTTATAAACTCGTAAGTTCAGGCGTAAAATTTCCCCGAAACGAATACGGAGAGTACGTCGGGTATAAAACGGACCACGACGACAGCGTTCGTGCGACCAGCGCGGGACCTTATACCTCCCGTGATATGACGGTCGCGCTGGAAAAATCCGCGTTGAATAACGGCGCAAAGCTGTTCGACGGTTTTACAGTCATTAAAATAGTTGTGTCGGAAGGTCGCGCAAGGGGCGTAATCGCCGTAGAAAAGGCTTTTGCCGACGACCTGGGGTTATGCTTCTTCGGCTGCAATCACCTCACTATAGCCACGGGCGGACCCGGGGAGTTATACGAAGATACCGTCTATCCGTTCGGCCAGTCGGGGGCTATGGGGCTTCTTATTGACGCGGGCGTGAATATGTGCAACCTTGCCGAATGGCAGTACGGGCTTTCTTCGGTAAAATTCCGCTGGAACGTTTCGGGCAGTTACCAGCAGGTCATACCGCGTTATATTTCCGTTAAGGACGGAAAACAGCGCGAATTTCTGTCCGATTACACGGATAAAAACGTATTTGACCTTATATTCTTAAAAGGTTATCAATGGCCTTTCGACGCGGCTAAAGCCGAGGAAAGTTCGGTTATAGACATTGCCGTTTATTCGGAAAAGCAAAAGGGCGCGCGCGTGTATCTGGATTACACCGTAAATCCCGACGGTTTTTCTTTAAGTAAAACGGGAAAAGAGGCGCGGGATTATCTTGAGCGTTGCGGAGTTTACGGTAACACGCCTTACGAGCGGCTTACGGAATTGAATCCGTCCGCTGCAAAGCTATTTAAAGAGCACGGCATAGATTTAGAAAAAGAGCCTTTGGAAATAGCCGTTTCGGCGCAGCATCACAACGGCGGCGCGGACGTGGACGTAAATTACCTTACCTGTGTGGACTCGCTTTACGTTGCAGGCGAGGCTGCAGGGACTTTGGGTATTACCCGTCCCGGGGGAAGCGCGCTAAATGCCTGTATGGTGGGTTCCATGCGTGCGGCACGGCATATTCTTTCGCTTGAAAGCCAACCTGTCGACACGGAGAGAATGCTGCAGCAAGCCGAAGCCGACGCGCGGCAAATAAGAGATTTTGTGAAAAAATCGGTCGGAGTATCCACTTTAAAACAGGAAAAGAGTTTTTTGCGCAAACTCATGAGCGCGCGTTTTTCGTTTTTGCGGGACGAAGGGAAAATGCGCGAGGGGCTTAAGACTGTGGAGGAAAAACTACTTAATTTTTCCTTAAACAATAAATGCGGACAAAACGAAACCGCAGAGCTTTTCAAAAATTATTACGCGCTTATCTCCGCACGCGCCGTTTGCTTAAGTATGCTTATATGCGCAACCGATGCGGGAAGCCGCGGCGGGGCGCTTGTTACCTCAGACGGGAAAGTCAAGCCCGAGGACCTTTCTTTCCGGGATAAAAAGCTGATATATTCGTCGGGCAAAACTTTTTACCGTTCCGTCAGGAGCTTACCCGAACCCGACGAAACTTTCGAAAAAGTGTGGAACAGATTCTTGCGGGAGGAAAAACAATGAAAACGGGATTGTGTTCGGTGACTTTCCGCGCTTTAGCGGCGGAGAAAGCGGCAGAGCTTGCGGTAAAGGCGGGGCTTGACTGCATCGAGTGGGGCGGCGACGTGCACGTTCCGCCCGATAAGCCCGAAAACGCACGTAAAGTGGCAAAACTGTGCCGCGACCTTAATCTCGAAACGCCTTCTTACGGGTCTTATTACCGTCTTGACGGCGGCGATTTCGATTCGGTTTCAAAAACGGCGGAAATTCTGGGCGCGCGCGATATCAGGGTATGGGCAGGGACAAAGGACGCGGAACTGTTTTCGCGCGACGAGTACTTAAAATTGGTTGAAAACGTTAAAAACATTGCGCAAATTGCGCGTAAACGCGGGCAAAACGTGTGTTTCGAATATCATTACGGTACTTATTGCAACAGCGCGGAAAATACCTTAAAGCTTATCGAAGACGCGGGCGAAAACAATGTGTTTACCTACTGGCAGCCGATGTACTGGCTGCACGGAAAAACCGCTGACGAACAAAGCGAGAATCTAAGCTCGATTAAAATATTGGGCGGACTTATCAAAAACGTTCATGTTTACAACTGGCGCGGTCACGAAAGGCTGCCGCTTATCGACGCAATCGGCGAGTGGAAGAATTACGCCGCCTGTTTAAGCGCGGAAAATTATTTTCTGGAGTTTGTGCAAGGCGACTTACAAGATGCTTTCTTTAAGGACGCAGACAGTCTTAACGAACTTAAAAGAGATTTAATGCGCTGATTCGCATAATTTTAAAGCTTTCAAAAAGTCTTATTTTATATTCGCTCGGGTGGTTGAGCGGTATTAAACAGACCTTAAATTATCAATTTTCATAACAGGAGAGAGTGATGAAAAAATCGGGATTAACGCGCAAAATTCTTGTTGTTCTGACGGCGGTTTTCATGGCTTTTGCGGCTTTAGGCTGCGGCAACGATTTGCCGTATTACGATTCGATGTCTTACTCTGTCGGAAAGGAAAAAGCGGATTACAACAACAATCTTTTTTATCGCAACGACAACAAAACACCCATTGCGGACGTCGCGGCGGTTTATATCGATGACCCCGCGTCAAGCGAGTACGGATATTACTACCTTTACGGCACTACTTCCACGACAAGCATACAGTGCTATCGCAGTAAAACTTTAGAGGATTGGGAACCCATGGGAACGGTTTTCGAGCTTGACGGAAACAGCGAGGCGGCGGAGGCTGTTTATAACTGTTACTGGGCGCCCGAAGTTATTTTCGACCGCAACGAAGGCAGGTATTATCTGTTTTTTTCGGCGTCGGAGAAAAACAAGCAGAAGTGTCACGTCCTTTATTGCGCCGTGTCCGACAACCCTTACGGACCTTTTACGCTTGTACATGACGAAACCGACGGAAGACAAATTAATTACCCGCAGGATAATTACAGCCTTTTCGACCTTGAAAGATTCGCGCTTAAAGCGGAATCTATGGGCATGAAGCGCAACGAAGCCAACAACGGTTTTGTAATGACGATAGACGCTCATCCGTTTTCCGACCCCGTGACGGGTAATAAATATCTTTACTTTAAAGTGGATTCGATTGATACCGATTTCATTGCGGGTATGGAAATGAAAAACTGGTACACGCCCGATTACGACACGCTTTCGATTCTGGCGGAGTCCAAGTTGTATACGCCTGAAGGTGAGAAAAATCCGTTTGAATCTCGCACGAGAGTCAACGAGGGGCCTTATATGACTTACCGTAAAGGAGTTTATTATCTCACGTTTTCGGTTTTCGGCTACAAACAGCCCGAATATGCGGTATATCAGGCGGTGGGCGCGGGCCCGCTAAAGCCTTTCAGAAAACTTACGACGGAAGAAGGAGGAATAGTTCTTTCCGCGGACGGAGGAATGATGGACAACGTGTCTGCTACGGGGCATCATTCCATAGTGGAGCGAGACGGCGAATATTACATAGTTTATCACGCTTATCCGACTGCGCTGTGCGAGGGGGACAGGTATGTCGCCGTAGACAAGCTGGAGTGGATTACGGTTACAGATATTAACGGCAACCCGTTGGACGTAATGTACGCAAACGGTCCTACCAAAGGTATACAGCCCAGGTTTTCCTTTAATTCCGAATACGTCAACATTGCGCCCGACGCGCAAGTAAGCATGACCAATCTTTCGGAAGGGGATGCGGCCGCGCTTAACGACGGATTGTTTTTAGTCAATCAGTTCGTAAACTCTGTATTTACGGATTTGTACGTACCGCATGTTGTTTTCGAAAAGAAGACGCGCATAACTATTGAATTTAAAGAATATCGCACGGTGCGCGCCGTCATGATTTACAACTCTCACATAATAGAAAATAATTTCGACGAAGTGGAAAAGATAGAATTTTTCTGCCGTGACGAAAAAGGCAAATATACTGCCGCAATAAACGGACTAAGTTACGATCTTAAGGCAAACGCCAATATAGACGAAACCGACGGGACTGCGGTTTATTCCCGTCCGGGCGGCGCGGCGATTGCCGAATTCGACGAAATAAGCGTCAATAAAATCGTGATAACGGTTGACGTTCCCGAAAAAACGGAATTTGTCCGTATGTCCGAAATAGTCGTGCTGGGAAGGAGGTAAATCCACATGAACAAAAAACTTTTATCGGTTGTTTTGACGGTACTGTGCGCATTTTTGCTTTTTGCGTGTTCAGCGCGGAATTTCAGTCCTTATACCTATGAAAACACGCTTCTGCCCTCGGCTGCCCCGGACGACGGGATTGACGTGGACGGAGTTCTTTCCGAAGACGCGTGGATTAACAACGAGTGGATGACGTTTACTTACAACGACAGGGGTGCGGTTATCACGCTTCAGATGACGTCGGCTTTCGGAGAAAAGGGGGTTTATTTCGCTTTGAAGTGCGACGACCCTTTGCTTTACGTCAATCCGTCAAGGAAAAAAACGCACAACAGCGGAATAGAGTTGTGCGTTTGCCGCGCGGACGAAACCGTATCCGAAGGCAATTCCTTCGAACTGTTTATGAACGCCGACGGAAATTACGAGATAAGAAAACGTTTCAGAAACGTTTATTCGACGTATATACCGTCAAGGTATGAAAACGTTCCTCTTTTTAAATCGACTGTTATTGACGGGAAAATAAACTCGGGCGAAGAGTGCGGAGGATATACCATGGAGGTTTATCTTACAAACGATTTGCTCGGGATAACGGGAGATACAACGAAAATAAACGCTTCTCCGTCGCTGGTAAGAAAGTACTCGTCGGAGCTTGACGACGGAAGCAGAATGAGATATGCTTTCGGTCCCGAAAAGAGCGGTTATGCTTATCTGAATCCTACAACTTGGTACGGTTTCGGTGAAAGCGGCTTTATATTGTCGGAAATATCCGTAGAGGGAGAGGGAATAACAGTCACTCCTTCTTCGGACAGAATCATACCCGGCGAACAAACAAGGCTTTTTGTGGAATTACAGGCAGGGAAAACTCTTAATTCGCTTACCGCTGACGGCGTCGACGTGCTGTCCTGTCTTAAGACCGACGAAAACGGTAAATGTTATTTTGACTGGACTTTAGGGGAAAGGTGCGAAATCGTCGCTTCGTCGGGGATTGCCGCTTCGGCGGTAGAAGCAGAGTTAAAGTTCCATGATTCCTCCGTAGAGGTAAGCGAGGACAGGGCGCGCGGATTTAAAGTGTATTTTACCTGCGGCGGTGCGGTTTATCCGTTTGAATTTGAAAGCGGCTGCACTTTCGCGTGCACGACGCCCGAAACCGAAGGAGTCGTTACCGTATTTGAAAGCGGCGCGCTTGTGTACGAAATGCCCGTGGATTTTTCGGGTTACGACGTTTTTGCCGCGGATTTAAACGATTATGTCAAAAACACGATTATTACGCCGGCTTATTCCGCGTCACCCAATGCGTCTTCTACTGTCTATAACGCGGAAGACTCCGAAAAAGATGCGGTTGCCGTTATGGATTTCGGATATTATAACGACGGCTTGGTTAATTCCGACGGTACTATAAACCGTAATGCGGCGGAAGTGCTTGAAAATTTCAATTTCGGATTCGTTGTCACGGTTGGGGGTATAAGTTTCAGCGTGCAGATTATTAATTGGGCGCCTTCAAATCTTTGGCGGCTGAAAGTAAACGGCGAATATACTTCCGTTGACGAACTGTTTTCCGCCTTCGACCTTACGGCGCTTACGGAAGGTAAACTGCGCATAGTTATGGCTAAAAAAGATAACGGATTTACTTTTTATGTCGGAAAAGGAAGCGAATTACGACAGGTATATTCCGCTTTCATCGGGTCGGGAAGCAACTCTGTAAGCAAAATAGTTTTCAATACCTTCGATAAAAAAACCGAATATGTCGCGTCCGTTACGGGCAAGGTGTATTCGGGAGTGGGTGAATTGGACAAAATTTTGTCTTTAATTTGATTAATAAAGGGGAAAAGAGGAATTTATGATGAAAAAATTGCTGAAAATCGGCATAATGTACGTTTTTGCAATGCTGCTGACGTGTTTCGTGCTGATAGGGTGCGCCTTAGATAAAACGCCGCCTGACGACGATGGCACAGATACCGCGCCCGAGGCTTTTACCGTGACTCTGAATAAAAACGATTTGACGCTTGAGGAGGGAAAGACGGAAACAATTTCTTACGTCCTTTCTGCCCAAACCGACAATATCGCCTTTACTTCCGATAACGAAGACGTCGTTACTGTGGGCAGACTGACGGGCGAAGTTACCGCCGTTTCCGCAGGCAACGCCAAAATCACTCTTTCCGTAGAGTACGAAGACGTAATTTACAAGGCCGAGTGTAAAGTGACGGTTACTCCGCGCGACTTAAGCCAAATGCCCGTTACTTATTCCGTTTCGTCTGCCGACGGCGTGACTGCGGTAACGGATAAAGCCGATTACAAAAACGGGGAAACCGTAAAACTTACTGTTACGCCTCAGGCGGGTTACGTGTTTGTGGGGGCGGCAGTGGGCGCGACCGAATACGCGGCGGAAGATTTTACTTTGCAGGACGGGTCTTATGTTCTCGAGTTCGAGTGCGTAAGCGAGGTTGAAACAGTGCCCGTCAGCTTAAGGGCGTTTAAGCTTGCGCAAAGTATAGGCACTGCCACGGGCAGCGTAAGCGAGATGAACAACGATACGGCTGTCGTAAAACAGGTTTACGAGTATGACGGCTATGAGTGCGACAAAGAAGTCATGACGGTCAAAATGGGTTATTACGGAAATCTCGTGCACGAAGGAGAGTTAAGCGGGGAAGAGGACAGCGACTTTACAACAAGCGGCCTGACAAGGCTCAACTTCGGCATAGAGGTAAATACCGGCAGCGCATACTTCAATATACAGATATTGTTCAACAAGGAAAGCGGCGCTAAGATAATAAAATCGTTGGCGCTGGGAAATAACAGCGGACAGAATATAGAAAATCTTACGGAAGTCGTACAGCTTCTTGGTGAGGGAGAATTTACGTTTGTGATAGTGCGCGAAGGCGAAAACTTCAGCGTAAAATACACGGACGGGAAGGGTAATCTTAAGGATTTCGTGACCGACTTCACGTTAGATAAAGCTGGAACGATAAAGAAAGTCAACCTGGTGTTCTGGTGTATAGGCTCGGATGCAAGCGTGACGGGCGGGACCATAGTACGCGGAAGTACGGATTACGCCGCATTGCTTGATAAAGCCGTCCCTGAAGTAACAAACGCGGACGAAGAGAAGTTTACGGTGACGGGACTTAAGGAAAACTATGCTTTCGGCGAAAGCGGCACGTTCACCGTTTCGACCGAGGAAGCGGTTTTCGACGTGTTGTTTAACGGCGTTCCCGTTGCGGCTGACGGGGCGGAAGGAAACAGTTATACTTATTCTTTCACCGCGGGTACCAAAGCCGATATAACCGTGCGCGGCGCGGCGGTAAAAGTTCAGCCCGTGGGTACGACAGGTTTGGGCGTGTCTTCAAACGGGTACGTATCCGCTCTTTCCGTCGAGCGGGAGGTGATTGCGGTAAGAATTGCTTTCGATAAGCTTCTTTACGAGTTCGATGAGGAAACGCAAACGGAAATCGTGCCCGACAATACCGAGTACTTCCAGTATTCCATAGGTTTTACCGTAAACGGAGTGACGCACAGTATAGATATGTTCCGCAACACTACGGCGCACAATTTCGTATTCAAGGAATATGTTAAAACCGATACCAATACCAACGAGAATAACAGTACCAAAACCATGTCCGACAAGCTGGCTTTCGCAAAGGCGTTGAATGCGGGCTCCGTCTATGTGGTCATCGTGCGTGAGGGAGCTGTTTACTCCTCTTATTACAGCCTGGACGGTGTAACCCTTTCACCGATGTTTACCGGCCTTAATTGCTTAAACGGCAACGACGGTTTTGTTTCTTCGCTGTTTATGCGTAATAAAAATTCAAACGGCGGCGGAAAGACTTCCGTGCTTGACGGAGTGGTCGTGCGCGGATCCACCGATTATACGGCGGCATTTGCAATGATTAAAGTTTGATGTCATCGCTTGAATAAGTTTATTATTTTCTGCAATAAGGCGGGATAATGCGCAAAAAGCTTTTCCCGCCTTTGCTTTATGACCGGGAATAGACATATTTTTTTTATTTATTGCTTTTTGTATCAATAAATTCTGCGGACAAAAACTTGACAAAGAGTTTGCCTTGTGTTAGAATACTTACGCTGTCTTTTGCGGCATAGCCTCGCATACCGCGGAGAAATACCCAAGAGGCTATAAGGGGACCCCCTGCTAAGGGGTTAGTACGGCGATAAGCTGTAGCGCGAGTTCGAATCTCGCTTTCTCCGCCAGTAAGAACCTAAATCGAACCCTCGGTTTAGGTTCTTTTTCTTTATTCTTTTCCGCTTTTATTATTGCATATAACGTCGTCAAACCGCCTATATCGGCTTGTAGCCGTTTGTATTGAGTTATTTGGTCAATCGCATACAAGCGGACGGTTTATGCCGCGAAAGCCGCTTGATGTGAGAAAGGCATATGGTAGGCTATTTGCCAGCGGCAAACAAAAAGCCCCTTGGGGCGTTTGGTCTTGGCTCTTTGCCTGAATACCATACGCCGCAGAGGCTCGCGTCAAGCGGAACGTGGAATAAATAGTCCGCGCTTTATATGCGCATTATCAGTTGAAAGTCAATCATTCTCGGCTGCTTTACGTTCTGAATATATATCGGGTACAGCACGTTGTCCGTATAAAAGGAAAAGCCCTGACTTTCGTCAAGGCTTATCGTTCTCGGGGCGTTGTAGACGATTATCATTTTATCGTCGAACAACTGTATTTCTTTGACGAGCAGGTTTATCAGCATTTTCGGTTCCTGCTCCAACGCGAATTTGTAAAAGTCTGTAATTTCTTTTCTGTCGAGTTTGAACGCCGAATGAGATTGCTCTATGCGTATCTGTTTTTCGAGTTCCGCATTTTTCTCTTCAAGTTCTCGCAAGCGTTTCATCGCAGTGTTGCTCGTGCCGCCGTTTTCAATAGCGGTCATAATATTGTTTATGGAATTTTCCGTAGCGCGTTGTTCTTTAACTAATCTCGTCAATGCCGAATTGGCTTTTATGTAATTCTCCTGCATTGTCATTAATTCGCTGACGATATAGTCCATATTGTTGCTTAACTGCGTTATGATATTTTCAAGCACGTAATTTTCAAGGACTTCCTTTCTTGCTTGGGACTTTTTACAGCCGTTGCCATTCTTACGTCCCAAACACTTGTAATAGCGTTTCCGCTCGCCGTTCTTTGTCGTGCCGCACTCCGCGCTTACGGGACTGCCACAATAGCCGCATTTCATTTTATGGCGCAATAAATATACAACTTCGGTACTGCGTTTGCCGTAATGGTTGCTGTCTATCTTTTTACGTACAATATCGTATGTTTCCTGCGGTACGATTTGCGGATAGATATTGGTAAACACTTCGCCGTTATATCTGTATATCCCTGCGTATTTTTCGTTTTTGAGTATGTTGTAAACGGTATTTCGGGCGAAAGGCTTGCCGCGATTATAAATGCCTTTTGAGGTCAACGCCTTTATAATATCTTTTACGTACACGCCTATTGCATATTGCTCGAAAATATATTTCACCGTTTCGGCTTTTTCTTCGTCAATAACGACCTTATGATTTTCCACTTTGTAGCCGTAAATGATAAAGCCGCCTGTAAAATTGCCTTTACTGCGCGTTTCACGCATACCGCGTTTTACCTTTTGCGAAAGTTCTGCGCTGTAATATTCTGCATAGCCTTCAAGCATACTTTCGAGTATGATTGCCTCGGGACTGTCGGGGATATACTCCATAGCGGATATAACCTTAACTCCGTTGTCTTTCAGAGTTTTCTTGTGTATCGCCGTTTCATATTTATTACGGCTGAAACGGTCGAATTTGTAAACAAGCACAACATCGAAAGATTTTTTTGCGCTGTCTTTAATCATACGCTGAAAATCGGGGCGGTTGTCGTTTGTTCCCGTCATTGCTCGGTCAATGTAGGTGTCTAAGATTACAATGTCATTGGACTTTGCGTACTCATTGCATACGCGCAACTGTCCCTCAATGCTTTGCTCGGTTTGGCTATCCGAGGAATAGCGGCAATAGATAACTCCTGTTTTCATAATTTTTAATCTCCTTTGAAAATGTATTTTTTGTCTTTCGACAAGGGGCGGACAAACGGAAACGCATTGTAAAGTTTATTTCTTATATCGCATTCTCCTTTTATGCAAGGGTTGCGAAAAGCAATGCACTTTACCCTTGCATAAAAGGGCGGTTTCGTTTACGCTCCGCAAGCCGAAAGACAAAATGATTCAGTTGCATTTCGGCAACTGCGATATGGTTTCGGGACTTACTTTGCCTATAAGACACCCCTCGTCCCAACAGTTAAAGTCATCGAATAACAAGGCTTTTCTGTCGTCTATACCTGTATGACAGACAATATCCTCGTCCATAACGTCCGACTTGAAATAGGTCGGCAAATCTCCGCCGTATACCAATCGTTCGCCGCTCTTTTCAATGTATTTGAGCAGATAGCGGACGGACTGCACGGCATCGCTTTTGTTTATCTCTTTGAAATCGTTTCTGCCGAAATATTTCAAAAAGTGCGTATTTTGGTATGTCGTCTGCGTGCGGTGTTGTTTGGTGCTGTAATCGCTGACTTGTTTCAGTTCTCCCACCATAGCGTTTTCGGGAATATAGAATATCCCGTGAAAGTGTAGCCGCTCGCTTGCAGAGCGTTCCCACACGCCGATATACTTCCAGCCTTTGCGGCTTACAAGGTGTTTCAAGGTGTTGCGCAATGTCTTTTGAAAGGTCTGTTCCGTGTGCTTTTCGTCGGAATAGGTACACGTTACAAAGAAATTCCAATTGCATTGCAGATACACTTTGTGCCAAAGCCTCGTATACCGCTTATATGCGTTGGTTCTCTTGCGTTCGGTCTGCCTTTTGACATACTCTTCCGCTTGTTTGTCGTCGGTAAATGCATCTTGCAATTTCTCCGTAACGTATTTGCGGCGTTCGCGCTTCGGCAACGTCTGACTTTCCGCATAAGCCGTTTCAAACTTGGCTTTTATGCTGTCTGTCTGCGGATTGCTTTTCCTTGCCGTTTTTCCGCCTTTGCGGCTCGGAAAGTTTTCTTTCGGGACGGCTATATAATGACTGCCGTCATAGTAAATTTTGCTTGCCCGATATGGCATAAATAGTTCTCCTTTTTGTGTGTTTTTTAGTGAAAAAGAAAAAGGGCAAAATACAAAACAATGCTGTTATCGTTTCATACTTTGCCCTTTGCTTTACGGCGCGTTCCCGTCACTTTTCGGAAATCTTAAACGCCTGCGTATCGGCTTTGTTGTTTTATTTACCGCTGATTACTTTCGGTTCAATCCGTTTCGGTCACTATTCGGTTATCTATCTAATGGGGCGGCGTAGTACGTTGCGCCCCGAACATTCCTTTCATTCCATTCCGTTTCCGTTACATTAGTTCCGTTGCATTACATTACAATTCATTCCGTTCTTTAGCCAATTCCAAAACTCTTGCCATTATCGTTTCAAAGAAAACACGCCTTTCATCGTCTGACAATGCCGTTATGTCGGGCGTTCCGACAGTAACGACTTCGAGTTCTGTTTTCAGCACGTTTATCACCTCCTCGCACTTGATTTTTGAGAGGGAGAAAAACACCCCCTCAATATTTAGGCTCGAAAACGGCTAAAAGCAAGGGGCTAAAAGAAAAATTTTACAAATTTTTTTGCGCGTCGGCTTTATCTCCGTTTCGACACTTGAAATTATACACTGTTTTTCGCTTTGAGCGTGAGTAGGTGAAAGTATACTTTCCGTAGCAAAACCGACACTTTCCGATACTGAAAGTATATAAAAAGCGAAAAACCGTCGATATACGGATACCGACGGTATACATTAGCGTTACAACTCAAATTTGCCGCACGGGAGATAAGGGCGGATCGCCAAGCGGTTCAGCGGCGAACGCCCGTTCCCGTGCGCTTTTGAGTTTCGCCTTATTCCGTTGTTGTTATGGCGCTGTCTCTTATACACATCTCCGAGCCCACGAGACATGCGCAGATCTCGT
>UQSP01000023.1 GCA_900543755.1 uncultured Eubacteriales bacterium
GTAATATTAAAACAACATTAAAATTTGTTGATTGAAATTTAAAATTTAGGAGGTCGGAAAATGAAAAAGTTTCTCTGTATGTTGATTTGCGCCGTTTTTGTCGTCAGTTTATTCGGCGTAGTGGGTTGCAAGCCCAAAGACACGCGCATAGAGCTTCGTATCATCAGCTGGAATATGGGTACGGAGGCGCAGAATAATTTAAATAGAAAGATGATTAAGGAATTCGAGGCAAAGTATCCCGACTACCGCGTCACCATCGAAGATCCCGGTGCGGTCTATACCGATACCGTCCAGGCGCTTGCGGGCAAGCAGGATTTGCCCGACGTCATAATGCTGGACAATCTTCCCACGGCGCTCAGCAACCGTTACATCATGGAAATTTCCGATATGGTTGCCGCCGACACCGACTGGCAGAAGGTGCCCGAGCCTTTAAGAGAAGCTTGCGAGTACAACGGCAGGATTTTTGCCGTCCCTGCCGAAATGCATATGTGGGGTATATATATAAATGAAACGGTTTTCGAAAACGCCAACCTCGATCCTTTGGACGTAAATCCCACGGTAGAGGATTTCAAAGCCGCCGTTTCCGCGCTCAATAAGCCCAGCGAAGGAATTTCCAGCTTTAACGACGAGCTCGAGATGCTTAACTGGTTCCCCGCGGCTTTAGACGAAAACGTAGGCTATTACACCTGGGACGGCGAGAAATTCAATCTTGACGGCGACGCTTTCGCAAATACTCTTGCTTACATGAAGGAAATCCGCACCGGCAAGCTTACTTTCGCCGCTTGGGACAACGCCACGAGGGAAGCCACCGGTTATCTCAGCGTGGACGACCTTTGGTACAACAACGGTCTTGCCATGTACTATAACAGCAGTGCGTCCAGAAGCGCGCTCAAGTACGGAAGCGAGGGCAACGAGGTAAAACTTCAGGGCAAAATGAAATTCATCGGTCTTCCCGGCGGAAGAAACGTCATGGTGCCCGATTTGTGGGGAATAAGCGCAGGCACCGAGCATCCCGAAATGGCTTACGAGCTTGCAAAGTGGATGAGCTTCTCTTCCGAAGGCACGCTTAAGAGACTGGAACTTGACGCCGCATCCATGGCTAATGGCGGAAAACAGGAATTCGTTTCGCTTCCCATCACCAGCGACGAAGCTGTCCTCGACGCGTATTTCGACAACGAGGAGACCGCAGGACTCAGAGAAGTTTACGAATCTCTTTCCAAAGGCGTGGTAGAACCCGTTAAAACAGTACCCGGCTACACCAGCTGCCGCTGGACGCTTAACACCGGTCTTACGTACAACTACACCGATAATTCCGGCGAGACGCCCGTACAGTCCACCAGGACCAACGCAACTCTCGAGCAGGTTTACGACGATATCTGGAAAAGTACCGCCGCGCTCGAATGGGCGGATTATAAAGCGGAGATAAACACCAAGGTAAATAAAGCTCTCGAAAACGCTTCAAGGGCGCTTGACAGAGATTATCCGGCAAAAACCAACGCTTAAGAAAATCCGATAAAGGAATCTCGAAATAATGGGTAAATCCATAAAAAATTTCTTTACCCGTAAAAGGATAATTCTTTTTTCCACGATTGCGGTGCTGCTTATCGCCGTCATAGTGATTTCGGTTGTAAACGGCAGGAGTTACGAATACGATTTTGCAAAAGCTTACGGCTTTTATAAGGAAATCGCGTCCGAAGGCCCAGATGTATCGGAAATCACCGTTACGACCGACGACATGACGCTTTCCGGTTCCGCCCAAAAAATTCAGGACGGCGACTACGGTGAAGCAGTGTCTTTGGGTGTAGGCGACTCCGTTTCTTTTAACGTTGTCGCGCCTGAGGGCGGCACTTACAACGTTTGGCTGGAATACCGCATCACCGGCAGCGAAAACGGCGAGCAGGCTATATCCATGTCCGTCAACGGCGAAACAAGCGAGAGCACCGGCAGCTTGCCTCTGGAAAAAAGATGGCGCAACGAAAACGACGAGTTTGCCACCGATTCGCTGGGAAACGACTCGCTGCCCATGCAGGTTTTCGTGGACGGGTATTACAACGTACTTCTCAACGACTCAAAGTTCAGTAATTCTTACGGGTTGTCTTTCGCCCTTAACGCGGGGGACAACTCTTTCGGCTTGCAATTGCTTGCGGGACAAATCAATCTTAAAAAAGTAACCGTTACGCCCGCGTCGGGTTTGCCGTCTTATGCCGATTACGACCTTGCAAATCCGACCGAAAAGGCAACGGGCGAAGAAATCTCTCTCGAGGCGGAAAAACCCCTTTACAAAACGGACATAACCATTCTTGCCGAAAGCAGCAAGGACATAAACGTCACGCCGTACAACACTTATAAGTCCAAGCTTAACACTATCGTTTCCTCCGAGGCGGGACAGCGCGTCCGCTACGAGTTCGAGGTTGCCGCGGCGGGCAGATACACCATATCTCTCAATTACGCCGTTACCGACGCAAACACCACGGCGTTCCGCACCGTTTATATCGACGGAAAAGTTCCTTTCGGAGAGCTTCAGCACTATCCGCTGCCTTATTCGGACGACTATAAGTTCGTTACTCTCGGCACGGATAAACCTTTCGAAATTTATCTCACCGCGGGCAAGCACACCATAGACATAGAGGTGGACGGCGCGCAGATGTATGCGATTACCGCCCCGCTCGAGGAAGTAAGCGCAAGCTTAAGTTCTCTTTATCTCGATTTGAGAAAATTGGTGGGCCCCAATCCCGACAAGGACAGGGAATGGATTGTTTTCGATTATTTCCCCGAAATAGTCAACGACATGAACGGTTACGTCGACGTCATAAACAGACAAAAGCAGTTGCTTATGGAGTTTAACGGTAACGACGTCAAAAACCAGGCGGCTGTATACCTCGACGCGGCTTTGCGCAGTCTTAATAAACTGCTGGAAAAACCCAACGAAATCCCCAACAACATCGCGCTTATCAGCGAAGGAACAAGTTCGGTCGTGCAGTCTATTTCTTCCGCCGTCATGGAAGTGGACAGCGGAACCATGAATCTCGACAGAATTTTCATTACTCCCTCGGGCTCCGAAACAAAGTTCAAGGTGCGTTCCGGTTTTACGAAATTCTGGGAAAGCGTCAAATTTTTCTTCTATACTTTCGGTGACAATTACAGCACCGAAACCAGCGACGAAGTTATCGAAATATGGGCAAACCGTGCTTTGCAGAACGTAAACCTCATTCAGAGGATGGCGGACTCCGACTTTACCGAGAAAACGGGCATAAAAGTCAGGGTTTCCATGCTTAAGGACGAAGGAAAGCTTGTGCTTGCCAACGCTTCGGGCATCAATCCCGACGGCGTTATCGGCATAAGCAACTGGATTCCTTACGAGCTGGGACTGAGGGACCTTATTTACGAAATGAACGACCTTGACGGGCTTACCGACATCATGAGTCTTATCGAGCCCGGAGCCATGCTGCCCGTCGTCGTGGACGGCGAAGTGCTTGCTTTGCCCGAAACTCAGGATGCGACCGTGCTGTTTTACAGGAAGGACATTCTGGACAAACTGGGACTTGACGTGCCCGACACCTGGGAGGACGTCAAGAAAATGCTGCCGGTGCTTCAGCGCAACGGTATGAATTTCTATTTGCCCGTGTCCTCGACTTCGGCAAGTAAGTCCATTGCGATGACCGCGCCCTTTATTTATCAGTGCGGCGGCTCGCTTTACGGCGAAGACGGCATGAGTACCGCCATCGACAGCGAGGCATCCATCGAAGGATTCAAACTGCTTACCGACCTTTATACGATATACGGCCTGCCGCAGCAGGTATCCAACTTTGCGGAAAGCTTCAGGGACGGCTCCATTCCCATAGGACTGGGCTCCATGTCGCTGTATTCGCAGCTTCAGGTTTCCGCCCCCGAGCTTGTGGGGCTTTGGGATATCTCCCTTTCGCCCGGAGTGGAGCAGGAGGACGGCACCGTGGTAAGATGGCAGGGCGGCGGCGCGACCAGCTGCGCGATAATGAAGAAATCCGACCAGCCCGAAAAGGTATGGGAGTTCATTAAATGGTGGATGAGCACCGAAGTACAGACCTCTTACGCGCAGCAGTGCCGCGCAATATGGGGCAATCAGTTCGTCTGGGCAAGCGCCAATACCGAGGCGTTCGCCGCGTCGCCTTTCGACGACAAGCAGAAGACCGTGGTGCTGGAGCAGTGGAAGTGGATTCTGGAAGTTCCGCGTATTCCCGGCTGGTACATGATTGAACGCGAGCTTTCCAACGCGTGGAGTTACGTCGTCATCGACGGCATGAACGTGCGCGCCGCCATCGACAACGCCGCGACGCTTTCAGACAAGGAAATTAACCGTAAACTTACCGAATTCGGGTATATTAAAAACGGAACGGTTGTCAAACAGTACAAAATCACAACGCGGGAGGACATAATAAATTGGACCGGCAAATAGTAGTGGCGACGGCGGTCAAAGACGGTAAAGCTCTTCCGCCCGAACCCGAGAAAAAGAAATTAAGGATTCGTCAGGAAACGGTAAGCAACTATATTTTTCTGCTTCCTTACCTGTTCGGATTCACGATGTTCATAGTGCTTCCCGTACTGGTGGCGATATATTTTTCGTTTACCAACTTCAACTCCGTTTCGCTTCCGCAGTGGGTGGGACTGGACAACTATATAAATCTGTTTACTCAGGACACGGTGTTCATGCAGTACGTCGTGCCCAACACGCTCAAGTTTTCGGTAATCGCGGGCCCGGTGGGATACTTTCTGTCCTTCTTCCTCGCGTGGATGCTGGCGCAGATTCCCGCTCGTCCCAGAACCGTGCTTTCGCTGATAATCTATTCGCCCTCCATGGCGGCGGGCGCAACCATGACCGTCGTGTGGAAGGTTATCTTCTCGGGCGACAGCGTGGGTACCATAAACGCCTATCTTCTGGACTGGGGCATAATCTCTCAGCCCATACAGTGGCTGCAGTCCCCCGAATATCTTATGGCGATAATGATAATAGTTACGATATGGGGCAGTATGGGCGTGGGCTTCCTTGCCATGATTGCGGGCGTACTTAACATCGACAGCGAGCTTTACGAGGCTGCCTACATTGACGGAGTAAAAAACCGCTTTCAGGAAATAGTGCACGTCACCATTCCCAGCATGAAGCCGCAAATGCTTTTCGGCGCGGTCATGGCGGTCGTGGGTACTTTCTCAGCAGGCTCCATCGGCGTACAGCTGTCGGGCGCCAATCCGACGCCGAGGTACGCGGGGCAGATGGTGCTTAACCATATCGAGGATTACGGCCTTATCCGTTACGAGATGGGTTACGCCGCCGCGGTATCCGTTGTGCTTATGCTGTTCATCTGGCTGGTAAGCAAGCTTATTTTCAAGCTGCTCCGCGACAAAGACTGAAGGAGGAGGGTGAAGAAATGTCTTTTCAGAACACTAAAATCAATCCAAAAAGATTTCATCCCAGTCAGATAAAGTTTTATCTGTTCCTGCTTCCGCTTGCAGTCGTCATGAGTATTCCCGTTCTGTTCGTGCTGCTCAGCGCGTTCAAACCCATGGAGGAGCTTTTCAAGTTTCCGCCCACCATTTTCCCGCGCAACTGGACGCTGGAAAATTTCGCGAAAATGTTCGACACCATGTCGTCAAGCTCCGTGCCCGCGTCGAGGTATATTTTCAACACCTTGCTGATAACGGTCTTAACCATGGTGCTTTGCGTCTTTTTCTCCGTGTTCGCGGGATACGTTTTAAGCAAATCCAAGCTGAGAATAAAAAGCGTGCTTAACGAAGTAAATACGCTTGCAATGATGTTCGTCCCCGTCGCGGTTTCCATTCCGCGTTACATCATCATCGTAAGGCTGGGACTTTACGACTCCTTTTTTGCAAACATTCTGCCCATTGTGGCGGTGCCCGTGGGACTGTTTTTGTTAAAACAGTTCATCGACCAGATTCCCGACGCGCTTATCGAGGCGGCGCGAATAGACGGCGCAAGTGAATTGAGAATCGTATGGAAAATAATTTTCCCGCTGCTTAAGCCCCCTATCGCCACCGTCGCGCTTTTAAGCTTTCAGTCCGCGTGGGGCAACGTGGAGGCGTCCAACCTGTTCATCGACGACGAAACGCTTAAGTCTTTCGCTTATTTCATGACCACGTTCCAGTCCTCCAACATGGGCATTGCGGGCACGGGTATTTCTGCGGCAAGCGCGCTTATCATGTTTGTGCCCAATCTTATCATATTCATAGTTCTTCAAAGCAAAGTCATGGACACGATGTCCACGTCGGGTATCAAGTAAAGGCGGTGACGTGTATGATTAAACGTAAAATCAAAACGTCGCGTATATGGATCGGGTTTGCGATTATATTTGCCTTGCTTATGTGCATCGTTTCGCTTTTATCCGCGTCCCGACCCGCAAACGCGCTTACCACCGAAACTTCATACAATACCTATATCATGGGGCCGCAGAAGAAATTGCTTAAGTCCCAGGCGGCTTACGCCCCCAAAGAACTCCTGCCCATAAACACCGTGGGCGCGGAAGATATTTTCCTTTACGGCGACAAAATTTACGTCGCGGACGCTACGGGCAAGTGCGTTATCGAGATGACTCTTTCGGGCACGGTTGTAAGACAAATCGGTTTGGGCGAGGACGGTCAAAGTGACGGAACGTTTGTTTCGCCTTACGGAATAGCTATCAAAGAGGACGTACTGTACGTTGCGGACAAGGGCAAAAGCGCGATAGTCAAATACGACCTTGCCGCGGGCGCGCTCTTAGGAGAAGTCACGCGTCCCACGTCGCCCCTGTACGGCGCGCAGACTCCTTACGTCCCCGTCAAAATAGCGGTGGACGACGCGCTTAACATGTACGTCGTGGGCGAGGGTAACCCCAACGGCGTCATTCACATAAGTTCCGACGGCGAATTCCAGGGTTACCTCGGCGCAAACAAGACGCCCACTTCGCTTAAGACCATTCTTCAGAACCTGTTTTTCTCAGAGGAGCAGAAGGAGCAGTTTCTTACCAAGACTCCGCCGTCGCCCTCGTCTTTGGTGATAGACAACCGCGGATTGCTGTACACAATCACCCCCGGCGACACTCAGGGCGCGCTTAAAAGGCTTAACACTTCGGGCGTGTCCATCACCGAAACCGCCGAGGACCAGAAAGTGCGGGCGATGGACGTGGACGACGATTACAATATGTATTCCGTCACCAGCGAAGGCAACATCATTATATACGCCGATTCGGGTCAGATGCTGTTTTCGTTCGGCGGCGACAACGCGCTCGACCGCTTCGGACGGCTGGTCAATCCGGTCGCCATAAAAGTGGACGCAAGCTACAATCTTTTCGTTCTGGACAAAACCGTGGGCGCAATCGTAAAATACGCCCCCACGGAATTCTATCTTAAAGTCCATAAGGCACTGGGGCTTTACCAGGAGGGCTACTACCTCGAGGCGGAGCCCATCTGGAACGAAGTGCTTAAGGACAACGCCAACTTCATTCTGGGATACAACAGCCTTGCGCGCGCCAGCTTAAAGCACGAAAATTACACCGTCGCGCTTCAGCAGTTCGAAATAGCGGAAGACAGGGCGGGTTACAGCGAGGCGTACTGGCAGATAAGAAACGTCTGGCTGCAGGAAAACATTCTGTGGTTTTTCGTTGCCGTATTCGCCCTTATCGTGGTTGTCGTCGCGCTGAAGCAGATAGCAAAACGTACGACCGTGCTTCAACCCGTCACGGGCGCGCTTAAAAGATTCCGTAATATCAGAATCGTCGACCGGGTGCTTTACTCCACTTACTTTATCCGCCACCCCATCAGCGCGATAGAGCAGATGAGATACAAAAACCGCATTACCGTTTCTTCCGCGCTGGTGCTTTATGCGCTTTACGTCATTGTGGGAATAGTGGGAGTGTTCTGTCAAGGCTTCATCTGGACGGGAGTGGTGTACAACGTAAACGTATTCGGCTCGATAATAACCATGCTTCTGCCGCTTATTCTCGGAGTTGTGTGCAACTATTTCGTGGCGTCCGTCACCGAGGGCGCGGGCAAGTTCTCGCACGTGTTCATCGCGGCGATATATTCCTTTACGCCCTACATTCTGTTCTATCCGATTTTCATCATTCTTTCCAACGTACTCACGCTTAACGAGCTGGTTATCCTGCAGTTCATAAACTTCTTTATCGTTTTCTACTGCGTGTTGCTGCTTCTGATATCCATATATCAGGTGCATTACTACAAATTCGGCGGAGTGGTCAAAAACGTGCTGCTTACCGCGTTCTGCTTTGCCATGGTGGTACTGTTCGCGGTCATCATTTACCTTCTTGTCATGCAGCAGTTCGGCTTCTGGGAGTCCGTCATCTGGGAGGTGTTTCAATGAGTAAAAGAAAAACATTTTCCGTGATAGCGGTTATCGTGCTTGCCGCGGTGTTTATTCTTGTCGCGGCGTTTAATCCGCTTCCTTTTAACGAGAAAGCAACCGCCGATTATCTGTCGGACGCCAAGTTTACGGAGGCGGGCAGCGCCAGCACTCTGTATGACCTGTCCGTCAACGAGGAAACGCTTGCCTTGCGCGTCACCGATAAAGCCACGGGCGAAACCGTGCTTCAAAGCGACAACATCGCTCCCGACACCGAGGAATACGACAACGGACTCAATACCACCTGGGAAAAGACCGCTTACAGCGCCGTCACGATTTATTACACCAACGAAAAAATTTACAAGCCGCTTGTGGACTTTTCCGGCGTGGAAATAAACTTAAGTTCCACGTCCGACGGTTTTTCCGCAAGAGTAAAGGTTACCGAAATCGGTTTGATATTTACGCTTAAAGTATCGCTTGACGACGACGGGCTTACCGTTTCAATCCCCGGCGACTCCGTTACCGAAAACAAAGTCGCCAAATATCCGCTTGTCAGCATCAACGTTTATCCTTTCATGAACGCCACGCGCGGAATAAGACAGGACGGCTTTATTCTGGTGCCCGACGGCAGCGGCGCGGTTATCGACCTTACCCGGAAAACCCTGGCAAGAAATCCCTATTCGGCGCGCGTCTACGGCGACGATTACGGCACGTCGGGCGTGGTCACAATGGCGCAGTACGGCGACACGCCTCCCGTCACCGCGGGCTATCCCGTGTTCGGACTTGCCGACGAAGGCAAGGGCTTTACGGGAATAATCACTTCGGGCGCGGAATACAGCCGTATAAGCGCGTATGCAAGCGGTATAACCACCGATTACAACTTCGTTTATCCCGGGTTTATCTACCGCGAAAGCTTTTATATGCCCGTGGACAACAAAGGTACCACCGTTACCGCGCTTCAGGAGGAGCGCAACTCTTTCGACGCCGAAATCCGATACGACATACTAAAAGAGGCGACTTTGGGCAGCATGGCGGCGGCATACCGCGACAGTCTTATCGAGCGCGGAATGTTACCTGAAAGAATAAGCGGCGGAAGCGCTCCCATGAAAGCGGATTTTCTGATGGCGGACAACTATGACGACAGCTTCGGAATAAAGACCGTCTGCGCCACCGATACCGCCTTTGTGCAAAGCGCGTTTAAAGAGCTTGCCGACGCGGGAGTTTCCTCCGTGGTAAGCGGACTTATCGGTTACAGCAAAAACGGAGTCACGGGCGCGCAGCCCAAGCATTTCCCCGTGGGAAGCAGCGGCAGTAAAGCGGATTACGAAAATCTTTCAAAGTACGCTGCGGAAAACAACGTGCTGCTGATGCCCGTAACCGACTATCTCAAGGCGTACAACGGCGATTACACCAAAGCGGGCGCGTCTTATTCGCAGAAAGACCTTGCCATGAGCCTGGGTAAAAAGATTCTGTCCGTGCGCAACTATAAGCAGCAGACGGAAAACGACGACGATTTTCTTTTGCTTCATGCCAAGGCTTCGGCGGAATATTTCAAGGACGACCTCAAGGAGATTTCGGATATAGGCTTCGGCGGTATTCAGCTGGATTCGCTGGGATATATGCTAAGCTCCAGCACGGGCAATCTTACCGTAAGCAGGTCGCAAACCATACAGTATTACCGCGATATGGCGGAATCGGCAAGCTTCCCGCTTGCGATAGAAAGACCAAGCGAATATCTGTATAAATACGCGGATTACTTCGTCAATGCACCCATGAGCGGCTCTCAGTACATGATAGCGCTTAACAACGTGCCGTTTATCCAGATGGCGCTTTCGGGTTACACGGTGTTTTACAGCGGCTACGTCAATCTCAACAAGTCGTCCGACGACGTGATTTCGCTTATCGAATACAACGTTTATCCCGCGTACGTCTTTACCGAGAAAAGCGCTTACGAGCTTAACAGGACGCTTTCGGGCTGGGTTTATTCCTCTCAGTTCGACCTCATAAAGGACGAGGCGGTGGCAACCTATAAAAGCGTGGACTCGGCGTTAAGCCGCGTGAAGGGCGCATTGTTCGTCGATTATTACACAACGGATAACGGGCTGAAAGTTTGCGTTTACGACAACGGCGTCAGCATTGCCGTCAATCACGGCGACGCCGAAGCCGAATTTGCGGGACAGACGGTCAAACCGCAGGGTTTCGTTGTTACGGAGAGTGAATTATGAACTCTACAGACAAAAAATTCAAGCTGACGCTTAAGCGGAGAAGCATGCTTACGGGACTTGCGTTCGTTTCGCTGTGGATTGTGGGATTCTGCGTCTTTACGCTTTATCCGCTTATCTATACCTTTTACCTCAGCTTCAACAACGTGCGCGTCACCGCAGGCGAGGGTATTCTTACAGAGTATCTCGGCTGGGAAAATTACCGCCGCGCATTCGTTCTTGACAACTTTGTGGCGGAGGCGCTGAGCGAATACTTTTCGGAAATGATTATATACGTACCCATAATCATCGTGGTCGCGCTTATAATCGCGCTTATGCTTAACAACAAGATAAAGGGAACGGGAATTTTCAGGACGATTTTCTTCCTGCCCGTTATCATCACCTCCGGTCCCGTCATACAGAATTTCGTCGACCAGGGCGTGGCGTCGCTTACCGTATCCGAGTTTTTCGACACAAGCGTGCTTTACGAGTACGTCCCCTCGGTTTTCGCGGACGCCGTTTCCTTTCTGATAGACTCGTTTATCATGATACTCTGGTTTTCGGGCGTGCAGATTCTCATTTATCTTGCGGGACTCAAGAAACTGGATAAGGCAATGTACGAGGCGGCGCGCATCGACGGCGCAGGCAAATGGGAAACTTTCTGGAAGCTTACTCTGCCTGCTCTTAACCCCATTATAATCATAAACATCGTCTACACCGTGGTCACTCAGTCGCTGTTCTCGCTTAACCCCATAGTCGTCAAGATAAAAGCGGAGATGAACAACGTGGAAACAGGTTACGGTTACGCGTCCGCGCTGGCATGGATTTATACCGTGGTCATAATTCTGGTGCTGGGCGTGTTCGTACTGCTGTTTAAACGCCATGAGAAAAAGAACAGGAGGCTCGCCGATGAATAAAACAGAGTTTCTCGAGAAAAAAGACGCCTTGATTATTCGCGGAAAGGCCGTGCTTCTGGGCACAAGCTGGAAAATGGGCATTCTTTTCAAAATAATGCTTTACGTCCTTCTGGTGATATTCGGCTTCGTATTCCTTTATCCGCTTATTTACATGGTGAGTTACGCTTTCATGACGCCCGAGGACGTAGTCAATCCCTTTGTGCATTACCTGCCCACGCAGTGGTTTTACATGGGAAACTTTACGCTTGCTTATCAGGTGCTTAATTACATGAAAGCGCTGGGAAGAAGTCTGCTTGTCGCGGTGCTGCCCGCTATCCTGCAGTGCGTTTCCACGTCGCTTATAGGCTACGGACTGGCGCGCTTCCGCGTTCCCGGAAAGGGAGTCATTCTCGCTTTGGTGCTGGCTACTTTCATAATTCCGCCGCAGGCGACCATGATACCGCAGATGCTGATGTACACCAACGTGGGTATGGATAACATTCTGGCGTTTTTGGTGCCCGCTTTGTTCGGACAGGGACTTAAAAGCGCGATTTTCATCCTGATTTTCTTCCAGTTCTTCCGCTCTTTGCCCGCGTCTTTGGAGGAGGCGGCAAAAATAGACGGCGCGGGAATCATAAGAATTTTCGTGTTCATCGCCGTACCTTTGGCTTTCAGCGGTTACCTTCTGACGTTTTTGTTCTCTTTCGTCTGGTACTTCAACGAAACTACGCTTACGGCGCTGTTTCTGGGCTCCAAGTTCCAGACTCTGCCGCTTGCGCTTGAGTCTTTCCTGCAGTCGTTCAACGACATGAACAGCGGCGCCGCAAGCTCCGGCGAGTCGGGCAAGACCATCAACGAAGCGATTTACATGGCAGGCACTTTTTTAAGCATTCTGCCCCTGCTTATTATCTATTTCATCGCTCAGAAGCAGTTTGTGGAAAGCGTGGATAAAGCGGGTATCACGGGCGAATAAGCCGTCGGGTCTTGATTTTTAGCTTGTTCCGCCTTGGCGACCGTTACGTTCAGGGCAAAAGTCCGTAAAAACGGATTTACGCTGAAGCGAGAAGTCGCGTCATACAAAAAAACGAATTTGCTTATAAAAATTTCCTTAAAAACGGCACTGCCTAAGCAATACGACGGGGTCAGAAAAAAATTTTTAAGGCGGAAGAAATATTATTTACAGGAGTGTTTTATGAAAAAAAGAATAGTATGTCTGGTTTTTGCCGTTATCTTTTCTTTGGCGTTCGTGCTGGGATGCACGCCCAAAGAGGAAATAGTGCCCAATAATCCTTCCATGCCTGCGGAAGGACCTTCCGCCATGAGCGACCGCGACCTTGTCACCTACGAGGCGGAAAAGAGCTTCAGATTCTTATGGGAGCAGGTTCAGTCCTCGGGCGACGGATACGGCCTTGTGCGCGACAGGTATCCCGGTTCTCCCGACCAAAGCAGCGTGGCAAGCGTAGGGTTTGCGCTTGCGGCTTTGCCTATTGCGGTGAAAAACGCGTGGGTGGAGGAGGACGTGGCAAGAAGCCGCGCCGAAGGCACCCTTAAGACATTTAAAAACTTAAAGAATTATTCGGGCTTTTACTATCACTTTTACAGCATGAGCACCGCGACTCCCTCGTCGGGCAGTGAAGTCAGCGTAATCGACACCGCGCTTTTCTTGGGCGGCGCGATTACCGCGGGCGAGTTTTTCGGCGGCAATGTCAAAAGCCTTGCCAACGAGCTTTACGAGCGCGTGGACTGGAATTTCTTTACAAAGACCAACGCCAACGGAAGCAAACAGTTCTACATGGGTTACAACGCCACGACGGACACGTTTTCGGGGGCATGGGACTACTACGCGGAGCAGCTTATAATGTACGTTCTGGGCGCGGGCGCACCCAAATCCGAGTACAGGATTGACCCGCGTATGATGTACGATTTTGCGCGCAACAAAGGCACTTACGGCGACGGCGAGCCTTTCATTTATTCTTACTTCGGTTCGATTTTCACTTATCAGTTCTCTCACGCGTTTGTGGATTTCCGCGATAAAGTGGACGAAAACGGCGTAAACTGGTTTGAAAATTCCGTAAACGCCAGCATTGCCGCACGTCAGTACTGCATCGACAACGCGGACAAATACGCCACCTACGGCGAAAACAGCTGGGGACTTACGGCGTGTGACAGTCCTTCGGGATACAACGGATATCTCGGCGGCCAGCCTTCGGGTTACAAAAACGAGTCGCGTCAGAGCGAGGGCACCATTGCTCCCGCCGGGGCTTTAGGCAGTATAGTTTTCACTCCCGAATACAGCATCGCCGCGCTGCGCCATTACTACGAATTTGACGATTTGCGCTCAAGATACGGACTGCGCGACGCGTTTAATCTTGCAAACCGCAACTGGTACGCGGAGGACGTTATCGGCATAGACAAGGGCATAACCGTGCTTATGGCGGGAAATTATATAAACGACGGCATCGTTTGGAAATATTTCATGCAAAACAAAAACATCCGGAAGGCAATGGACAGACTGGGCTTTACAGAGGTTTAACGGAGGCTTTTTTACATGACTAATCTCGAACGCGAAATGCGCGCTTGTTTCGACTTTTTTTACAACGAATGTTCTTTAAGCGAAAACGGCTACGGTCTTATACGCGACAGGTGGCCGGGTCACCCCGACATGGCGTCCATTGCGGGAGTAGGGTTCGGACTTGCGGCTTACTGCATCGGCGCGGAGTACGGATACGTTTCCTTTTCCGCGGTGGAAGAAAGGGTAAGACGCACTTTTGAAACGCTGGAAAAACTGGACAGATTCAAAGGGTTTTACAGACATTTTTACAACATGAATACGGGCGAGCCTTTCAGGTGCGAGGTTTCCACCATCGATACCGCGATTTTATTGCTGGGCGTGCATACGGCAGGCAATTATTTCGGAGGGGAAATCCGTAAATCCGCCGATAAACTCGAACAATCCGTCGAGTGGAGCGAGTTCCTGCGTCCCGACAATATTTTCCACATGGCTTACGACGAAAAACGCGGATTTTTCGCAAAGTGGGACGAATACGCCGAACAGCTTATGATGTACGTTCTGGCGGCGGCTTCGCAATCGTATCACGTGGGAAAGGAGGCGTACTACGCTTTCACCCGCACTTACGGCAAATATAAGGACATAGAATATATTTACACTTACAACGGGTCTTTGTTCACTCATCAGTATTCGCAGGCGTTTATCGACTTTAAGGGGCGCAGGGATAAAAACGGCACCGACTGGTTTATAAATGCCGTCAATGCTTCCCGCGCGGCAAAGGCGTTTTGCATAGACGACGCGGTAAATCATCCCACTTACAACGAAAATTGCTGGGGACTTACGGCGTGCGACACTCCGCGCGGATACGTGGGCAATCAAGGCAATCCCCCTTGCGGCGGCGACGGCAAAGCCGCTTTAAGTCTGGGGGTGGTGCCTCCCGCGGGGGCGCTGGGCAGTCTGCCGTTCTGTCCCGATGACGCGCTTAAAGCGCTGGATTATTATTGTTCTTTGCAAAAAGCTACCGGTAAATACGGACTTTGCGACGCGTTCAGCACCGAAATCGACTGGTATGCCGAAAACGTAATCTGCATCGATAAGGGTATTACTCTGGTGCAGGCGGCAAACCTTAAGGACGGCTTTGTCTGGAAAGTTTTCAACGACGAAAGAATTGCGCGTGCGCTAGACGAGCTGGAAATCAAACGTTACAACGACTAGCGGTCAGTTTTCATTAAGAAAAAATTGTATTTTGCGTAAAAAAGCCGCAAAAAAAACACTGCTTGAATAATAAAGCAAAGGAGTTGCCCGATGGAAGGCATCTTGTTCAAAGACATCACAAAAATTTACGACGGCGGCGTCAAAGCCGTGTCAAACTTCAATCTTCAGGTGTCCGACAGCGACTTTCTGGTGCTGGTCGGGCCTTCGGGTTGCGGCAAAAGCACGCTTTTGCGTATGGTCGCGGGACTTGAGGATATTACCGCGGGCGAGTTGTATTTCGGCAACAAGCTGATGAATAAAATTCACCCTAAAGACCGCGACATCGCCATGGTTTTCCAAAACTATGCGCTTTATCCGCACAAGACGGTTTACGACAACATGGCTTTCGGGTTAAAGCTTAAGCGTATGCCCGCCATGATGATAGAGGAGCGCGTGCTGGAGGCGGCGCAGGTGCTGGATCTTGACGAGCTTCTGGAAAGAAAGCCGCGCGCACTTTCGGGCGGACAACGCCAAAGGGTGGCGCTGGGGCGCAGCATGGTAAGAAAGCCCAAAGTCTTTTTGTTTGACGAGCCTCTTTCCAACCTTGACGCTAAACTGCGCGTTTCCATGCGTACCGAAATTCATGCGCTTCACAAGAGAATAGGTAAAACCTTTATATACGTCACCCACGACCAGGTGGAGGCGATGACCATGGGTACGGTGGTGGCGGTAATGCGCGACGGTGTGATGCAGCAGGCAGGCGAACCCACTTATCTGTATGAAAATCCCGCAAACCTGTTTGTCGCCCAGTTCATAGGCACGCCGCCCATGAACGTTTACGAAGCGACTTTTGCGGACGGGGCAGTCACTCTTTTAGGACAGAAATTGCCGCTTTCGCCGCTGCAGATTCGCAGGCTGGTAAGACCCAAAGAGCGCGTTTACGCAGGCTTCAGACCCGAATACGGTTTGCGGCTTAAAAGAGAGGGCGACAAGTACTGTTATTCTGCCGTCGTGGACCTCGTTGAGGAGCTTGGGTACGAAAAAATAGTTTACGCGACGTTTGACGCGGACGAAAGCTGTTCCGCTACGGTGGTTACCGACAAAAGCACAAACGTCAGACGCGGCGACAAAGTGGAAATCGCCGTCGACCCCGAGGGAATTTATCTTTTCGATAAAGAAACCGAAATAAAAGTACTTGACAGGACCAAAAAGTTCTATACGGATTAAATCGCGGCGAAAACGCAAAAATTGTTTTCATAAACTTCTGATTGGTTTTTTTCGTTTTTCCCGATTAATCGCTTTAAAAAAATACGATTGCTTCTGAAAGTTGCTTGATTTAAGGCTTTGCATGTTTTATCGGTTGATTTTACCGCTTTTGATTGATTAATCTCTTGGGTATCATATAAATTAAGGCGCGGACGCAATACACCGCGCTTTTTTTTGACCTTATGTTCCGTTTAATTTTTTATCCGATTTTACGCCGTAAATCAGTGCCGTTGCGTTTTAGGAAATTGCCGTTTTATAAGCCGCACAATAAGCATTTTTTACGGCATAAAAATACGGTAAATTCGTTTGTTCGGCAAAAAAACCGTATAAAAAGCGCGGACTGCGTCGCTTTTTTGACAAAATCACAACAAAAACAAGCGAAATCTTATCTTAAAACACTGTTCGCGTCGCCATGCCGCGCGTTTTCGAACAAAAAAATTCTTGCGCGGAAAGATAAAATGCGGTATAATATCCTTATGGCTAAGAAGACGGAAAACAAAAACGATTGGGACGACGGACGGACGATTGCGCCCATGAACGGGGACGAGCTTCCCTCGTATCGCAAAATCATGTTTTCCGACAGGAAAAACCGACGGGAAGCGCAAAAAGACCCCGATAAAATCAGCGTCACCAAAAAGGAGCGCCGCGCAATGATACGCGCTTACATGGCGGTTATGCTGCCGCGGCTGGCGGTAATTTTACTGTCCTTCGCTTTGGTGGCGGCGCTGTTGTTTTTGTGGCTTTCGTAAAGCGAAATATAAGTTGCGTCAGGCTGCGACCTGCGTATTACGGGAGATAAAATTGAGCATTACGGCAGAAATGAAAAAAAGCGGAATAATCGCGGCGGTCAAGGACGAGGAGTCCTTTTCCGTTGCGCTTTCAAGCAATGCGGGCGTGATTTTTCTTTTGAAAAGCGACCTTTTAAGCGCGGAGGAAACGGTAAGGCGCGCCCACGCGAGCGGTAAAAAGATTCTTCTTCACGTCGACCTTATGGAGGGCATCGGCAAAGACGAGGCAGCCGTTAAGTTCATCGCGGAAAAAATCCGTCCCGACGGCATAATCACCACCCGTCCCAACATAGTCAAATGCGCAAAATCCAAAGGCCTTTACACCGTGTTCCGCGTGTTTCTGATAGACACTCAGGGGCTTAACTCGGCAATCGCAAACGCCGATAAGCTTTCGCCCGACGCGGTGGAGCTTATGCCCGGTCTTGTACCCGAGCTTATTGAAAAATTCCTGCGCGAAAACAGGGCCGTAATCATCGGCGGCCTTATTTCCCGTAAAGAACAGGCGGAAAAAGGGATAAAGGCAGGCGCGGTGGCGGCGTCAACGGGTCAAATCGAACTCTGGGGCTGATTTTTACGGATATTTATCTTAAAAACCATATCGGAAACAGAACCACGTTTGATTTTATTGAGCCTTAGATTTTTGTAAAACGCAAGCTAAGACTCAAATCAAACTCATCATTGTAAAACGAACTTACAGGCCTGAAACTTTCGCTTATTTATATAAAGAACCGATAACACAAGAAAAGCAGAAGTTAATGGCATAAATCACCGCTTAAGATTTAAAAAAGTTAAATGAATTAAAAGAAGCTGAGTTCGTTGCGGAAGAATAACTTGTCCTGCCCGGCGGATAAATTTAATGCCGCTTATTGTAAATTAATATGATTTTTGCGCGTTGATATAATCGGCCCCGTATTTTTTTAAGGCTGCTTTTGCGTAAGTCCTATGTAAACGCGTAAAAGTACAGATAAGAAAAAAAACGGAAGACAGGAACAGAAACTTTGCTTTTAAGAGGTTAAAAAAACGGGAGCCGTGTTTTGACGGCTGATGATTTTCTTGCGATAAAAAGTTTTTTGTCTTAAAAGTATATAAAATTTTTTCAAAAATATATCTACCCGAAAAAGCGTGCAAAAAAGCGTTTTTTTAGTTTGCAACAAAAGGCATAATGTTATATAATTTAATGCGTAAAAACAAGCGGGAATCGCTTTTGATATTACGCGGAGGTCAATGGTTTATGAACATAAAAAAATTAATCGAAAAAATGACGCTTAAAGAAAAGCTGGAGCAGCTTACGCAGTTAAACGCGGGCTTTTTCGATAAAAACGCGGGGACCGAGGCAACGGGACCTTTAGGCGAATTGGGACTAAATACGGACAACCTTAAGGGGACGGGTTCCGTGCTTAATTTTCAGGGCCCCGACAGCGTCAAAGCGCTTCAGAAGCAGCACCTTGACGACGACCCCAATAAAATACCCATGATGTTCATGATGGACGTTGTTCACGGCTGCCGCACCATTTACCCCGTGCCTTTGGGCTTGTCGGCGTCTTTCGACCCGCAGCTTGTCAAAGACTGCTGCGCCATGGCGGCAAAGGAAGCCGCCGCCGAGGGAATAAACGTCACGTTTGCGCCCATGGCGGACCTTGCGCGCGACGCCCGCTGGGGCAGAGTCATGGAGTCTACGGGCGAGGACCCTTACCTTAACTGTCTGTATTCGCGCGCGGCGGTTGAAGGATTCCAGGGCGACCTTAAAAAAGGCAAAGTGGCTGCGTGCGTCAAGCATTACGCGGCTTACGGCGCGGCGGAAGCGGGCAGGGATTACAACACCGTGGACATGAGCGAAAGAACGCTGCGCGAGTATTATCTTCCCGCGTATAAGGCGGCTGTGGACGCAGGCGTCGAAATGGTGATGACGTCGTTCAACATTGTGGACGGAGTTCCCGCGGCATCCAACAAAAAACTTGTGGACGGAATACTCAGAAAGGAATGGAAGTTCGGCGGCGTGGTCATAAGCGACTACAACTCTTTCCGCGAGATGATTACTCACGGCGTGGCGGAAAACGAGCATGACGCCGCCTGCCTTGCCGTTAACGCCGGCAACGATATCGAGATGATGAGCGCGACTTACATCGGCAACATGGAGTCGCTTATCAAAGAGGGTAAAGTAAGCTTAAAGCAAATCGACAAAGCCGTGGAGCGCGTGCTTAAACTCAAAAAGAAAAAGGGAATGTTCTCCGACCCGTATCAGGACGCGGACAAGACGCTTGCGGACAAACTGGACTGCTGCAAGGAACACCGCGACCTTGCGCGTAAAGCGGCGGAAAAATGTGCGGTTCTTCTCAAAAACGACGGAGTTTTGCCTTTTAATACCTCTGTTAAAAAAGTCGCGGTAATCGGACCGTTTGCAAATACGGGCGCGATACTCGGAAATTGGCGCTGCTACGGCAAGCACGAGCAGACCGTTACCGTTTTCGAGGGCGTTAAAAACCTGCTGGAGAATGCCGAAGTCGAATACGCTGAGGGCGTGAACGGAGAGCTTACCGCCACCTTCGAAAGCGGAATAGCCGCGGCGGTAAAGGCGGCAAAAGGCGCGGACGCGGTAATCCTTACTCTCGGAGAGCCTCAGGGCGACAGCGGTGAAGGCAACAGCAAACTCGACCTCGAGCTTCCTGCCGTGCAGTACAAACTGCTGGACGAAGTGCTTAAAGTCAACAAAAACACCGCGGTACTGCTGTTCTCGGGCCGTCCGCTTGCGATTAAAAGACTCAGCGAAACGGCGCCCGCTATACTCGAGGTATGGCAGCCCGGCACCGAAGGCGGTTCGGCGGCGGCAAACCTGCTGTTCGGAAAAGCCGTGCCGTCGGGTAAACTTACCATGAGTTTCCCCGCAAAAACGGGACAGTGCCCGATTTATTACAACCATTACAACACCGGTCGTCCGCGCAGAAACGACGACGTGCGCGTCGCGTACACTTCAAGCTACATCGACGGACCCAATAAACCGCTTTATCCGTTCGGCTACGGCTTAAGTTACACCTCTTTCGGCTACTCCTGCCTTAAGTTAAGCGCCGACGTGCTTGAAAGCGGCGGCAGTTTAACCGCTTCCGTCAAGGTCAAAAACGAAGGCGCGGTCGCGGGCGAGGAAACCGTCCAGCTGTATATCCGCGATTTGTACGGCTCCGCCGTGCGCCCCGTAAAGGAGCTTAAGGGCTTTAAAAAAGTCGCGCTTAAGCCGGGCGAAGAAAAAGAAGTCAGCTTTGAAATAACCGAGGATATGCTGGCGTTTTACGGTCCCGACCTTGTAAAGAAAGCCGAAAAAGGCGACTTTAAAGTGTTTATCGGCGGCGACAGCGAGTGTGCGGACAGCGTTTCTTTCAGACTTGTGTAACGGTTTAAAACATAAGTTAAACGTCTTTCAAGTAAAGTAGCAGAGTAAATCAAACGAAAAATAAAAATGCCGTTGCCCTTTTGTAAGGCGGCGGCATTTTCTTATGCGCTTTTAAGAAAAATTTTTCAGGGAAAATACAGTCAAATTTCAAGTAAAAAACCGCGGTAAGAGTATCTTTAAGGAGTTTAATCAAGCCGATTCGGCGTTCTTTGAAGTAATAGTTTTTTCGCGCGCAACGGTATTGTGATATGTGTCGGGGGGAAAGCTGAGCGAAAGGGAATAAGCGACAAGTAAAAACCGCGGGAAAACAGTTTTAAAACGCAAGCGGTCCTATATTGTTTCTGTCGCGGACAAGCTTTTATTTTAAACAGAAAAAGTATTGTTTTTATCCCGTAAAACGCAATTTGATTATCGGTCGGTAACGATTGTTTTTGTTTGTGTGCGGGGAGGGAGAGGAAAATAGTCAATTTTTATAAATCCGCAAAAGACTGTCGCTTAAGCGTAAAAATCAATCGCGTTTATGTATTTCACAAAGTCAAACGGGCAACGTAAAATCAGTTAAGGACAGAATTTCCTTTGCGGTCTATTCCCACCATAAGCGGCATATCCTTTACGGTGAGTTTTCTCATGGCTTCGCACCCGAGGTCCTCGTACAAAACGGGTTCGTTTTTCGTGACGCAGGCTTTGTAAAGCGCGCCGGCTCCGCCCACGGCTATGAGGTACACGGCGCCGTAAGTTTTCATGGCTTCGACGACTTTTTCGTTACGCTTTCCCTTGCCTATCATCACTTTAAGTCCCTTTTCAATCAGAAAGGGCGCGTAGTCATCCATGCGCGCGGAAGTGGTAGGCCCGCACGAGCCTATAATTTCGCCCTCGGCGGCGGGGGTGGGTCCGCAGTAATATATGGCTTTTCCGCTTGTGTCCCAATCCGGCTTGCCTGCCTTTATGCTTAAGGTAAGCCGTTTGTGCCCTGCGTCGCGCAGCGTGTAAATTTCGCCCGAAAGAAGAATTCTGTCCCCGGCTGCCAGCGAGTCTAGCGCGTCTTCCGAAAGGGGCAGAGTAATTTTTTTAACCGAATCCGACATTTTTTGAAAGCCTCTCTTTTTGTATGTTAAATTTATGTAAACAGATTAAAATTTGCCGCTTTTAAAAGGGATATCCTTTGATTAATCGGCGGAAAAAATCCGCGTTTCAAGCCGCGGTTTTACCCGTATGGCAGGGCGGTTTTACCGCATTCAAAAACAAAAATTGACGAAAGTAAACACTATTTAAACAGGCTGTCGCGGCTGATTATCCGAAAAGACGGATGACCGACGATAAATAAATACGCTTAAAGCGCAATAAAAGTTTATCAAAGGATGATTTTGCCGTGCCGCACGCTGTGGCACTGCAGGGTTATCGCAACGGGCAGCATTCCGATATGAGTGGGAAAAGTTTCGATGTGCACGGCAAGCGCGGTGGTGTCGCCCGACAAGCCTTGCGCGCCTGTCTTAAGCGCGTTGACCGCGTCCAGAATCCGCTTTTCAAGCTTTGCGACTTGCGGGTCGGAAGAAGGTGTTCCCGTCTTTCGCATCAAAGCCTTTTTGGATAAAACCGCCGCTTTGTCCATCGTTCCGCCCACGCCTATGCCCAGAATTACGGGCGGACAGGGGTTTGCGCCCGCTTTTTTTACGCAGTCCACGGCGCTTGCCACTATTCCGTCCTCGCCTTTGGAGGGGGTAAGCATATACACGGCGGACATATTTTCGCTGCCCGCGCCCTTAGCCATCCATTCGATGACCAGTCCGTCGCCGTTAACGATTTCGGTGTAAATCACGGCGGGAGTGTTGTCGCCCGTGTTAAGGCGCGTAAGGGGATGCGCCACCGACTTTCTGGCGTCGCGGTAACCGCGCCTTACGCCCTCGTTAATCGCCTCGGTAAGGTCGCAATCAAGCCGTGCGTCTCTTCCGACGTAAGCAAAAACTACCGCCACTCCGCAGTCCTGGCAGGCGAAAAAGCGTTTTTCGCGCGCGATATCGGCGTTTTCGACAATGGTTTCAAGCGCCCATGCGGCGGCAGGGCACGTTTCCTTTTTAAGCGCGGCTCGGGTAAAAGCAAGCGCTTCCTCTTCGACCACGCAAAGCTTTTCGCGTATAAGTCCGCCAAGTGCTTCCGCTATCGTATCGTAACCGTAAGATTTCATGTTTTTTTCACCTTAAGTAAAGTTGATGGTACTTCGCGATTATTCTACCATAAAAAAGCAATTATCGCAACCGCCGCGAAATAGTTTGCCAATTTTGCGCGCGTATAGTATAATACTCGTTGATTATGAGTCTTAAAGTTTGCGTGTTCGGCAGCGGCAGCACGGGTAATTGTATATTTGTTTCAAGCGGTTCGGTCAAAATTCTGGTGGATTTGGGACTTACGGCAAGCAGGGTGGAAAAATCGTTGCGCGCCTTAAACGAAACTGCGGATAACGTCAAGGTGCTTATTACGCACGCACACCACGACCACGTCAGCGGATTGGACGCGTTCTGCGCGCGTCACCCCGACGCGGAGGTTTACTGCCATGCGGACTGTCTTGGGTCGGTATGGCAAAAAACGGGCAAGGTCCGCAACAGGCTTATTTCCGTAGGTGGCGATTTTTTTATCGGCGACGTCACCGTAAGCCCGTTTAAAGTCAGTCACGACGTGCCTTGCGTAGGGTACGGCTTTCTGTGCGGCGGCAAAAAAATTACCGTCGCAACCGATACGGGCAAGGTTTCGCAAAAGGTAATGGACGTCATGTCCGACAGCGACCTCGTGGTGCTGGAAAGCAATCACGACGAAACGCTTTTGAAAAACAATGCGGATTACTCGCCCTTTCTTAAAAAACGTATTCTTTCCGACAAAGGCCATCTGTCCAATGCGGACTGCTCCCGTTGCGTGGCTTATCTTGCCGCCCACGGCGTAAAACAGGTCGTGCTTGCGCACTTAAGCCGCGAAAACAATTATCCCGAACTCGCTTTCGAAACGTGTAAGAATTTTCTTTCTTCTCAAGGCATCTGTGAGGGAAGGGACGTAAAGCTGGAGATTGCGTTCGCGGACCGGATGAGCAGTCTTTTCGAAATTATTTAAGGAGGCGCGCTTTATCTTGAGGACTCTTACAGCGGCTGACGGCACCGCCGTCTACTTCAAGGCGATTGTTTTCAACCTTCTGGTGCAGCTTTTCGGCTCGATAGTGCTTACGATAGTAACCACTGCCGCAACGGTGGGCGAAAACGCTTACATGACGCTGAATTTCGTGCTTATGGCGCTTATCCAGGCGGTGTTTTTCCTCGCCGTTTATTCCTCGGTAAGGAAAAAGAAACTCGCTCTTGCTTATCCCGTGCGTCCCGTAAAATGGTTTATCGCCCTTTCGGCGTTTTTGTCAAGCGTAGTGTGCATACTGTGTTTCGCGCTTCCCGCGCAATGGTTCTATCTTCTGCTGGAAAAAGCGGGCTATTCGTTTTCCGACCCCGTAAGCTTCGAAACTCCCGTCAACCTTGCGCTGGGTATACTCGTCACCGTTATACTTGCGCCTTTGTGCGAAGAGCTTGTTTTCCGCGGCGCGCTTTTAGGCGGTCTTGTCAAAAAATACGGAGTCGCAGCCTCGGTGCTTATTTCGGGCGCGACTTTTGCGCTTATGCACATGAATCCCGAACAAACCGTTTATCAGTTTTTCCTGGGCTGCGTGTGCGCCTGGTTCGCGATTTGCTCGGGTTCGGTACTGCCCTCGATGTTACTTCATTCGGGCAATAATCTGGTCGCCGTTCTGTTGGAGTTTATCCCGTCCGCAGGTGAAGAAAGCGCGGCTTTGGGCGCGGCGGACGTTTTAACCACCGTATTGCTGTTTGTCGCGGGTGCAGCGGTCGTTTACTTTTTGGGCAGACTTATGCTTAAAAACAGGTCAGGCGCAGGAAAAGGGCTTATTTTCGATTTCCGCGTCACTCGCGCCGTTAAACCCGATATGATGGTAAATAGGGACAACGTAACTTTGTGTCCCGACAACGATTTAAGTGGAAATGACGCGTCTTGCGCAAAAGACGGAAATAACGCAACACCTTCTGATAAAGACAGCTTTTCTGAAGCCGACGCGTCAAAGCAAGCGGTGACGGGCGGTTTTTCAGCCGACTCCTCAACCGAAAGCGGCTTGGATACAAGCGGTTTGGCTTGCGAAACTTCCACGGATAAGAAAAAACGCCGCGAAAACGTCTATACGGGCAAATTCCTGCTCGAGGGACGTATGGACGAAAACGACGTCAGGGAGGGACGGCGCCGCAACGCGTTACTCGGCAAAAAAACCCACGTCATTCTGCTGTGTCTTGGGCTGGGCGTATGCGTTTTTATGTGGCTGTTTGTGTTTGCCGCCAATCTTTCGGGGCTTATGTGACTTTAAGTTTCGGCCGGGCGGCAGGGTAACGGAAATATAATACGGATAAGCTTATCCCTTAACGGGAAAAACAATAAAAGGAAACATGTGGCAATGGAAGAACTTTTACGTAAAAGACAAATTCAGTTCCGCGCGGCAGGGGCGGTGATGTTCTCCGTCGCGGCGGGCCTATCGATTGCGAGAATAATCTCCTCGCTTATTTCGGATAAGCTGTCGCCCACGCTTTCGGACGTAATTTTCACGCTGACGACTCAAGCGGTTTTTTTGCTGATAATACCCTTTCTGATTTACAAGTTTTCGCTTAAAAAGAGTTTTACGGGCGTCATGCGGCTTTCTTCCGTCCGTAAGCCCGACTTTCGCGTCATGCTGCTTTGCGTGCCGCTGGGAGTGTGCTGTCTTATCGCCACCATGGGCGTGTCCACCGTTTGGGCGGTAATTCTGGAAATGCTGGGGTTCAATTATCCGGCAGGCGGCTCGTCCTATCCCGCAACCTTTTCGGTGTGGCTGCTGCTTCTCAATATAGTGCTGACCGGCGTTTTCCCGGGCGTGTGCGAGGAGTTTGCCAACCGCGGCGGCTTTCTTACCACCATGCGCGGCTCGTTTAACGAGGCTCAGACGATAGTTATCTGCGGGCTGGCGTTCGGGCTTTTCCACCAGAACGTGACGCAGGTGTTTTACACGTTTTTGTTCGGTATGCTGATGGCGGCGCTGGTAATAAAGACAAAATCGATTTTCCCCGCGATACTCGTGCATTTTCTCAACAATTCCATAAGCGTTTATCTGGATTTCGCGTCCGTTTATTCGCTGCCGCTGGGAAATTTTTTCGATTCGGTCAATTACCTTCTGGCAAATTATTTTATCGTCGCCGTCATATTGTGGATGGCGGTAATAGGAATAGGCGTGGGTATTTTTATCCTCATAATGCGTTTAAGCAACAAAAACGCCGCAAAAAATCGGGACAACGATAACGGCGTTAAAATCGTCGAAGCCGAGGGCGAGTCTCTCGAGGGCGAAGCTTTGCCGCTTGAAGACACGCTTCTTTATAAACCCGTCGCGCGCGACTGGGCTTTCTACATCGGCGCGCTGGTGATTACTTTCATCACGACTTTCTGTACGTTTTTCTGGGGTCTGTGATGAAAAAAGTTACCGTTTTGTGCGTGGGTAAAATCAAGGAGAAATTTATTTCTGACGGAATAGCCGAATACGCCAAAAGACTGACGCGGTTCTGCGAGTTCAGGGTGGAGGAGATATCCGACGAGTGCGGCGCGGACGCCGTCAGGCGCGAGTCGGACGCGCTTTTAAAGAAAATGAACGGCTTTTGCGTGCTTACCGATATCGGAGGAAAGGAGCTTTCCAGCCCGCAGCTGGCGTCCGTCATGGATAAGGCGTATCTTACCGTGCCCGAAATAACTTTTATAATAGGCGGCAGCGAGGGAGTGGACGAGCGCGTTCGCGAGAAAGCAGACCTTAAAGTAAGCTTCGGGAAGGTGACTTATCCGCATATGCTGATGCGCCTTATTTTAACCGAGCAGATTTACCGCGCTTTCAACATTCTGGCAAAGACGCCTTACCATAAGTAAACATTCGGCTTTTTTTCGGCGCTTGCGACCTTCTTCATCGGGTTATTTAATCGGCGCAACTGTTTGTCTTTATAAACTTTATTTTTCGGCGGTTATCGTTACGTGATTTTTAAGCCCCGAAAGCTACGGTTTTTCGCGCACGGTTTTCCTTCTGTATGCATATAAAGCGTTTAAGGAGGAAGCGGATTTGTACACATATTCACGCCTTAACGACGATATTTCGTTTTTGTTAAGATGCGGCGCGGAGGCGGGCAGCATCGGTTACAGCGAAAGCGGCAGGATTATCCCTTACGTCAGGATAGGCTGCCGTAACGGAATAAAGACTATTGTCACGGGCGGCATACACGCGCGCGAAAACGTGACCGGTGCGCTTGTGATGCGCCAGGCGGCTTACGCCTTAAAAAAAGGAGTAAAAAACGGTTCGGTCTATTTTGTGCCCATGCTTAATCCCGACGGAGCGCTGCTCATCGAGCACGGCGCGGATTTTTTCGGAAAAGAACGAAGCGCGTTTTTGAAAAAAATAAACGGCGGCAGCGAGAATTTTTCGCTTTGGAAGGCAAACCTTAACGCCGTGGATTTAAACGTCAACTTCGACGCGCGCTGGGCAAGCGGAAGCAAAAACGTGCTTACTCCCGCGCCCGAAAATTATGTGGGCGGTTTTCCCTTCTGCGCGCGGGAAACGGCGGCGTTAAGGGATTTTACGCTTGAAATCATGCCCGACTGCACGGTAAGCTATCACGCCAAGGGCAGGGAGCTTTACTGGTATTTCCACCAAAACGGCCGACGCAAAACCCGCGACGAAAACATGGCGCGTTTTCTCAACGAAAAGCTGTTATATGAGATTAAAGGCGACTTTACCTTAAGCGCGGGCGGATACAAGGACTGGTGCGTCGAAAAACTGAAAATTCCCGCCTTTACCGTGGAAATAGTTCCCGACGAAAAGACTCATCCTCTTTCCGACGACGCGCTTGACGACGACGAGTGGGAAAGAAACAAGGATTTGCCGCTACGCGTAAACGAGTATCTTGCGCGGACGCATAAATAAGCGCATAAAGCGGGAAAGCTTTAAATCGCAAAAACACCCTGAATCTTTAAAAAACAAAGGTTGTGTTTTATTTGACGGGATATTAAAAACGCCGCGCGATAAAGTCACGGACAAAATTCAAAGAACAAACGAAACTTAAAGGACGATTAAATGGAAGAATTAAACGAAAAACTGACAGAGCATGGCTTTTTTCATTGTGGCGGCGGTCAAAATTCGGACTGCGCCTTAAAAAGAGAGGACGGTGTCGGCTCGTTTAAGGACGGGAAGAAAGTCGGGCAAAAGAATAATACGGGAAAAAGTCCGCGCCCCGATAACGCCGAAAACAGCGAAGAAGCCGCGCTTGACCTGTTTTTCATGAAAAAATGTCTCGTGCTTAGCGAAAAAGCGGCGAAAAAAGGGGACGTTCCCGTGGGATGCATTGTGGTTTGCGGGAATAAAGTCGTATCCAAAGCCTTTAACGTGAGAGAGCGCGACTTCGACCCTACGGCTCATGCCGAGATACGCGCGCTGGCGGCGGCGGGCAAAAAGCTGAAGCGGCGCAACCTTTCGGGCTGTACGCTGTACGTGACGCTTGAGCCTTGCGTCATGTGCGCGGGCGCGATAGTGAATTCGCGCGTGGACAGGGTGGTGTTCGGCGCGTACGACCGTCGTTTCGGCTGCTGCGGCAGCGTCATGAACCTTGCGTGCGACGAAAGGTTCAATCACCGCGCGGCGGTCAAAGGCGGAGTAATGGAAGAGGAGTGCGCGGCTTTACTCAGCGGATTTTTCAAAGAGCTGAGGCAAAAAAAGAAGAAATAATTTTTTCCTGTACATTGCCCCGGGGTTATGGCGGGAAAGCGATTGACAAATTTTAAATTTTGGATATATAATAGGTAAGGTATGAGTAAAAAATACTGCGGTCTTATATTAAAGACGTATTACGACAAAATGGGCGATACGTCAAAAATCGAAGTTTTCGGCAAATCCATGCTGGAATGGGTTTCGCTTGCCCTTACGGACGCGGAAACGGACATTGCGGACTTTGAGCGCGATAAGGAGCTTCCCGCGCTTGTGCGTCCGCACGTCAAACAGGGTTGCGACTATATAGTGGTGCTGTTTTCGGACACTCCGCTTATCACCGCCAAAACCGTGGCCGCCGCCGTGGACGAGGCGTACAACAGCGGAAAAACCGTGCTTAAAATGACGCGCGGATACGTTTTTAATTGCGCATACGTGCTTAACACCGAAAAGATTTATACCGAAAATACTTTTTACTTCGACGAGGAAGATTTTATCACCGCTTTCAGTTTCAAGCAGGTGGGACTTATCTCGGACATACTTAAAAACCGAATACTCGATTATCACATGGACCAGGGCGTTCATTTCGAGGACCTTACGGGCACGGTCATCGGTTGCGACGTCGCAATCGAGGAGGGCGTGACGATAGGTCACAACAACATAATCAAAGGCAAAACCCGCATAAAAAAGGGCGCGCGCATCGGCAACGGCAACGTCATAGAGGACTGCGTCGTGGACGAGGGCGCGGTTATCGAGTCCTCTCACGCGGTGAGAAGCTATATCGGCAAAGGCACCTCGGTCGGGCCTTATGCAAACCTGAGGGCGGACAACGTAATAGGCGAAAAGTGCAAAATAGGCGACTTTGTGGAGCTTAAGAGCTGCACGATAGGCGACGGCAGCAAACTGTCGCATCTTACTTACGCGGGCAACGCGGTCATAGGCAAAGGCTGCAACGTGGGTGCGGGCGTGGTATTTGCAAACTACGACGGCAAAGACAAACATACCACGGTCGTGGGCGACAACGCGTTTATAGGCTCTTCCTCGACGATAATCGCCCCCGTTAAAATAGAGGACGGCGCGTTTATTGCGGCAGGGTCGGTGATTAACGCCTTTGTTCCTGCAGGGGCGCTTGCGATTGCGCGCGCACGTCAGACGGTAAAACCCGACTGGACGGGCAACAAGTATACCGCCGGCAAAAAGTAAACCGCCGCGATTTCACTTAAGGAAGAAATTTGTCCGATAAAACGGACAAGCTTTAAAAATACAATATATTTTTGGAGGCATTATCAACATGATAGCACACGGTAACAAGATTAAGCTCTTTGCGGGCAACGGTTCACCCGCGCTTGCGGCGGAAATAGCCAAGGAGCTTAATATGCCGCTGGGCGCGATTAAAGTCGGCAAATTTTCCGACGGCGAAACCAGCGTTCAGATCGACGAGACCGTAAGAGGTTGCGACGTATTCGTAATTCAGTCCACTTCCATGCCCGTCAACGACAATCTGGTCGAACTTCTGGTCATGATCGACGCGATGCGCCGCGCAAGCGCCGGACGTATAACCGCAGTAATTCCCTATTTCGGTTACGCGCGTCAGGACCGCAAGGCAAGGGCAAGAGACCCGATTACCGCAAAACTCGTCGCCGACCTCATCACCAGCGCAGGCGCCGACCGCGTGCTTACCATGGACCTGCACGCACCCCAGATTCAGGGATTTTTCGACACTCCCGTCGACAACCTTCTGGGAAGCTCGGTTCTTTGCAATTACATAAAAAACAAGGCGTTCGTCAAGCGCGACGACCTTATCGTCGTTTCGCCCGACGTGGGCTCGGTCGCCCGTGCGCGCGCAATGGCAAACAAGCTTGACTGCCCGCTTGCGATTGTGGACAAGCGCCGTCCCAAAGCCAACGTCATGGAAGTCATGAACATTGTCGGCGAAGTCAAAGACAAAACCTGCCTGCTTGTCGACGACATGATTGATACCGCCGGCACCATTACCCAGGGCGCGAAAGCGCTTATCGAGGTGGGCGGAGCCAAAGAAGTTTACGTCTGCTGCACTCACGCCGTGTTAAGCGGTCCCGCAATCGAAAGACTCGAACAGTCCGTCATCAAAAAAGTGTATATGCTTAATACGATAGAACTTCCCAAGGAAAAGAAAATTGCCAAAATCGAGGAAATCACCGTGGCGCCGCTTTTTGCCCGCGCTATCGAAAGCATTTTTGCCGAACTTCCTCTTTCCAGACTTTACGAGTAATTGCTTAAAGCAACAAAACGGCTTTCCTACATATAATAGGAAAGCCTGTCTCTTATACACA
>UQSP01000024.1 GCA_900543755.1 uncultured Eubacteriales bacterium
ATCTGCGCATGTCTCGTGGGCTCGGAGATGTGTATAAGAGACAGGACGAAAACCGCGCCGTAATCGGAGGCGCGCCTTTTAACTTTGCAAGATACTATGCTTTAACTTCGGGCAAAGCTTACCTGTTGTCCGCGGTGGGCAACGACGAACCGGGTAAAGCGGCGCAAAACGAATGCGACAAGGCGGGCGTAAAACGCGATTTCCTGCTGACAACCTCTTTCCCCACGGGAACGGTAGAAGTTACTCTCGACGTAAACAAAGTCCCCTCCTACACTTTTAAAGAAAACACTGCTTACCACAATATCGTACCCGACGAAGAGGTTTACAAGAAAATAAAAAATTCGTCTGCGGAAATTCTTTCGTTCGGCACTTTGATACAATGTTCCGCCGCAAACAGACGCACGCTTGATAAACTTATCGCGCTTAAGGAATGGAAGGAAATTTTCTGCGACATCAACATACGCGACGTATGCAAAGTCAAAGAATACGTGGAAACCTGCCTTAAAAACGCAACCGTTCTTAAATTCAGTAAGGAAGAGGAAAAGATTTTTGAGCAGCTTAACCTGATTTCCGGCGATGACGCAATCGCGGAACTGAACGCAAAATACCCTAACATTAAAATAGCGCTGCGCACGTTAGGCGCTGAAGGCAGCCTTTGTTACGACCTTAAAAACGGTAAAAAATACTTCTGCCCCGCGGAAAAAATCGAAAAAGTGGTGACTACCGTAGGCGCGGGCGACAGCTACGGCGCGGCGTTTTTAGCGTCTTACGCCTCGGGGAAAAGCATACCCGAAAGCATGAAAATCGCAACCGCGACAAGCGCGCGCGTAATCGGCGGCAAAATCAGATAAAAAAAGCGCCAAGTCGCTTATAAACTTTGTCTTAAGTCAATAAAATTCAACCGAAAACAATTGCCGTAATTTAAATGCCGAAAGGAAGCAAAAATATCTTGCTTCCTTTTTTCAATGTTTTTTATATCGCCTTTTCACTTTTTTTATAAAAGGAGTGATTTTCCATCTCCTCCGTAATTTTACGAAGTCTTATAACAACGTTATATATTAACATTATATTTATTTCTCCGATAAAGTGCGCAAAAGCTCGAATACAATTTTCCTCTTTTCCGGCGGCACTTTTGAAAACAATTCCAACAAAACCGTCTGATCGGAATCCAAATTCATCACATCCACGCCGCTATAAAATTCTGCTTGCGATATACCGAACGCAAGGCATATACTTTCTATGGAATTCCTGTCAGGAGTATAATGCTTTTCGTTGAACCAATCATATACGGTTGTAGGGTAAAAGCCCGCCTCTTTCGCCAGTTTGTATTTAGTCCAGCCGTTCTTTTTCAGTAATTCTAAAATTCTATCCTGAATAGTCATTTCTTTTACTCCCTATATTTATTGGCTACACTAATATTTTATTAGTGTTGACACGATTTTTTATTCGTGCTACAATGTAAACAATATTATTGCTACAACATAAATATAGGAGTGTTTATGAAAACTTGTTGTCTTACGGGGCATAGGCCGAAGGGATTTCCATGGGATTATGAGGATAAAAACAGCACGGAACACAAAAGTTATCTTGCCGCGCTGCGTGAAAAAGTCGTCGAACTTATTCTAAGCGGATACGATTATTTTATTTCGGGCGGGGCTTTAGGCGCGGACACCGACTTTGCGGAAACAATTATCGGGCTGAGAGATTCAGCTTATCCGCACATAGTGCTTGAAATTGCCGTACCATGTCCCAACCAGGATTTGAAATGGCGCAAAAAAGACAAACTCCGATACAAGGCGATTTGCAACGCGGCGAGCCTTGTCAACGTCGTCAGCGAGAAGTATTCGGACTTTTGTATGCAAAGAAGAAACGAATACATGGTTGATAAATCAGACTTAGTGCTGGTAGTCCGGAACGGAGAAAGACAAGGCGGAACGTACAATACACTCCGATACGCGCAAAGAAAAGATAAAAAATTAACGGTAATAAACCTTACGGAATTCATTTTTTGACCGCGTGCAAAAAGGAGCCGTCATTGCTTTTGACGACTCCTTTTATAAAATTACAACTCATTATCGGTGCGGCAAAAAGTTTAAAACAAGCCGCCTGACAAACTTAATAATCGTTAAAAATATATGATTTCGGCTTTTGAAAAAACGGATTTTATCGGTTGCCTAAGGCAGATATTCGGGTAGTCAGTTTTTAAGGATTTTTTTCAAAAACTGTCCCGTGAAGCTGTCGCTTACTTTTGCGACCTCTTCGGGAGTGCCTTGCGCGATGACCTGTCCGCCCGCGTCGCCGCCCTCGTAACCCATATCTATTATATAATCGGCGACTTTGATGACGTCGAGATTGTGCTCGATAACCACGACGGTATTGCCGCCGGAAGCCAGCCGCTGAAGAATTTCGAGAAGCTTGTCTACGTCGGCAACGTGCAAGCCCGTAGTAGGCTCGTCTAAAATATAAAGCGTTTTAGAAGTAGAACGTTTACTGAGCTCGGTTGCGAGTTTTACTCTTTGCGCCTCTCCGCCCGAAAGCGTGGTTGCGGGCTGGCCGAGTTTTATATACCCCAGTCCCACGTCGCAAAGCGTTTTGATTTTGCCTGCAATGGAAGGAATGTTTTCAAAAAACGAATACGCCTCCTCCACCGTCATTTCAAGCACTTCGTAAATGTTTTTGCCCTTGTATTTTACGGCCAGAGTTTCGCGGTTATAGCGCTTGCCGCCGCACACTTCGCAGGGGACGTAAACGTCGGGAAGAAAGTTCATTTCAATCTTGATTATGCCGTCGCCCGTGCAGTTTTCGCATCTGCCGCCCTTGACGTTGAAAGAAAATCTGCCTGCGTTGTAACCGCGTTCCTGCGCGTCGGAGGTCTTTGCGAAAAGCTCGCGTATCTGGGTGAAGACGCCTGTGTAAGTTGCGGGGTTACTGCGCGGAGTGCGGCCTATGGGGCTTTGGTCGATACAGATTACTTTGTCGATGTATTCCGCGCCGAGAACCGCGTCGCACTCCCCCTCGGGAATACGGGTACGCATGATTTTATTGGACAGCGCGGGATAAAGAATCTGGTTTACAAGACTGGATTTGCCGCTGCCCGACACGCCCGTAACCGCCGTAAACACGCCTACGGGAATATCGACGTCAATGTTTTTGAGGTTATTCTGCCGCGCGCCTTTGACGGTGATAGACTGTCCCGTCAGCGGACGGCGCGACGAAGGCACGTCTATCTTCTTTTTGCCGCTTAAATATAACCCCGTCACGGAACGCGGTTCTTTTATGATATCCTCCACACTGCCCGCGGCGACAATCTCACCGCCGTGAACACCCGCGCCCGGCCCCACGTCCACAATGAAGTCCGCGCGGCGCATGGTTTCCTCGTCGTGTTCAACCACGATAAGAGTGTTGCCCAAGTCGCGCAGTCTTTCCAGAGTGGCGATAAGTTTTTCGTTGTCGCGCTGGTGAAGTCCTATACTTGGCTCGTCCAGAATATACAGTACGCCCGTAAGTCCGGACCCTATCTGCGTGGCAAGCCTGATGCGTTGCGCCTCTCCGCCCGAAAGCGTTGCCGCGCCGCGCGAAAGCGTAAGATACCCCAGCCCCACGTCGATAAGAAATTTAAGCCTTGCCTGAATCTCGCGTAAAATAGGACGCGCGATAATCTCGTTTGAGGGCGAAAATTTAAGTTCTTCCATGAACTTACTGATTTTGACGATGGGCATATCGCTGAGTTCCGCGATGTTAAGTCCGCCCACGGTTACGGCAAGCGCTTCCTTTTTAAGCCTTTTGCCGCCGCAAGCCTCGCAAGGAATTTCGCGCATATATTTTGATATTTCGCTTTTGATGTAATCGCTGCTTGTCTCGCGGAAACGGCGTTCGAGGTTGTTGACGACGCCCTCGAAACTGCGCTTGTAACTTCCCGTAAAATTGGCGGAAACGTATTTGAGGTCCAGCTTTTCGTCGCCGTTGCCGTAAAGCAGAATGTTCTTTATCTTTTCGGGCAAGTCCTTAAACGGCGTATCCAAAGAAAAACCGTACCTTTCGGACAGCGCTTTAAAATACATGCTTCCTATCTGACTGGTATCGAAATTCCAGGCGCTGACGTTAAGCGCGCCCTCGTTGAGGCTTTTACTTCCGTCGCCGTAAATAAGCTCGGGGTCAAGCTGCTGCTTAAAACCCAGTCCCGTACACTCGGGACAGGCGCCGAACGGCGAATTGAACGAAAACAAGCGCGGCTCCACCTCGCTGACCGATATGTCGCAGTCGGGACAAGCGTACTTGGTGGAAAAAGTCTGTTCCTTTCCGTCAAGGTCGACTACGACAAGCCCGTCCGACAGTTTAAGCGCGGTTTCCACGCTGTCGGTAAGGCGTTTTTCTATGCCCGATTTCACGATAAGACGGTCCACGACTACGCTTATGCTGTGCTTTATCTGTTTGTCGAGGACTATTTCCTCGTCAAGGCTTCTCACTTCCCCGTCGACTTTGACGCGCGTATAACCCGACTTACGGAAAGAGTCCAATTCCTTTTTGAACTCGCCTTTTTTGCCCCTTGCCACGGGCGCGGTGACAAGTATGCGGCTGCCCTCGCCGTATGCCATGATGCGGTCAACTATCTGGTCCACGGACTGCTGGGATATTTCCTTACCGCACTTGGGACAGTGCACGACGCCCGTGCGCGCGTATAGCAGACGCAGGTAATCGTGGATTTCGGTCACGGTGCCCACGGTGGAACGCGGATTGCGCGCGGTGGTTTTCTGGTCGATGGATATGGCGGGACTTAAGCCCTCGATGCTTTCGACGTCGGGTTTCTGCATTTGCCCCAGGAAAAGACGCGCGTAAGACGAAAGCGATTCGACGTACCTGCGCTGTCCTTCCGCGAATATGGTATCGAACGCAAGCGAAGTTTTGCCGCTGCCCGAAAGCCCGGTAAAGACGATGAGTTTGTTTCTGGGTAAAACCAGGTCTATGTTTTTAAGGTTATTTTCGTTTGCGCCTTTGATTTTTATAAAGTCCATTTCGTTTACTCCGTTTGCGTATATTATAATACTTCGGGGCGCAAAAATCAACTTTAACGAGGACGTTTGGCAATGGAAAAGACTTCCGTTTTTATTGCGGAAGCCTTATATATTGTTTAAACGTATTTTTATTTTATGAGATTAAGCGTAAGGACGGAGTAAGGCTTTATCGCAACCTTGACTTTGCCGCTTTCAACCTTTAAATCCTGAAGTTTTATCTCGCTGCTATCGCAAACATACGCCTTTTTAAGCCAGTCCGCGCTGACGCTTACCATACTTTCCTTGCCGTCCGTTTCGACGAACCTTGCGATAAATCCCTCGCCGCCCTGGCAGGGCTTGAACGCGGTAAGCCATGCGCCGCAGGCGACGGCGGTTTATGCCTGACGGGAGATAAATAGCCGCCCTTGTACATTTTTCAAGGCGGTGATATCCACCCGCAAGGCGGTTAAGCACAGGCAAAAGACCGCGTATATAATGCTTATAAAACACAGATAATTCGGGCTTTCATTGTATCACAGATAGAACGCCTTATTTTGCCGTAATACCGCATAAAAAGTCGGCTATTGTAAAATGCTCTTGTTTTTCTTTATTTTGTAGATATGATAGAAAAAATTGCTTTGGTTTATATTTAATAACTGCAACGCGGTTTTCAGTTTTATGCGCTTGCAAAGATAGTCGTTAGCGACGGATAAAAATTCTTCCGAATATACGAACGAAGGGCGACCGAAACGGACGCACTTTTGATGTGCAATCTTTATTCCCTCGGCTTGCCGCGCCTTTATGCTCTCCCGCTCATTCTCGGCTACAAAGGATAAAACTTGCAACACAATATCCGAAATGAACTTGCCGACCAAAGTATCCGCTTTCGTGCGGGTGTCGAGTAGCGGCATATCTAACACGAGTATGTCCGCACCGATACTGTTTGTAATTCTGTTCCATTCCTCGATAATCTGGCTGTAATTGCGCCCCAACCGGTCAATGGACTTTATCACGAGCAGATCGCCGCTTGTGAGTTTCTTTAATAAGCGTTTATATTCCTTACGTTCAAAGTCTTTGCCGCTTTTCTTCTCGGAGAAAATGCGGCTTTTTTCAATGCCGAACTCACTAAACGCGGCAATCTGCCGTTGCAAGTTCTGGTCTTTTGCCGATACCCGCGCGTATGCGTAATTCATTGGTTTGTGCTCCTTTCGTTTTTATATAAGCATAGCGGATAAACGGCGAAAAGACTACCTGAAAAAGCCAAAAACAAAAAAATTGCAGTAAAAGTGTACTTTTACTGCAATGCCAAAAAAAATATATATCGGGCGCAAATTCAATGAATTTACTTGATTTATTATAGCACAAAAGCGGAAATCGGGGCAAGTAAAAGATAACAGTAAAAGTACACTTAAACTGCAAGCCGCAAGGAGGATAAACAATGAAAAAAGTATTAGCTGTTTTGCTTGCCGTGTTCATGGCGGCGACGTTAGCCGTAGGCTTGACCGCTTGCGACGATACCCCTGCGGAGCATACGCACGAATTTGCTACTGCTTGGTCGAGCGACGAAACTGACCATTGGCACGCTTGCACAGATGAGAATTGCACGGAAGTGAAAGATAAAGCCGCGCATACTTGGAACGACGGAGAGATCACCACGCCTGCAACCGAAACCGTCGACGGCATAAAGACTTTTACTTGCACTGTTTGCGGAAGAACAAAAACCGAAAGCGTGGAATATGTGCCTGTCGGCGGCGAAACAGATGTGCTTGCCGGCAAAACCTTTGTATTTTATAATACAACTTCCGACAATATGGATGCGGATATGCTTGCAGCAGTCAAGGCGCAAATGCAGAATTCAACAATAGAGTTTTACACGGACGGAACTTTTGAAATAAATCAAATAAGCATATCCGTCGTGCAAACCGGCACATATACACAAGATGAAACAGGTATTGCAATTACAATCGTAACTATGACACAGAATGGCGAACCAATAGAAACCCCTTCGTTGCCTATGACAGTCCGTTGTACATTTGACGGGGAATATTTTTCTTTTTCTACAAGTGTAGGACCGGATATTACTGTCAACAATATTTTTATTCTTGAATAAACAAAGCAAAATTTGATTTCCTATAACGATACCAAAGAAAACCTGCCTAAATAAATAGGCGGGTTTTTGTTATTGTATGGCAAATAAAACTTTAACGGCGAATGATTGTAACAATAGATATGACATACGGGGAATGATGAAAATTTAATAAATCAGTCAAAGGCGTTCACGCAAAATCGCGTGAGCGCTTTTTTTATGCCCTGCGAAAAAAGTCGCAATATAAAAGCCCGCAGTCCTCCCACGCGAATTTTGAAAAATTCAACCTTTTCAAAATTCAATCGGGAGGACAATTTTTTTGCATACAATCAAGTACATATTTGCGGACGGTACGGCAAGCGAAATCGAGGTTACGGAAGAATTTTACACGCTATACGCGGAACTTGTGCAACAGGAAAAGCGCAACCATTGGAAAGAAACGCGGCGGCATATCTCATTGGAATACTTAAACGAAAACGGGATAGATTTTGCAAGCCATGCCGCCGTCAGATTATGTCTTTTCCCCTGCGGCCCGAATATTTGGACTGAATTTTCTTAAGTTCCGCCATGCGGTCGCGCATCTTTATCGCCGTTTCGAAATCCAGCGACTTTGCCGCGACGGTCATCAGGCTTTTGAGTTTTTCTATTTCCGCGGGGATATCCTTAAGGTCCACTTTTTCGGAAGCGGCTTTGGTTATCTCGATGGTGTTGGTTATCTTTTTTATTATGGTTTTGGGGGTTATTCCGTGCTCGGCGTTATACTTTTGCTGTTTTTCGCGGCGGCGCTGCGTTTCGTCGATTGCGCGCCGCATGGAGCCCGTAATAACGTCGGCGTACATGACCACATAGCTGTCTGCGTTTCTTGCCGCCCTGCCTATTGTCTGGATAAGCGAAGTTTCGCTGCGCAAGAAACCCTCCTTGTCGGCGTCGAGAATGGCGACAAGGCGCACCTCGGGAATATCCAGTCCTTCCCTTAAAAGGTTGATGCCCACAACTACGTCAAACTCGCCCGCGCGCAGGTCGTTGACGATGGAAATACGCTCCATGGTGTCTATATCGGAGTGGAGATACCTGACTTTTACGCCGTTTTCGGCAAGGTAAGAAGTAAGACTTTCGCTCATCTTTTTGGTAAGCGTGGTTACAAGCACTCTGCCGTTTTCCTTTACGGTGGCGCGTATGCGCGAAAGAAGGTCGTCGATTTGCCCCGTAACAGGTTTTACGATTACGGGCGGGTCCAGAAGTCCCGTGGGTCTTATAATCTGCTCCGCCACGGCAGGCCCCGCAAGCTGCAGCTCGTACGGCGCGGGAGTTGCCGAAACGTAAATAATCTGCCCTACTCTGCGGTTGAATTCCTCGAAATTAAGCGGACGGTTGTCGTAGGCGGCGGGCAGACGGAATCCGTAATCCACCAGCGATTTCTTTCTTGCGAAGTCGCCGCGGTACATTGCCCTCAGCTGCGGAATGGTCATGTGGCTTTCGTCGATGAACATTATAAAGTCGCGCGGAAAGTAGTCCAGAAGCGTAAAAGGCGGCTCGCCCGGCTTTCTGCCGTCGAAGTAACGCGAATAGTTTTCTATTCCGCTGCAGTAACCTATCTCGCGCATCATCTCCACGTCGTAATCCACTCGCTGGTCGATGCGCTGCGCCTCGATAAGTTTATTCATGTCGGTGAAATATTTAACCTGCTCGTCCTTGTCTTTAAGTATCGCGGTTATGGCGTTGTTGAGCGTTGCCCTTTCCACGGCGTAGTGAGATGCGGGAAAAATAGCGGCATGGTTAAGCCTTGCGACAATCTTGCCCGTCACGATGTCAAACTCCGACAGCGAGTCGATTTCGTCGCCGAAAAACTCCACGCGGATTCCGTGCTCCGACGACGACGCTATAAAAATATCCACGGTGTCGCCCTTAACGCGGAAGTTTGTACGTTCCGCCTCCGTATCGTTGCGCTTGTAATTTATGGCGACAAGGCGGCGTATAAGCTCGTCTCGTTCGAGTTTATCGCCGGGGCGAAGCGATACGGACAGTCTGTAATACTCCTCGGGCGCGCCCAGTCCGTAGATGCAGGAAACGGACGCGACGACGATGGTATCTCTGCGCTCGTGCAAGGAGCAGGTTGCCGAGTGTCTGAGTTTGTCTATTTCGTCGTTTACTTCAAGGTCTTTTTCGATATAAGTATCCGTGCTGGCGATGTACGCCTCGGGTTGGTAATAGTCGTAATATGACACGAAAAATTCCACGCGGTTATGGGGAAAAAACTCGCGCATTTCGTTGCAAAGCTGCGCCGCAAGCGTTTTATTGTGCGCAAGAACAAGCGCGGGACGCGCCACGTTTTTTATGATATTCGCCATGGTAAACGTCTTGCCGCTGCCCGTGACGCCCAGAAGCACCTGATGACGCAGTCCGTCCTCTATGCCCTCGCTTAATTTCCTTATGGCTTCCGGCTGGTCGCCCGTGGGGCTGTAGTCGGAAACGAGTTCGAATTCCTTATCCATGGTTAAAGTATAGCACATAAGGTTATTATGCGCAATTGTTTAAATGATTTCTTTGCGCGCATTTCGTCAAAGCGTAAAGAGCGCGAATCCGTGGACAAACGCGGCAAAAAGGGTTATAATTTTTAAAACCGAACAGTGTAACGCAAACGATTTAACCGTAAATTTTCTCCTTAAAGGCAGGTGTTGACAGTGGACAGACTGATTTTACACAGCGATCTCAATAACTTTTACGCGTCCGTCGAATGTGCGCTTGACCCCTCGCTTAAGGACGTGCCCGTAGCCGTTGCGGGCAATCCCGAAAAAAGGCACGGCGTCGTACTTGCCAAAAACACCATTGCCAAAAAAGCGGGAGTAAAAACGGGCGACGTGATTTTCGTCGCGAAACAAAAATGTCCCGACATACGCTTCGTCCGGCCGCACTTCGACCTTTACATGAAATATTCAAAAGCCGTTTTCGGGATTTATACGCGCTTTACTCCCCTTGTGGAGCCCTTCGGCCCCGACGAATGCTGGCTGGACATGACGGGCTCGACAAAACTGTTCGGCTCGGGCGAGGAAATCGCGCGACGGATTGCCGACGAAGTCAAAAAAACCGTTTCGCTTACCGTTTCGGTGGGCATAAGCTTTACCAAGCCTTTTGCCAAACTGTGCAGCGACCTTGCTTTACCCGACGGATACTTCAAAGCGGACAAAAGCGAATTTAAGGAAAAACTCTGGCCGCTTGAAATAGGAAAACTTTTGATGGTGGGCGGCAAAACGCAAAAAAAACTTAACGCGATGGGCGTATTTACCGTGGGCGACCTTGCGCTTAAAGACGAGGCGGCGCTTGAGCGCGAGCTGGGCAAAATGGGCGTAAAACTGAAAAGTTACGCTCTCGGCAAAGACGACGAACAGGTAAGAAGATACGACGTAGAGCGCGAAAAAGAAAGCGTGGGGCACGGCATGACGGCTGTTCGCGACATAAAAGACGAACACGAGCTTTATACCGTAATTTGTTATCTTTGCGAAAAAATTTCCGCGCGCATGATAAAATATGGGTTGAAAGGCGAATGCGTACACATTGACCTCAGAAGCGCGTTTTTAAAAAGCGTAAGCAAGCAGAAAAAATTGCCGAGACCCGTTTTCGCCGCCTCCGACATTTCCGAAACAGCTTTTGCGCTTGCCAAGGAATTGACGGAAAAAAACTTCGTCCCCTTGCGCACGGTAACGGTCAGCGTTTCCGCGCTTTCGGACATGAAAAAAGGAGTCCAGATTTCGTTTTTCGATGATAAAGACCGTAAGCGCGAAAACCTGGAGCTTGCTTTAGATAAAATCCGACGTAAATACGGCAAGGATACGGTAAGACGCGCAAGTTTAATCGCGTGCGACTTTATCTACGACAAAGACGACAACGAGGATTTTCTGCCGTTTCAAAGATAAATTTTCGTCTGTTGCCTCTTTGCCGCCGCGGCGTTATTCCGTTTATGCAAATTGTAATTCTCTCCCCGTAAAACGACGGGATTAAATTTAACTCAAAAAAACTTAAAAAAATATCCGCCCTTGTGTTAAAAGGCGGATTTATTTTATTAAAACGCACTGACAACGCGCGAAAAACAAAGCTTAAAACAATTTTTATTGACTTACCGATTAACGGCATTTTGTCTTTTTTAATCAAAAAGGTTAAGCCGATACATATTTTGTAAAGAAAACGTCACTTGACGAACCCCAAAGAAATAAGCAGCGCCTTGTCGATGCGGCGCATGACTTCGCCGCTTACCACTCCTATTTTATCCTTGAGTCTTCGCTTATCGATGGTACGAATCTGCTCCAAAAGCGCGACGGAATCCTTATTAAACCCGAAATCGCCTTTTCTGAACTCTATATGCGTGGGTAATTTTGCCTTGGTCATCTGACTGGTTACGGCGCATACTATTACGGTAGGCGAATATTTATTGCCGACGTCGTTCTGAATGACAAGTACGGGGCGCACTCCGCCCTGCTCGCTGCCCACGACGGGGCTTAAATCGGCATAGAATATTTCACCTCGTTTTATTTCCATAATTCTCCTTGACGGTTACTTGCAAAGACTGAGATTTATTTCGCCCCAATCGCGATAGCCTTCCGCCATATCCTTCTCGTTCATAATATGCGGGTTGACAAGCATGGTGTTAAGGATATCTTCGGCTATTCTTTCGGGTGTTGCGCTTTCCTCGGCGGCGCGTTTAATCAGCGCCGATTCGGCCTCGGAGGAAAGCTCTATAAGATATTTACCCATTATTTATCTCCTTATAAAAATTTAATATACGCTTATTATCAATAAAAAAACGCGTTTGTATGTGTAACAATACGCGTTTTTACTGTTTTTGACAAAATCTGTCGTTTTTCGCAATCTTTGTTTTTTATTGATTACGGTTGTTTTTTTGTTGACTTTTACATTAATTTTTTCAGCACTTTTGTAAGCGGATTAAATCCCACCAGCATGAACACGAGCGAAGACACAAGCTGAAACGCATAAAACGGAAGCCCTGCCACATAAACGGGGATAAACGGTACGCCGTATAAAAGCGAAAACACAAGCGAGGTAAGCAATCCGAAAAACAGCGTACCTATAAGCGCGACGATGAGATATACATAAAGCGACTTTACTTTCAGTGCGGACAAAACCGCAGCCGAAAGGCACAAAAGCGGCCAGTACAGATAATAGGAAATCGCCACGTCCAAAGAAAAAGCGTACAGAAACATGTCCGCCGTGCAGAACACGACGCTTGCCGCCACCGCGCGAAGACCGAAGCACACGCCGAAAACTATCGTAAGAGTGGTTACCACTTCAACGTTGGGAATAAACGACAGTGCAAGTTTGCCGATAACGAGCATGGCGCTCATTACGGCGGTTTCGGTAATTGCGCGCGCGGGAGAAACTTTTTTTCCGTTTTTTGAAAGAAGTTTAAATTCTTTTCCCTCCGCGGCGGAAGACTGCACGCAGCTGGTTTTATCTTCAGTCGTGCTCATCTTTGTTTTTTCTTGTCCCGGCCACTATAAGCTTTACTGCGCCGGCAACCGCCGCCAAGGCGACCACAGCCCCCACCGCTATCAGCACAATGGTCTGAGCGGGAACGGGAGTAGACGTTTTACTGCCGTCGCCGCCTTTTGCAAGCGTTGTGGAAAGAGTGTTGTAATTTTCGTCATAGTTCTGCGTGCCGTATTCGAAGGTTATTTTAGACACGTAAGAACCGTCTTCTTTGGTAAGACTTTGCTGCGACACGCCCAATAAAGCGTACTCATCGTCTATTTTATAAGTGTAGTAATATCCCTTTTCGTCGTTTATGGCCGTGTTCTTCAAAGACGTTATGTACGCGCCGTAAACGCTGTCCTCTTTGACGACCGACAGGTCAAGATAGTCGTTGTACTCTTCAAGAAATTCAAGCACCGTTCCCTTATCGGTGGTAAGGTCCTCGTAAGTATAGGTCTTGTCCTCGTACTTAATCTCAAGCGTCAAAGTTTTTTCGCCGTTGTCCGTTTTAGGCAACGTCGCGCCGTATACGATAAGCATTATCGCGGCTACGGCAAGTATAATCACCGACACTATTGTTGTTTTAGCTTTGTTCATGTTGTCTCCTTTTTTTCGCGCCCGTACCGTGATGCAGTCAGTAGCGAATTGTTAAAGCCGATTGTCTGTTTGTAATTTTTTTATTCTTTTATTGCGCCAAAAAATTTTGTTAAAGAAATCTCATCGCGCATAAGCGATTTCGATTATCACGTCGCTTGCCAGCACGCTTGTAACCGAATTAAGCCTTTTCGCGGCGCGCTCTCCCGCTTTGCCGAAGTGGAAGCATCCCGCTTTGACCGCCTGAAACGGCGGAAGAACGCAGGACAGCGCGGCAATCATTCCCGAAAGCACGTCACCGCTTCCGCCTTTACTCAGCATGGGTCCGCCCGTCACGGAAAAATACGTTTCGCTGCCGTCTGTAATAACGGTGGTTGCGCTTTTAACCGCGACTGCGCAATCGTACTCGCGGGCAAAACAGCGTATCCCCTCGAGATAAGGCAACCCGCAATCGGGGTTTAACCGCGCGTACTCCACGACGTGAGGAGTAAGTATAAGCTTGCACTTATGTCCTTTTATAACGCTTTTATCGCGGCTTACCGCGTTAAGCGCGTCAGCATCTAACACAAGCGTACCGCTGAAATTCTGCGCCAGATATTTCACAATCGCCGCTGTGTCGCCGTCCCTGCCCATACCGCAACCTATCGCAATAGAATCCGCACCGTCCATGACTTCGTCAAGTGCTTTTGCGTCAAATAAAATTTTTCCGTTTTCAGACGGTAGAAAATACAGCATATTTTCCTTGACGCGCGACTCAAAAGCGGCTTTTTCCGACTTCGGCACGCAAAGCGTAACAAGACCCGCGCCCGTGCGCAGAGCCGCGACGGCGCTTTCGAAGCACATGAGCGGCGCACCGGGCATAGTCATACTGCCGCCGATGACGCGCACTTTTCCGAAGCTGCCTTTATGCGACGCGGGTTTACGCGGCGGCAAAACCGCGTCTTCGTCCGACAGTATTCTGCCTTCCTTCACGCACGGAATACCTATTTCCGCAACGGTTACGTCGCCCGTATAATTTCTGCCCTCGCCTAAAATCAATCCCGTCTTAACGGCGGTAAAGGTAACCGTTTCGTTTGCCGTAACGCACGCGCCGTATGCTTTTCCCGAATCGGCGTCCAGTCCCGAAGGCACGTCCGCGGAAATCACGAACGCGCGGCTGAGGTTTATTTCCGATATCGCCCTTAAGTACTCTTTCTCGGGCGCACGCGTAAGACCTATGCCGAACACGCAGTCGACCACCGTACGGTAAACGTTTTTACTTACCTCGTTTACAAACGGAACGCCTGCCGCTTTCAGCGCGGCAAGCCGTTTTTCGTTGCCGTCGTTACGTCTGACGCCCACGGGAAAAACGCTTACGTCGAAACCTTCTTCCCAAAACAAGCGCGCGCACTCCAGTCCGTCGCAACCGTTGTTTCCGCCGCCCGTCACGAAAAGCATTTTGTCGTCCTTCCCGCGCAAAGATTTTTCCGCACTCTTTTTAAGCGCGGCGGCGGCACGCGCAATAAGCTCGTCCTCGGTTATACCCGAATCCATAAGTTTTTCCTCGGCGGCTTTCAGGTTTTTGGGAGTAACTACGTATTCGCCGAATAAACTCATTTGGGAACCTCCAGCATACAGACGGCGGTTGCCGTACCCGCGTCGTGGGAAATGGAAACGTGAGCTTTAAGTCCCGCGGCAATTTCCTTGGCTTTTCCGTAAAGATGAACGACGGGCGCGCCGGACTTGAGGTGGTCGATTTCCACTTCGTGAAAGTTAAGCCCGTTTATGCCGCTGCCAAGCGCTTTGAAGACGGCTTCTTTTGCGCAGAAAAAGCCCGCAAGCGTTTCGTCGCGCCTGCCCGTGCTTTCGTAATAATCAAGCTCCTTTTCGGTAAAAACGCGGCTGCGGAAATGCTCGCTTTCAGCGGCATGCGCCACTCTTTTTATCTCAACAATGTCAACGCCGATCATGACCTTTAGTTCTCCTTTTTTACCCCGTCTCTTTTTTCAGAATTCCTCTTCGTCATATAAGGAATATTCCTCTTTAACGCGCTCTAAGGCGGCATCGATGTCCGAATATGAAAAGCCGCGTGCGTAAAGGTGATGCTTTAACTTTGCCATGACGAAATCCCGATGAGTGCGTATATATTTTTCCGCGGCGGCAAATGCGGCGTCCGCTTGCGAATCGATTTCTTCAAGTGCCTCCTCCGCCGCCATGGAATCCGCGCCCAGTCTTTTGAGTTCGGCACGGATTTTGTTTACGCCCGCTTTAGTACGGTATGCCGCAACGTACTCAAAGCAGAATTTACGGTCGTCGCAAAGTCCGTACTCCCTCAGCTTTTGAAGCACCGCAGACAAAACATTATAAGTGTAACCCTTTTCGCGCAAAAATTTTTTGATTTCCGACTCGGTGCGCAACCTTATCGAAACGAATTTTACGGCTTTTTCGAAAGCCGTACCCGATTCGCTTTCAAGCTGAATGGCCGAAAGCTCGTCTTCGCTTATCTCGACTCCCGGCTGAAGTCTGTATTTAACCGCAGTAAGTGCTTCCAGTCCGCAGACGAAAACTCCGTCAAGGTATACGTTGACGCGGTTCTTGTTTTTTCTTTGACAAGCAATTTCGGTGATTTTACCCATACCGCTATTATAACAGACGCGCAAAAATATGACAACGGTTTTTGCGTGCACTAAGCGTTAAAAAAAACCCTCGCCCGTATTCTATGTTTATTTTTCGATGCGTTTGCGCATAATGGTAATATCATTTCTTTTAAGGAGGATATTTAAATCATGGCGTCAAAAATGACTACCAAAACCCTGCAGGAGCTTAACGAGCTTCTTAACAGCGAGCAGTTGTGCTACAAAAAATGCTGCAACTACGTCGCGTCGTGCACGGACCCCGTGCTTAAGACCAAGCTGGGCAATTACGCAGACAACTGCAAGTCCCGCTTCCAGATGCTTTTGAACTATCTTAACAATCATCAATAATTCGGAGGAAATTTTTAAAAATGGCAACTTCAACCAAAACCACCGCCGCAAAAAAACAAACCGCGGCAAATAAATCCACTGCGGCAAATAAATCCGCAACGGCAAAAAAACAGACTGCGATGAAAGCCGACTGCGCAAAATCGTCAGGCGCAAGATGCAAGGCTACGGAATTCGCTCAGGACCAGTGCAAGCTTTCGGATTACGACATCATATCCGATGTTTTGGGCTCGCACAAATCGCTGATTAAGCTTTACGGCACCGCGCTTTGCGAAATCTCCTGCGAGGACCTTAGAAACATCGTTTCAAGCAAGATGAACGAATGCGCTTGCGATCAGCTTGACGCTTTTCTCTATATGAACGAACGCGGTATGTATAAGACCGAACCCGCGCCCATTCAAAAGGTAAAGGAAGCGCGTCAGAAATTTGCCGGCACCATAAAAAACATTAAAAAATAATGTATATTTAGAAAAAGAATGCGCGCCTTATCCCATTGAGAAGGCGGCAAAAAAAACAGCGGTTACCCAAAATCAGGTAACCGTTGCTTTTTTATTAACGAGTATTATTTGATTATTTCTTCGTATTCGTAGGAAGTATTGCCGTTTTCGTCAGGCATGCTTTTAACGATATATCTTTTAATTTCGCTACCGTTGCGCACAGTCATGCAAACGACTTCCTTGCCGTTGTGCATTTCCTTGTCGAACGAAAACATTTTTATCGCACCGTCTTTATAGTACTTCATTTCGACTTCGGTTTCGTTGCGTTCTTCCTCGACGGAAAACTCAGACTTTTCAACCGTGACTCCGTTTTCCGTTATCGAACAGCTGTACTCGAATTCGGTTTCGTCGCCGTCGGTTTCGGTCTTGTGTTCCACCGTCATGTAACGCGACTGACCGAGATTAACGCGGAATTCCGTTTTGCTTTCGCTTTCGTTGTATTCCGTTTCGATTTCTCTTTCGCCGCGGATTTCGTAATCCTGTCCTTCAATCACCATTATCCCTTCGATGGAATAATTCTCCTCGCTTTCGTCGCGGTCATCGTCAAAATCTCTGTCACAGTCGCACTCCCGATCATCGTCAGAATCGAATTCTTCCTCACGGTCACGGTCGCGCTCACGGTCACGATTGACGTCATCGCGCAATGTCTGATTGTAATACATCACGTATCCCGACTCTTTGCCGTCAATATCCGTAAAAGAAACGGTAACCTTTTCCGCGTATTCCGCGCGGTCGCTTTCCTCGGTTACGATTTTAAATCCGTCATCGTTTAAAAGACTTTCAACCAGCCCCATGTACCTGTCAAGTTCATTTGTTTCCCCTCCGCTTGTGTCCGTGGTACCGCTCTCGTCGGTAGTGCCGCTTGTGTCGGTAGTGCCGCTTTCGTCAGTGGTACCGCTTGTATCGGTGGTACCGCTTGTGTCAGCTGCGGGCACCTCATCGTTCATGGAAGAAATAATCATGCCTGCGGAAGCCGCGCTGAAGCCGTAAACCGACTTTGCGGAATTAAGATTATCAAGCGAAATTCCGTTTTGACCCGAATTGTTTTTGCCGCCGCTGAGGTCGCACCCCGTAAGCACCAAAGAAAATGCCAGAACCAGCGACAGAGTTAAAACTGCAATAAATTTTTTCATGTTCGTAATCTCCTTAATTGATTTTAAAAGGGGACGGAATCATCCGGAATTTTTATCCGTCACACCTATATAACAACGCACACCCTCCTTTTTGTTGGTAAATTTCAAAAAAAATTTTAAATTATTTTTTATAAAGCGTTATTGACGAAAAACAGGCTTTTCCTTTATAATAATATACGGAATGAACTTAATCGGGCAAAACGCTTAAAAAAAATTACGCCTTTAAAGAAATTTTTTCTTATAAAAAGTTTCTGAGTAAAGGCGAAAATGGTTTTACAAAAAAACTTTAACGAATTTTAAAAAACTCCAACAAAACGAGTACGCAAAATTGTTTATATTACGGATGGGCAATGATTAACGACAAACTGGAACGCAAAATCATCAAGCTGAAAAACGGCGACATGAGTGCTTTTGACTACGTTTACAAGCACACGAACCGCTCCGTTTATTTTACCGCGCTTTACATCGTGCGCGACAAAATGACGGCGGAAGACGTTTTGCAGGAAACTTTTATAAAAGCCGTTTCGTCCATCGGTCAATACAAAAGCGGCACGAATTTCACGGCGTGGATAACTTCCGTAGGGCGTTCGATTGCGCTTAACCATATTAAAAAACGGCGAAGAGAAATCCTGACCGATTTTGAAGAAGACGAATACCGATACGGGCGCGAGGACGCGGACGTGCCGTACATATTCGACCTGGCGGCGAAAATTCTGACCGAAGAAGAATACCGTATCGTAATGATGTGCCAGGTTGCGGGCTACAAGCGAAGAGAGGCGGCGGAATTACTTGATATGCCCATAGGAACCGTTACCTGGAAGTTTAACGAAGCGATAAAAAAACTTAAACAAAATCTCGAAAAGGAGGAAGGCGCATGAAAAACGTTAAAAAAATGCTGACCGAGCAAGCCGATAAAATACTGCCGGACGACAGCGTTAAAGAAAACATAAAACGCGAACTTAACATATCAGCGTCGGAAGCCGCGCTTTCCTATGCGCACGGCGGAGAATCGTCGGCGCGCACAAACACCAAAAACAAGCTGATTGCCGCCTTTGCCGCAATAGTCGTGGTGGCACTGGCGCTTGTAATCGCATTGTCGCTGATATTCAAGGATAAAAATCAGCCCTTCTCACCCTTCCCCGCGCCCGGAAATAAATTCACGCAGATAACCAATGCGGACACGTTTTACGCATACGGAGCGGCTTCGGTAGGGACGATGCTCTCCTCTTTATCTCAGGATAAAGTTTCGGGACTTAAGACAAGCGGAGTGCGTCTTGCATCCTTTGACGAAGAGAATTTTCCGACCGATGACGTCAACAGATACATGGCTCTGGTGGAAAATCTTTTGGGCGGCGACGAAATAAAGGAAACTGTTGTTTCGGGCGATATGGGTTACGAATACGGAATGACGGTATCGTATACCGATTTACTTGGTAACACAGTTGATTACACGATGTATTACGACAAGATTTTCCTGTCGTCCGATATTGACAAAGGCGAAAGCGAAGAAAATTACTCGATAATCGGAATTCTTGTTACCGATAAGGGCAATTATCCCGTGGAAGGCAAGTACGAAACCGAGTCGGAGTCCGAGGGCGGTGAATCCGAGTCGGAGTCGGAGCTTTACTTTAAAGCCTTTACTAACGCAGAGAAAACTTCCTATATCGAAGTTGAACAGGAATCGGAGTCGGAAAACGAAGGCGGCGAATCGGAATCCGAAACAAAATACAGTTATTCGGTTTTCGTGGGCGGCGTAATGACGGAAAAAACGGTCGTGGAATACGAAAACGAAGACGGCGAACTTGAAGTTAAGCTCCTGATAACGACAAATGACGGCGAAAACACTACTCTTACCTTTAAAGACGAAAGCAAGAAAAATCAACGTATTTTGTTCGTCCGCGGAGAAATGAACGGTAAAGACGTAAGCTTCCGCGTTTACGTATCCGAAGGACAATACAGATACGAATTTCAGGACGGCTCCTATTCCGACCAGGGCAGATACCACGACGATGACGACGATGACGACGACGAAGATGATGATGACGATGACTGATTTTTTATCGGGTTTTTGTACTGACGGTATTTTTTGTCTGATATAAATTTATCATAAACCGGCTTAAGCAAATAAAAAGATAAAAGAACACAAAAAAAAAGAGCTTCCGACTTAAAGCAGAAGCCCTTTTTTATTACGCAATAAGTTTTATCGAAATCGCAATTACTTGTTCATCGCTTCCTGAACGGCAACCGCGCAAGCGACGGACGCACCGACCATGGGGTTGTTGCCCATACCGATAAGGCCCATCATTTCCACGTGAGCGGGAACCGACGAAGAACCTGCGAACTGAGCGTCGGAATGCATTCTTCCCATCGTGTCCGTCATGCCGTAGGACGCGGGACCTGCCGCCATATTGTCGGGGTGCAAAGTTCTGCCCGTGCCGCCGCCGGAAGCCACGGAGAAATAAGCTTTGCCGTTGTCGACAGCCCATTTTTTGTAGGTGCCTGCAACGGGGTGCTGGAATCTGGTGGGGTTGGTGGAATTTCCCGTGATGGAAACGTCCACGCTTTCATGCTGCATAATCGCAACGCCTTCCCTTACGTCGTCCGCGCCGTAGCAACGTACTTTTGCCTTTTCGCCGTCGGAGTAAGCGATGGTGTTTACAACCTTAAGCTCGCCCGTGAAATAGTCGTATTTGGTCTGGACGTAGGTAAAGCCGTTGATGCGGGAAATAATCATGGCAGCGTCCTTACCAAGTCCGTTAAGGATAACCTGAAGGGGATTTTTCCTTACCTTATTGGCAGTTTTGGCAATGCCGATTGCGCCCTCGGCGGCGGCAAAACTTTCGTGGCCGGCAAGGAAGCAGAAGCATTTGGTATCCTCGCTTAAAAGTCTTGCGGCGAGATTGCCGTGGCCCTGACCCACTTCGCGCTGTTCGGCAACGGAGCCGGGAACGCAGAAGGCCTGAAGTCCCTCGCCTATCGCGACGGCGGCGTCGGTAGCCTTTTTGCAGCCTTTGGCGATGGCGACGGCACAACCCAAAGTATAAGCCCAGGAAGCGTTTTCAAACGCGATGGGCTGGGTTCCCTTTACGATTTTATCGGGGTCGAAACCTTTGTCAAGGCACATCTGACGCGCGGCCTCGAGGTCTTTAATGCCGTACTTTTTGAGGCATTTATTGATTTTATCTATTCTTTTTTCGTAACCTTCGAAAGTAACACTCATGACTTTTACCTCCTTACTTCGTGCGCGGATCGATGTAGCTTGCCGCACCCTCGAATCTGCCGTAATGACCGGTGGACTCCTTAAGAGCCTGGTCAGCGCTCATGCCGCCGCGAATCTTGTCCATCATTACGCCCATTTTAACAAACTCGTAACCGATGATAAGGTTGTCCTTGTCAAGAGCGAGTTTCGTAATATAACCTTCAGCCATTTCAAGGTATCTGACGCCCTTAGCCTCGGTGCTGTAAATTGTGCCTACCTGACTGCGGTGACCTTTGCCGAGGTCTTCCATGCCGGCGCCGATTTCCAATCCGTCCTCGGAGAAAGCGGACTGGGTTCTGCCGTAAACTATCTGCAGAAAAAGCTCGCGCATGGCGGTATTGATAGCGTCGCAGACAAGGTCGGTGTTAAGCGCCTCCAGAATGGTCTTGCCGGGAAGAATCTCGCCCGCCATAGCCGCGGAATGAGTCATACCCGAGCAACCCAGCGTTTCGACAAGCGCCTCGCGAATAACGCCCTCTTTGACGTTAAGCGTAAGTTTGCAGGCGCCCTGCTGAGGTGCGCACCAGCCCACGCCGTGCGTAAGACCGCTGATATCTTTAATTTCTTTCGCCTGGACCCATTTGCCCTCTTCGGGAATGGGCGCAGGTCCGTGGTTGGGGCCCTTGCGGACGCAAACCATTTCTTCTACTTCCCTTGAAAAATGCATATTACCCTCCAAAAAGATTATTGCCCTGTCTATTAAGGCACCTGACTTAGGCACCGATAAAAATTATACCATATCGTGTCCGATTTAACAACTGTTTTTTCGGCCAAATCGTTGCTTTTTTAATCGGGTTACTATATAATAAAATAGAACTGCATAAGTATTTATAATATCAGGGAGGCTTTATAATGGACAAAAACATTCTGGTAACGGGCGGAGCCGGTTACATCGGCACGCATACCGAAGTGGAACTTCTTAACCGCGGTTACAACGTTATCGCTTTCGACAATATGGTTAACTCCTGCGAGGAAAGCATTAAGCGCGTGGAAAAAATTACGGGCAAAAAAATCAGATTTTACAATGCCGACATGCGCGACGCCGCCGCAATGGAAAAGATTTTTTCGGAAAACAAAATCGACAGCGTGATTCATTTCGCCGGTCTTAAAGCCGTGGGCGAAAGCGTCAGAAAACCGCTTGAATATTACGACAACAACATTTACGGCACGCTTGTGCTTTTGGAAACGATGCAGAAGTTCGGCGTCAAAAAAATAGTGTTCTCCTCCTCCGCCACGGTTTACGGAACGCCTGAAAGACTGCCTCTTGACGAGGATTGCGCGCTTTCCACCACTAATCCTTACGGCTCGACCAAGCTGATGCTGGAAAACATAATGAAAGACCTTTACACTGCAGACAACTCCTGGGATATAATTTTACTGCGTTACTTTAACCCCGTGGGCGCGCATGAAAGCGGTCTTATCGGCGAGGACCCCAAAGGAATCCCCAATAACCTTACCCCCTATATCGCACAGGTGGCAAGCGGAAAACTTAAGGAAATCAACGTTTTCGGCAACGATTACGACACCCCCGACGGTACCGGAGTGCGCGATTACATTCATGTCGTTGACCTTGCTTTGGGCCATGTAAAAGCTATTGAAAAAATCAACGAAGCGGGCGTGCATATCTACAATCTCGGTACGGGCAACGGTTACAGCGTGCTGGACGTCATCAAAGCTTTTGAAAAAGCTTGCGGCAAAAAGCTTCCGTACAAAATCTGCCCCCGCCGCCCCGGCGACATAGCCGCCTGCTACGCAAAAGTAGATAAGGCAAAACGCGAGCTTGATTGGGTGGCTGAGCGCGGCATAGACGAAATGTGCGCTTCGCTGTGGAAATGGCAGACGATGAATCCCGACGGTTACAAATCAAAATAAAACGAACAGTATAAACAAAGCGGAACGGTTGATTTTGCCGTTCCGTTTTTTTATTAAATAATTTGTTTAATCAAATTCCTTAATTCTGTCAATTACCGCGTTGCTTTTATAAGACCCTTTGATTTAATAATACCGATATTAAACTCGCTTTTTACCGAAAGGCGACTTAATTGTTTAAGCATTACTCTTCAGTCAGATAATGCGATTGAATAAAGCAAAATTATTTTTAAGTAAAATGCTCTATTCTTTCGGATGACGCTCGTCTAAGTAACCCGTTTCAAGCGCCTCTTCCATTTCGTTATCTGCGGTCGAAAAAGTGTCGGTGAAAAAAGAGGGCGCCTTTTCGCCGTATACTTTTTTGCCGAACTCGTAAAGATGTCTTTTTGCCTTTGCACGCTGTTTTCGGGCAATCTTAAGCGCGCGTAACTGAGTGCGGGTATCGACTTTTCCGGTTGTCTTGATATAATCGTAAAGCGATATTTCGTTTAAGTGCGAACACTCGGTCATGAATTCATATACTTTGTCGCGCATTGCCGAAGCGTTTGCTTTTGCGGAAACGTTTGCTTCGGGATATACAGGCTTGCCTACTTTCAAAGTTACCCGCGGACAGAGGTAATTTTTAAAAAGTCCTTTGGGCTTACGGTAAACCACGCAAACGGGTACTGCGGGCACGTTGTTCTTTGCCGCGTAGGAAAACGAAGTGGACGGAAAAGGTCTTATGCCCGTATAATACGGCCAGATATGCGCTTCGGGCATTACCACGAGAGTACGGCCTTTTTTAATTTTGCCGTCTACTGCTTTGGTAAAGTTTTTAAAAGCCGCAAGATCGGCGGGCACAGGCAGCGCACCCAGCATTTTTACGATATGCCGGACTACGGGCATATGAACGGCGTCGGGGTTACAAACTATGTAACACCTTCTCGGGGCTGCGGCACAAACAAGCGCGAAAGCGCAGTCAAGCGTGTTGACGTGGTTGCTGTAAATCACGCATCCGCCCTTAACGGAGCGCAGATTTTTCCTGCCCTCCACCCTGACTCCGTGCGCTATTTTGCAGATAATCCAAAGAACGGGAACGGCAATAAGGTAATAAAGGACAAAACTGAAAAAGCGGAAAAACGGATTTCTGCTTTCGTAGCGGTACATTTTGTCCACCGGACGGATAAGCGTAGCTTTGAAATCGGTGAAATCGTCGTTTCGCTCGTCGGAATAATATAGTTTTTGTCCGTATAATACCTTTTTCATTTTGCGTCGTCCGCAACTGCCTCTTTAAACATTATTTCCATCATGTCGATACTGTTATCCAGTTTGAATTTTTGTGCGTATTCGATGTATTTTAAGGAAGCTTCGGCTTTCTCTTCGGGGTGTTCTATCCAATAATCGATTTTTGCCGCCAGCGAACGAGGAGTCCCGTCAAACAGACTTCTCTCGTCCAGCGCAAAAAAGCGCGTGGCGGAACGCGGACTGTCGTTTATTACGGGCACAAGGCCGCAGGTTATGGCCTCAAGCGCGGCAATAGCCTCGATTTCCACGTCGGCGGGATGCACGTAAAGGTCGCAATAATTAATTACTTCGTTAAGCTCGTCGGGCGCAAAAAAGCGTATTACGGGCGGATTGACTTTCAGTTTTTCGGCAAGATCCATCACTTTTTCCTGCTTTGGGCCTTTTCCCGCGCAGATAATCTGTATTTTGTCGCGATATCGTGAAGCGGCAACGCCTTTGACCAGCAAATCGTGACGCTTTTCTCCGGCAAATCTTCCCGTAAACAATATCAGAATCTTGCCCTCGTACTCTGACGGACGGACGGAGTCGGTTTTTTTATAGCAAGGGGCGACGCCGTTGCTGATGACGTGCAACGCCGATTTGTACTTATGGGCGGTAAGCTCGCTTGCGATATACTCGCTTGGGCAGTGAATGTGTTTTACGTGTTTATAAAGCACCCTGCGGAATCGGTTGTAAAGATAGTCGTTTACAAGCTTGGCGTCTTTAAGGAAAATATGGCTGGAAAAATTTTCGGGTTGGCAATGAAAAGCCGCGGTACAGGGAACGTGCAGTTTTTTTGCGATTTTAAGCGCAGCTCTTCCCAATTTGAAAGGCATCATGATATGCACGAGGTCGCTTCCCGTTATCGCTTTCGTCAAAACTTTCTTATCGGGTTTAGCAAGCTCCACTCCGTTTTTGGAAACATAGTTGTTAAAGCAATAAAAATTACGCTTCGGAACGGTGTAATATCCTTCTTTATCGCAAGCATAAGGAGAAACTATCCTGACCTCGTAACCTCTATCGGTCAATGATTCGATTAGCCTTTGCGCCGTGATGGCCGTGCCGTTGTTTTGTTTTCCGTACACGTCCGCTATTATGGTAATAATCATATATCTCCCACAAGCGTATATAATCAATATGCCCTGATAAACGGGCATACTGACACTTACGCTTTTGTCGTTAAGATTTATCAAAGCGCAACTTACGCGAAACGCTTTACTTATACTATACTTTTTTACACTATAAAAGTCAAATATAAAACCTTAATTTAGCATTAAAAAAAGGTTAAAAAAACTCAGCTCAAAAATTCGGCTTTCCGAACCGATGAATTTAAAATATTTTTCGGTAACTCTCCGCGCTTATAAAAATCAAAGCAAAGGAATAGTTTCAAGGAAAATAATATCGCCGCGTTCAGCCGCCTCGCCCTCGGCAAGCACGGTGGCTTTAACGGTAATTATGCCGCCCGCTTTTTCGACAAGCGCTTCAAGCCCCTTTAAAGAGCCGCCCGTGGAAATTACGTCGTCAACAATTCCTACGCGTTTACCCTTAAGGAGCTGCGCATCGTGTGCCGAAAGATACAACGTCTGTTCTCCGCCCGTAGTAATGGACTTGACGGTGGAGCTTATGCCGTCCTGCATATAAAGTTTAACCGTTTTTCTCGCCACCGCATAGAACTTCTGATTAAGTTCTCTTGCGACGACGTGCGTCAGCTGTAACCCTTTGCTTTCAGCGGTAATAAGCACCTCGACGTCGGGTGCGTATTCCTTAATTCGCTCGGCTAACTTTTTACCGCAGTATTCGGTAAGGTCCTGATTGCCGTGAAGATTGAAAAACGCAATCCTGACTCCCGAAGGAAGTGCAAGCACCGGCAACTCTTCTTTGCGACCGACAATATTGATTGTATGGAATTCAGCCATAATTTTCTCCTTAACGATAAAACCGATGTACCAAAGAGTATTATATAATTTTTTTTCGTTTTAGTCAATACTTAACGGTCACCTTACGGAAATTTATGTGCTTTATTATTTTATTCATTGCGTTGACATTAACATCGAAAGAGGTTATAATAGTATACAAACAATAACTAACTTAGCCCGCAAAAAGAAGAATTTGTCTTGGCGGAGGTCGTTTTTTGTACGAGCTTGCAGAAAAAATCATAGAACTAAGGTTGGCAACGCGCCGCGCTTGTATGTGCGAGGGCAAAGGTCAATCGAAAAAAAATACTTTGTCGCTTAAGACCAAAGTGTTGTTTTTGATAGGCAAAAAATTCTCTCCTAAAGAAATAATAGCTTCTTTGCTGATTGCCAAAACAAATCTTGCGCTGCTTACCAAAGACATGGCTGAAGAAGGTCTTATCGTAAAGGAAAAGGGTACTCTTGACAAGCGCGAAGTGCGTTACGCTTTGACCGAAAGCGGCAAAAATTATCTTACGGAAAGGCTTAAATCCATAGACGAAAATCTGTCGCCGTTATTCCCCGTTGAGGATAATATCAATGAAGCGATTGAGCTTATAGAAAAAACGATTGCTTTGCTTGACGGGCAGGATTAAGACCGGGATTAACGGTATCGCGCCGTCATATAATAATATATGGACGGCGCATCCAATAAAGAGGTAAAACCACAAAAAAATGTTTTCACGGTTAAAAAAAGATCTCGAATCGGTAATGAAGCACGACCCGGCGGCAAGAAACCGCTTTGAAGTGGTGCTTACTTACAGCGGTTTTCACGCGTTGGTCATGTACCGCTTTGCGCATTTCATGTATGTGCACGGTTATAAACTGATTGCCAGAATCGTGTCCCAGCTTGCCAAATTTTTCACAGGAATAGAAATTCATCCCGGCGCGAAAATAGGCTCCGGCGTGTTTATCGACCACGGAGAAGGAGTCGTAATCGGCGAAACGGCGGTTGTGGGCAACAACGTGGTTATTTATCAGGGCGTTACGCTGGGCGGCACGGGAAAAGACAAAGGAAAACGCCACCCCACTATCGAGGATAACGTCATGATAAGCGCGGGCGCTAAAATTTTAGGACCGTTTACCGTGGGCAGAAACGCCAAAATCGGCGCGGGCAGTATTGTGCTTAAAGAAGTGCCGCCCAATGCCACCGTCGTAGGCGTTCCCGGCAAAGTCGTCAAGCTTAACGGCATACGGGTAGACGACCTTGACCAGACCCTGCCCGACCCCGTTTCCGACGAGCTTAACAAAATCAATCGCCGCCTTGACGAACTTTACGCAATGATGGGAAAAAAATACAAACAAAACTGCGACGAATTACCCGACGATACTGCAAAGTAAGTTTTACAAACTTTCAGGCATTACAGTCAGGATAACAAAGATTAAATCAAACCTCATGACTGTAAGGGCAATTAAAAAAGATATGTTTTGAAATTTCAGTTTTTTCATTTATTATGAGGATAATTTATGCTTAGATTTTATAATACTCTGTCACGCCGTAAAGAAGATTTTCAACCCGTAGGAAAAGTGGTTACCATGTATTCGTGCGGCCCCACCGTTTACAACTACGCGCATATAGGCAATCTGCGCACTTACGTATTTATGGACCTTGTAAGACGTACCCTTAAATACGACGGATATAAGGTCAAGGGGGTCATGAACATTACGGACGTGGGACACCTTTTGTCCGACGGCGACGAGGGCGAAGACAAAATGGAAGTTGCCGCAAAAAAACTGAAAAAGTCCCCTTACGAAATCGCCGCATTTTACACCGACGTGTTTTTTAAAGACATTGCCGCACTCAACATAGGAAAACCCGAAATAATCGCAAAAGCCACCGACCATATCGACGACATGATTAAATATGTCCAGGCGCTTTACGAAAAGGGTTACGCTTACGAAACCAGCGACGGAATATATTTTGACATTTCCAAGTTCAAAGACTACGGCAAGCTGTCAAGACTTAACCTTGACGACCAGATTGCCGGCGCGCGCGTGGAAGTCAATGACGAAAAACGCCACCCTGCCGATTTCGCCCTGTGGAAAAAAGCGCCGAAAGAGCATATTATGCAATGGCCCTCTCCCTGGGGCATGGGATACCCCGGCTGGCACATAGAATGTTCCGCCATGAGCAGGAAATATCTGGGCTCGATAATCGACATTCACAGCGGCGGCGTGGACCATATACCGGTACATCACGAAAACGAAATCGCCCAGTCCGAAGCGCTTGAGGGGCACAAGACCGTCAATACCTGGCTGCACGGCGAATTCATGTTGGTGGACGGCGGCAAAATGAGTAAATCTTTGGGCAATACTTACACCATAGCCCAGCTTGAGGAAATGGGTTATACTCCCCTCGCCTTCCGCTATTTTTGCCTTAACACGCATTACCGCAAAAAACTTAACTTCACTTTCGAGGGACTTAAAGCGGCGGAAACCGCATATAACAGACTTCTTAACCAGCTTTACGAACACAAGCTTTCCGCCGGCGTGACCGATAAAGAGGTTATCGACAAGTACCGTGCGGAATTCGGCGCCGCCGTCGATGACGACGTAAATATTCCCTTAGCGCTGGGCATACTGTGGACGATGCTTAAAGAACCCGCGTCAAAGGATATTTACGCGCTTGCCCTTGAATTCGATAAGGTCTTGGGATTAAGCCTTGATAAGGCAAAACCCGCCGAAAAGGAAAAAATCGAAGTACCCGATGAAATCAGACAAATTGCAGAACAAAGGTTATCCGCGCGTAAAGACAAAAATTGGGCGGAAAGCGACAGACTGCGCGATAAACTTGCCGAAATGGGTTACGCAATCATTGATTCCAAAGACGGTTACACCATAGAAAAGAAATAAACGATAAACGTTTTTACCTACGCAAAAACCTTATAAAAAAAACGGACGTCTCTTAACAAAGTCGTCCGTTTTTTTATATGCTTTTTAATAAATTTCCGCAAACTGTTCTTTCAGCGCGTTAATAAATAATGTTAAAAATTATTTTATCGCGAAAATCGATAAACCGATTCAAAAAGGAAAACGCGCGTTTTTGCAACAAATAACGCGCGCCTTCCTTTAAGAGGTAAAATTATGGAAGAAATGTCATTGTGATACTGCGCTCAGACAGTGACGGTAACTGTTTGCTCCTGCCCGTCGCGAACTATCTGAAGGGTTACCTGACTGCCTGCATCCGCATACAGCAAAGCGTCGGACACTTGGAAAAGACGCGTTACGACGGTGGTTTTGCCCTTTACAGTAATGCTTTTTATTTCGTCGCCCACGCTTAATATTCCGTTGCTTACTCCGCCCGCCGCAACGTCGCTGACTGAAACCTTCTGAATAATCGAAGTAAGATAAGCTTCCTCATCATATACGGCCTTGCTTTCCGTAGCCTCCAGCGTTACGCCCAAAGTCCGCTTATCGAATGTGCCGTCGTTCCGAATTACGTTTTCGGCAACTCCTACCGCTACTTTCGAGGGAATTGCGTAAGATATGTTTTCAATCGAAGAAGAAGACGTTTTTGCGTTGACTATGCCTATAAGTCTTCCGTTTGAATCAAACAACCCGCCTCCGCTGTTGCCGCTGTTAATACTTGTATCTACGCGCATAACCCTGAAAGTAGTCGTTCCGCCGCTCAGCCCCTCCATGGTGATATACTCCGAATCCACGCTGAGCGTACCGGTCGTCGCGGAAAAGCCGTCGCCCTCGGGATTGCCGATGGCTATCGATTGCTGACCGAGCTGAACCGAATCCGAGTCGGCAACCGTAACGGGAAAACAACCGCTGTTTTTGTAGGTATCGGAGCCGCTTATTTTGATTACGGCGATGTCGTTGTCCATAGAGCCGCCGATAAATTCCGCCTTAACAGTAGAGTTTTCCAGCACGGACGAATCGGTAGCGTCTATCTGGGCGCTCATGCCGTACAGACAAACTCCTATATATTCCGCAATACCGTTTTCGGCGGAGGAAGTACTTTCGTATATGACGTGATAATTGGTGATTATGTAAGCGTCGCCGTTGTCTTTATCGTCCGACAATATCACGCCCGCGCCCGCGGAATGTGCGGTTTTAGTAGTATATCCGCCGAAAGGCGAATAAGAACGTATCGTATATCTTGAGTAAATAGTAACGGACGACATTATCGCTTTACTGACCTGTCTCTTATACACATCTCCGAGCCCACGAGACATGCGCAGATCTCGTA
>UQSP01000025.1 GCA_900543755.1 uncultured Eubacteriales bacterium
TCGGCAGCGTCAGATGTGTATAAGAGACAGCTTATACTAATAATCTTTGTTTAAATGGAGGAAATTTTATGGCTAAACGTAAAAGCAGCATAGGTAAACCGCTTTCTTTTGTTGCGGCTGTCTTGGGACTTGCGGCTGTCGTAATGCTCTTTTTGCCCGCAATCGGCATAAAGGATACGGACACCACCTATACGGGACTGCAGATCACTTTCGGATACAAGGAGTCGCTTCTCGGATTTGAATATACCGTTTTCGATTTCTCGTTCATGAACCTTCTTACCTATATTCTTGCCGTTGTGGGTATCGTCTTTTCGGTGCTCAGCGCGATGGGCAAAGGCAGTAAATTTGCGGCGTTTATCGCGGCGGCGGCGTTTGCGATATCGGGAGTTTTCTTCTTCCTGTCCGTTTCCTACACTCTGCCCAACGAAGACGCAAGCAAGATTATTTCGTTTGTCGGCGGCGACATCAAAGACGCGCTTACTCTTGCTTACGGTGCGATAATAGGCGGCGTTGCCTCATTACTTGCGGCTGTTTGCAACCTCGGTAAAATCGTACTTAAGTAAATAATTTAATTTGTCTAACTAAAAACTCCGTATCCCGCAATAAGGGCGACGGAGTTTTTTTTCGCGCTTTTTTCTGAATTTTACCGATTTAAGAAAAACCTAAGGCGGCTTTAAAAGACTTTACCGTTTATATCGAAATTGTTTTTCGCCGCACACAGGACTTTTCGTGCAATAAAAGTCGGAACGATATTTTATACATCGGTAAGCTTTTATCATAGTCTTCAACCCTGTTGACGTTTATTGTAATTTCTCACGAGTTCGGGTACGGCGTCAGTTTACGCATAAATGTGTCTTACGGCGTTTTTACAAATCGGATTTTTCGCCTGACGAATATAAGCCGCATTAATCGATAACGGGAAAAATTTTTTCAAATCAGGATTTTTTTACGATAAGTACATCGTAGGGATTAAGCGCTATCCTTTCGCCGCGGGCGTACCATCTGCCGCTGAGTACGTTTTCTCCGTCAAACGGACAAATTGCAAAGGCCGAAGCGTTTTCCGTTTCCACGGCGGCGAAAAACTCGCCTGCTTCGCCTTTACGGGAAAACGTAACGACCGACGGGCTTGCGTCCGCAAAAGGCACGTTTAATCCCGCCTTTAAGGCTGAATCAATCGCCAATTCCGTAAGCGTTTGCGCGTCGGGCAAAGTCCCTAAAATTATTATTTTGCCTTTGCCGTAATCCGAAGAAGCAATCGCGCACTTTCCTTTTACGAAATCTCCGTCGGCATAAGTAGCCGCGGCTTTAGCTTTTGGTCCCACGGAAAAAACGTCGTAAACAAGCGATACGGTGTCGCCCGTTTTGCCGTCGTCAAACGACAGAGAATACTTTTCGCCCTTGGGAAGAGTGTATTCGATTTTAACGTCCGCCGCTTTTTCAAGTATTCCCATGGCACGGTCGGTAAACTTTGCGCCCGACGGGTTGCGAATGTCCGTAAGCGGTCCCACTACCCAGATTCCGCCGTTTTTAACCCATTCAAGCATTCTTTCGCCCAGATTTTCTTCGTCAAGATTAAGCATGAAAGGGGTAAAAATAAGTTTATAATCGCTTACGTCTTTGCCGGTAGTCAGTATATCGGGACGAATATGCGCGCGAAGAAGCGGGCGGTAAACGTCGTTCATGAGCGATTCTTTATAATCGAAACCGGGCATGACTTTTTGAAAACGATACATATTGTGCGCGGTGAACGCCGCGTGAATTCCTATGCGGGAGCTTACTACGCGGGATTTCTCAATGACATCGCCCGCAACCGACAGCTGACGCGACAATGCTTTTATCTCGCCCGCCACGTGAAAGGGGCGCCCGCACGAACTTACGCACGCACCGTGCATAAGCTCCTGTCCGCCGTAATGGGAACGCCACAGCCAGTAGTTTACAAGCTCCGCTCCGGCAAGAAGCGGCATCCATACGTTGGCGACGTTAAAATTAGCGGGACGCATGAAGTTTGCCTCCGCAGACCCGTTCCAGCAGCACGAAGTTTCGGTCGCCCAGAAAGGCGCGGATTTCATGGGCCTTAAATAATCGTAAAAGAATTGGGCGCGCCAGAAATTCTCGCCGTAATCGTAGTGATTGTACTGCATGACGTCCATGTCCTTGCTTAATCGGTTGTAATCGAGGTTGAATATGGGCATGGAATCGTGTCCGACGGGAACGGAAACGTACTTTTTGAGAATATCGTACTGGCGTTTTATAAAATCCAGCTGACTTTTGTTCTGAAACTTTCCCCACCAGTAAAGGTACGACGGGTGCGTCCACGTTTTAGGATTGGGTTTTTCGACCTGATCGAAAGAGTCGTAATTCTGCGAAAAGACATAATTGCCCCATTCGCGGTTAAGTTTGTCAATATCGCCGCCGAACTCTTCGCTTAAGTAAGAGCGGAATTTTTGCTCGCACACGGGGCAGCAGCATCCGCGCCCGTGTATTTCGGGTTCGATTTCGTTGTCTATCTGCCAGCCGATTATGTTTTCGTCGCGAGAAAACTCTTTTGCCATCGCTTCCACGATTTTGTCGCAATAGCTTAAGTAAAGCTCGTTGTTGGGGCATACGTCGCGCCGCCCGCCGTGCGCAAGCCTTACGCCGTCCACGGTGATCATGAATATTTCGGGGTGCTTTTGCGTCAGCCATCTCGGAGGGCACGCCGTAGGGGTCCCCATGATGACCGAAATCCCCTTATCGCGGCACTTGTCCACCACTTCGCGGAAAAGCGAAAAGTCGAATTTCCCCTCCTCGGGTTCCATTGTCGACCAGGCGAATTCGGCAATGCGCACGCAGTTAAGTCCCATGGACTGCATTAGCGCAATGTCTTCGTCGATGAGATTGCGGTCCCACGCCTCGGGATAATAATTAGAGCCGAAAACAGGTTTTTTTGCTTGAAACATATTACCTCCGTATTTACAATATAGATATTTATTCAATATTATAAACAACCGAAAAAATAAAGTCAACGCGACCGCATTGACTTTAATTGCTGAAAAACAAAAGACAAATATGTACAATTTATTAAAAAAGCACCGCCGCGCTTTTAATGCCGCAAATAATAATTTCGGCGCGGCAAATATTGTTTCGCGTCAGCTTAAAAAAACTTATGCGGCAAAAAGCCGAAAGAACAGATTTCGCCGTTTATCAGGCGATATATTCCCTCACTTTGAGTTTCGCGCCCGCGCTTTTTGCGGCTTTACGGCATTTTTCGACGTCCACGCCGTCCACCGCGACAACGGTCATGACGGTATCTATACCCGCCTGAACACATTCGCGGGTAAAGGAAAGCATCTCGCCGTAAGCTGCAAGCCCGAAAGCGGAGTGACACATTTTGTCGTAGCCTTCCGCGCTGTCGCTGTTAAGCGAAACCGAAACGGTGTCTATCCTGCCCTTAAGCAGCGGCACGATGTCGCGACGGTTGATCAGATTGCCGAGGCCATTGGTGTTAAGCCTTGTTTTTTTACCGCAGGAGTGCGCAAACTCCGCCACTTCGACCATTACGTCCGTTTTGTAAGTGGGTTCGCCGTAGCCGCAGAAAACTATTTCGCGGTAATCGCCGTGTTTTTTTATTCCCTCTATAACCTCTTTGGCATCAGGCTCGCGACTAAGCCAAAGGTCGCCGCTGTCGCCTATCCCGTCGCCGTTGCGGCGTATGCAGAAAGAACAGTCGTTACAGCATTTATTCGTCAGATTTACATAAAGATTATCGCCGTAGCGATATACGAAATTCTCGTTCATAATCAGTCTCTTTTCATTTTGGTAAATATGCGGTACGCGTTGTCGGTGGTGATTTTTTCCACTTCCTCGAAGCTTAAGCCGAGGATTTCGGCAATCTTTTCCGCCTGAAAACGCACGAAACGCGGATAATTTGTTTCGCCGCGATGCGGGTGCGGGGTAAGGTACGGGCAATCGGTTTCGATGAGGATTCGGTCAAGCGGAACCACGGGCACGATGTCGTAAAACTTTTTCGCGTTTTTGAAAGTGACCGAGCCCGAAAAGGAAATGTAAAAGCCCATGTCTACGTATTTCTGCGCCGTTTCTTTGCTTCCCGAAAAGCAGTGCATCACGACGCCGTTTCTGAGTTTATCGGCATTGCGGCTTAAAACCTTGTCCATATCCTCGTATGCGTCGCGCACGTGAAAGCAAACGGGAAGTCCGCTTTTGAGTACGACGTCCAGCTGCTTTTCAAGCCAGTAAATCTGTTTGTCGCGGTCGGTTTCGGGATAAAAGTAATCCAGCCCGATTTCGCCTATCGCCACGCATTTATCGTCTTTCGAAAGCTTTAAAAGCTGTTCGGAAGGGTCGGACGTAAGCTCCTGCGCGTCCGACGGGTGAATTCCGGCGGTGCAGTAAACGTCCTTATTGAGTCGGGCAATCTCCGCGCAACGGTAAGCACTTTCAAGGTTATAGCTTACCGTTATTATCTTTTCCAGCCCGTCGGCGTGCATCGAACCGATAATTTCCTTCGCGCCGCCGTAACGCTCGTCGGTGAGATGAGCGTGCGTGTCTATCAGCATACTTCGCTGCCCCCGTCCATCAGCTTTTCGGGGCGGACAAGACAAAGCTGCTCGTTTTCGCCCTCGCCGCTTACGGCGCAAAGCAGCATGCCGCGGCTTTCTATACCGCGTATTTTGCGCGGCGCAAGGTTTTTGACCACCACGACGCGCTTACCCACCATTTCCTCGGGAGTATAGAATTTGGCGATGCCGCTGACGATGGTCCTTACTTCTTCGCCTATTTTTACGGTAGACTTAAGAAGTCTGTCCGCTTTTTCCACTTTTTCGCAGGCAATGACCTCGCCCACCACGAGTTTGGTGCGGAAAAACTCGTCCGCAGTGACGTATTCTTCCTGATTGTCCTCATCCGTTTTTACGGTTTCGGGCGCTTTTTCCTTAGCGGGAACCGCTGTTTTATCTTTTGCGGAAGCGTCGCCTTTTACGACGGATTCCGCTTTTTTCTCCTCTTTTTTCTCCGCTTTTTCCGCGGCGGCGGCTATTTTATCCAATTCGATAAGCTCCTTTTTTTCGTCGAGTCTGGGGAAAAGAATTCCCGTTTCGTGCGTTTCGTATTTTTTCACCGCGCCCCACTTAAGGTCGTTTCCGAAAACCTCGGGCGCCTTTAGTCCCAATCCTTCGAAAATGAGTTTCGGGGTGCGGGTGATGAAAGGCATAAGCGCGGTAGAGCAAACGCGTATCGCCTCCGTAAGGTTGTAAAGCACGGCTTTAAGTCTGTTTTTGCTCTCCTCGGACTTAGATAAAACCCACGGACGCGTGTTGTCGATATACTTGTTTGCCTTGTCGATAACCGCGAAAATATCCTCAAGCGCGCGGCTTAAGTTAAGCTTGTCTATATCCTCGTCGAGTTTTTTGTCAAGCGCGTTTATTTCGGCAATGAAATCGTCGTCGAATTCGCCCTTTTCGCCCGAATCGTCCACCTTTCCGTCAAAATACTGCTTGTTCATCGCAAGCGTGCGGCGGGTAAGGTTGCCGAGGTCGTTGCAAAGGTCCTGATTAAACCTTCCGATAAACGCCTCGTTGGTGTAAACGCCGTCGGAGCCGAAAGGAATCTCTCTGAGAATATAGTAGCGTATCGCGTCCACGCCGTAACGCTTTTCCAGGATAAACGGGTCCACTACGTTGCCCTTGGACTTACTCATCTTGTCGCCGCCCAGAAGCAGCCAGCCGTGGCCGTAGACCTTTTTGGGAAGCGGAAGATTCAGCGCCATGAGGATAGCGGGCCAGATTATGGTATGGAATCTTACGATTTCCTTGCCCACCATGTGAAGGTCCGCGGGCCAATATTTATCGAAAAGGCTTGTGTCGTCACTGCCGTAACCCAAAGCCGTGATATAGTTGCTTAGCGCGTCAATCCACACGTAGACGATGTGACCGGGGTCAAACTCCACGGGAATACCCCACTTAAAAGCGGTGCGCGAAACGGCAACGTCGTTAAGCCCGTCCTTAATGAAATTGTTAACCATTTCGTTGACACGGGAACGCGGCTCTAAGAAATCGGTTTCGGTAAGCAGTTTCTTTATGCGGTCCTGATACTTGCTGAGACGGAAAAAGTAACTTTCCTCCTCCGCGTCGCTGACTTCCCTGCCGCAGTCGGGGCACTTGCCGTCCACAAGCTGGCTTTCGGTCCAGAACGACTCGCACGGGGTGCAGTATTTGCCCTTGTAGCGCGACTTGTAAATATCGCCCTGGTCATAAAGCTGCTTGAAAATCTTTTGTACTGCTTTGACGTGGTAACCGTCGGTGGTGCGTATGAATTTATCGTAGGAAATATCGAGAAGCGACCAAAGCTCCTTGATATTATCCACCAGCGCGTCCACAAACGCTTTGGGCGTGACACCCGCCTCCGCCGCGCGTTTTTCTATCTTCTGACCGTGCTCGTCCGTGCCGGTAAGGTAAAACACGTCGAATCCGCGCATACGCTTATAACGGGCGAGTGCGTCGCAGCACACGGTGGTATAGCTGTGGCCTAAGTGCCATTTGCCGCTGGGGTAATAAATGGGTGTGGTGATGTAATACTTTTTGTTTTTCTCTTTCATAAGTCCTGAATCCTTTTTGCGGTAAAATTCCGCCTGAAAAACGCCTGAATTAATACAAGTTACCCGTTTATTATAGCCTTTAAGGCGAAAAAAAGCAATCGATTAAAATATCGGCGCGCCAAATATTTTGTTTTTACGCCGAATATACATATATAAACAACGCTTAAAGAGGATTGCATATTGAACGTTATATGGTTTCTGATACTCGTTTCGGGTACGGTCGCAATGCTTTTCACCGACCCCGACGGAGCGATACGCGCAATGCTTACGGGGTCAAGTAACGCCGTAACTCTTGCGATGACGCTTATTGCGACTTACGGCTTCTGGCTGGGATTTTTCGCGCTTATGGACAAAACGGGAGTGTCCGATTTTATCGCTAAAATTCTTAAGCCCGTTATCCGCCTTTTATTCAAAGACGCGGACGAAAAAACGCGCAAATACATTTCCATGAATATGTCGGCAAATCTTCTGGGATTGGGCAACGCCTCCACTCCCATGGGCATCAACGCCATAAACTGCATGAACAAGGGCGCCAAATACGCCACGACCGACATGATTATGCTGGTGGTGATTTCCGCAACCTCGCTGCAGCTTATCCCCTCCACCGTCATAGGTATGCGAATAGCGCACGGCTCCAACGCGCCCACGGCGTTTCTTCTTCCCTGCATTGTAAGCACCGTGACTTCCACCGTAGTGGGCGTACTTTTGGTAAAACTTTTCTCGCGCATTTTCGGCGAAAAACCGCGCGAAAGGAAAAAGAAACAAGCCGTCAATGCAAACGGCGCGAATTTTACTCCGCCGCCGCTTTTGGCCCCTCGCCCGCAGGCAAAACGCGATTTATCCTCTAAAGGCGGCAAGGCATGACGGCTTACGTTATTCCGCTGATATTTTTAACGGTCCTCATAATTACGTTTGTAAAACGCAAAAACGGTTACTCGGTATTTGTGGACGGATCCAAATCCGCGCTGTCGCTTATGGCGGAAGTCTTTCCTTATCTTCTTACCGTCATGATGGCGGTGGAACTTTTCAGGGCGAGCGGGGTTTCCGCCGCCGTAAGCAACGCCGTAGAACCCGTAATGAACTTCTTCGGAATTCCCAAAGAGCTGACGGAGCTTATTCTTGTCCGTCCGCTTTCGGGCGCGGGTGCGCTTGCGGTGCTTGACAACATCTACACTCTTTACGGCACGGATACTTACGTGGGACTTTGCGCGTCGATAATATACGGCTCGAGCGAAACGATTTTTTACGTTTCCAGCATTTATTTTTCCAAAAGCGACATAAAAAACCTTCGTTTCGCCATTCCCGTCGCGCTTATAGCCACTTTCACGGGCTGCGTCTTAGGCTGCTTTGTTATGAAACTGATGTAATTTTATCGCCTTTTTTGCACGAAAACGCCGAATAAAATTTAACTTTGCCGCTGACGCCTGCTTTTAACAAAACACGCAAATAAAAGAAAAACCGCAATCCTAAAAAAGGAATTGCGGTCATATCGCTTTTTAAATTCAAAAAAACCTATCGCAACCGATAATATAAATCCCCAAAACTTACGGTTGCACCGTGCCTTTGTCGGCATACGCCGCAAAAACATCAGCCGCGGCAAAAAAAAACGGAAAAATCGGATTTTTCATTTTAGACGCTGACTTATTATTTCGCCGTTTATAAGTAAGTCTGCTTAAGTCGGTCGTATTAAAACGTTTTTCCTTACCGTAACGTTTTTTTCCACGATTGTGCCGCAATAAACGATTACGGCAAATTATTGTTTTCTTACTCGTAAAGGTCGGTAGAAAGATATCTGTCGCCGCCGTCGGGAAGAAGGACAAGCACGCGCTTACCGGGGTTACGTTTCAAAACCTCGGTTGCGGCAAACAGCGCCGCGCCGCCCGAAATGCCCACGGTAAAGCCTTCGGTGCGGGCAAAAAGACGCGCCGCAAAATACGCTTCCTCCGTCTTTACGGCAATGACGTCGTCAAGGACGCTTTTATTTAAGGTTGCGGGCAGGAAATTGGCGCCTATGCCCTGAAGTTTGTGCGCGCCCGCGTACCCTTTGGAAATAAGAGGCGAATCAAACGGCTCCACCGCGATGACTTTTACGCCGTCAACGCGCGCTTTAAGCGTTTTTCCCACGCCCGAAATCGTGCCGCCCGTGCCTACGCCTGCGACAAAAAAGTCGAGTTTTCCGTCAAGGTCGGCTATTATTTCCTCAGCCGTAGTCTTTTCGTGAATTTCGGGATTGGCGGGATTGGAAAACTGGTCGGGAATAATAGCGTTTTCCGTAGAGGTCAGCAGCTCCTTCGCCTTTTCCACAGCGCCCTGCATTCCCTTTTTTGCCTCCGTAAGCACAAGCTTGGCGCCCAACGCGGAAAGGATTTTGCGCCGCTCGGCACTCATGGATTCGGGCATGGTGAGTATCAGTTTATATCCGCGTACCGCGCACGCCATGGCAAGTCCTATGCCCGTGTTGCCGCTGGTAGGCTCGATAACCGTGCCGCCCGCTTTCAGTTTACCGCTTTTTTCCGCCTCGACAAGCATATTGAATCCCACGCGGTCTTTTGCCGAACCGCAGGGGTTGAAACTTTCCGCTTTTACCAGAAATTCTCCGTTTACGCCTGCCTTTATAGCAAAACGCGAAGCGCGTATTACCGGAGTTTTGCCGATAAGGGCGGTAACGTCGTCGTAAATTTTCATGTTTTGCTCTTCTCCGAATTAAAGATAAAAATTATAAAATCAGCCGTAATTTACTTAAACCGCTTGATTTAATCAACCGCTTATAAAGAAAAAGGTCGGGCAAGGGAAAACTTCTTTCCTTTTTTCCGACCTTATAAAACCTTTACCGTTTTTCAATCAGGCTTTCGCCTTCCATTTCCTCGGGTTTAGCTACTCCCATCACGTCCAGAAGCGTGGGGGCAACGTCGCAAAGCGCACCCGTCTTTTTGAGTTCGGCGCTTTCGAATTTGTCGCCGACAAGTATGAACGGCACGGGATTGGTAGTATGCGAGGTGCAGGGAGAACCGTCATCGAAAGTCATCTGCTCGGCGTTGCCGTGGTCGGCGGTGACAAGCGCGGTTCCGCCCGTCGCCTGAATCGCGGGTATAAGGCGGGAAAGGCACTCGTCCACGGTCTTAACGGCTTTTACCGCCGCGTCAAACACGCCCGTGTGTCCCACCATGTCGCAGTTGGCGAAGTTAAGGATAAGCACGTCCACGTTGCCTATTACTTCCAGCGCCTTTTGTGCAACTTCGGGCGCGCTCATTTCGGGCTGAAGGTCGTAAGTCGCGACTTTGGGGCTGGCTACCAGCACGCGCTGTTCGCCGTCGTTAGGCTTTTCCACGCCGCCGTTGAAGAAGAACGTGACGTGCGCGTACTTTTCCGTTTCGGCAACTCTTGCCTGAGTAAATCCCTTGTGCGCCAGATATTCGCCCAGCGTGTTTTTAAGTTCGCGCGGGGCAAAAGCGGTGTGTATGTTCGTGAACGTGGCGTCGTACTGAGTCATGCCCACGTAATAAACGGGCTTATAGCCGCCCTCGCGCTCGAACAAATCGAAGTCCTCGTAAATGGCGGCGCGCGTAATCTCTCTTGCGCGGTCGGAACGGAAGTTGTAGAAGATAACGGAGTCGTTTGCGTTTACGCCCTTATATCCGTCCACAACGACGGGCTTTATGAACTCGTCGAATACCTTTTGTTCGTAAGATGCTTTGATGCCCTCTTCCGCCGTTTTATAATTTGCGCCCACGCCCGCAAACACGCAGTCGTAGCCTTGTTTTACGCGCTCCCAGCGGTTGTCGCGGTCCATGTAGTAATATCTTCCCACGACGGTAGCGATTTTACCTACGCCGATTTCCTTGATTTTTTCCTCTAAAAGCGCAACGTAATGCGCCGCGCTGTCGGGCGGAACGTCGCGCCCGTCGGTCACGCAGTGGACGTAAACTTTATTAAGTCCCTCGCGTTTGCAGAACTCCAAAAGCGCGTAAAGATGCTCGTTGGAGCTGTGAACGCCGCCGTCGGACAGCAGTCCCACAAGGTGAAGCGCGGTACCGTTCTTCTTTGCGTTTTCCGCGGCGCCCAAGAATGCGGGATTAGTAAAAAACTCGCCGTCCTCGATTGCCTTGTCTATTTTGGTGATGTCCTGGTATACAACTCTGCCCGCGCCGAGATTAAGATGACCCACTTCGCTGTTGCCCATCTGTCCCGCGGGAAGCCCCACTGCTCTTCCGCTTGCCTCGATAAGCGTGTGCGGATATTTTTGCATGAGAGAAGTTATATAGGGAATACCGCATTTTTTGACGGCGTTGCTCTTTTCGCTTTCCCTGTAGCCGAAGCCGTCCATGATAATAATAGCGTCAGTTTTTTTCATAGTCAATGTACTCCGAAATTAAGTATTCCGTTTTTACGCGTAAAAAATTACGCCTTGACGCCCGCCTTGACTACCACGGAAAAGTCCTGAGCCTTAAGCGACGCGCCGCCGATAAGTCCGCCGTCGATATCGCTCATCGCCATAAGCTCCGCCGCGTTTTTGGCGTTCATGCTGCCGCCGTACTGAATGCGCACGCGGTTTGCTGCCGCTCTTCCGTACTTTTTGGCAAGCGTTTTGCGGATAAACTTGATAGTGTCGTTAGCCTGTTCGCTGGTCGCGGTTTTACCCGTACCGATAGCCCAGACGGGCTCGTAAGCGACGACGATTTTCTTTGCGTCCTCGGCGTCGATGCCCTCGAAAGCACCCTCTATCTGCTTATAGAGAACACTCTCGGTAAAGCCGCCCTCGCGCTCGGAAAGCGTTTCGCCCACGCAAACGATGGGCTTAAGTCCGTTTTTAAGCGCCTGAACGGTACGCTTGTTGACGGTTTCGTCCGTTTCGCCGAAGTACTGACGACGTTCGCTGTGACCGATTACGACGTATTCCGCGCCCGCCTCGATAAGCATTGCCGCGCTGATTTCGCCCGTAAACGCGCCCTTGTCCGCCCAGGAAACGTTTTGCGCGCCCACGCGGATTTTGCTGCCCTTGACAAGCTTTTTCACTTTTTCTATATCCGTGAAAGGCACGCACACCACAATGTCCACGCCTTTGACGTCTTTTACAAGCGGCTTAAGCGCGGTAAGAAGCTCTTCCGCTTCCGCTTTCGTGTTGTTCATCTTCCAGTTGCCCGCAATAATCGGCTTTCTCATGATTATGTAACTCCTTGTTTGATTTTTTTCTGATAAAATTCGGCGTTTAGTCGCACATTCGCTTAAAACGCACCGATAATTATTATAAACGATTGAAACGCAATTATCAAGCGAAAACTGTTTATTTACTGCGTTTTTGATTGGTTTTACGGCGTAATTTCGATTACTTTACGAAATTTTGCCTGATATACTCGTAAACTACAAGTCCCGCCGCGACCGACGCGTTTAAAGAATTGACCTTGCCGCGCACGGGAAGTGCAACGACGCCGTCGCATTTCTGCTTGGTAAGACGCTTTACTCCGCTGTCCTCGCCGCCCACGACAAACGCCGCCGCGCCCGTAAGGCGGGTCTTGTATATGTCGTCGCCGTCCATATCCGCGGCATATACCCAAACGCCCCTTTCCTTAAGAAAATCTATTGCATCGTTTATGTTGGTGACTTTCGCGACAAGCATGTGCGCCGCCGCCCCCGCCGACACTTTAACCACCGTATCGTTTACCGACACGCTGCGGTGTCTGGGAATAATCACGCCGTGCACGCCGCCGCACTCGGCAACGCGCAGAATACTTCCGAGGTTATGCGGGTCCTCCACTCCGTCGAGAATGAGGATAAAAGGCGATTCTCCCCGCTTTTCGGCAAGGGCGAGAATATCCTCCGTTTCGCAGTACTTAAAGTCGGTTATTTCCGCGATGAACCCCTGATGCTTTTTACCCGCCGCCTCGCGGTCCAGCACTTCTTTATCGTAGAAAAAAATTTTAATACCGCGCGATTTCGCGTCGTTGATTATGCGCTGTGCGCCCGCGTCTTTGAGGTCGCGCGCGGCTATCAGCCTGTCTATGGTGGAACTCGATTTCAACGCCTCGGTAACGGCGTTACGTCCGATTACTTTCATTGTTTTTACTTTCCTTGATGTGAAATGATTTCTGCAGTGATTTTTTCCCTTGAGAAAATTTTTTATAAGTCCGACAGCGGTTTCCTTTTTTTTTGACAAACGACTGAAACTCGCAGCGGTTAATCAATGCCGATGGCGTCAAGACGGAAAACGGCTTAAAAATCCGCAAAATCGCGTAAAACGCTTTCGGCTTATTCTCAGGATTACGACCTTATTATTCTGCGAAAAAGTCCGACGGAGAACTGTTTTCGTAAGTGGTGAAATTTATCGTATATTCCCCGTCCTTAACGGCAGGAGAAGTATAAACGCACCGCCACCGGGGCATTTGGTCAAGGTCGGGAAAAAAGACTTCCGCGCCGCCGGATGCGTTTACTTTGGTTACAAGAACTTCTTTGCAATAAGGCAGCATGGTTTTATAGAACATTGCGCCGCCGATAACGAAAATATCTTGGTCGCGGTACTTTTCAAGCGCAAGCTTAAGCTCCTCAATCGAGTCCGCCACTATACAATCGTCGCGCTTAACGCCGCCCGGCCAAAGCACGACGTTTACGCGGTTGGGAAGAGGCTTGCCGCCCGGAAAAGACTTAAGCGTATTGCTACCCATGACCACCGTTTTGCCCGAAGTGGTCGCTTTGAAAAACTTCATGTCTTCCTTAAGATGAAACAGTAAGTCGTTTTTTTTGCCTATACCCCACTCTTTGTCCACCGCAACTATCGCGCGAATCATATAGCCACCTCTATTTTTTTGCCCATGGGCGTGTATTTATAGTCCTGAAGCTCGAAGTCCTCGACTTTAAAGTCGTAAAAGTCCGTGACGTCGCGCTTAAGCACAAGTTTGGGCGCGGGGTACTGCACTCTTTCGAAAAGCTCCTTGCAAAGCGGAATGTGACGGTCGTAAATATGCGCGTCCGCAATGACGTGCACGAACTCGCCCGGCTCCAGCCCGCAGACTTTGCTTAACATGATTACAAGCATGGAATACTGCACCACGTTCCAGTTGTTGGCCGTAAGCATGTCCTGCGAACGCTGATTGAGTATGGCGTTAAGCTTGTTGCCCGTCACGTTAAAAGTCATGGAGTACGCGCAAGGATAAAGGTTCATTTCGTGAAGGTCGGCGTGGACGTAAATGTTAGTCATTATGCGCCTTGACTGGGGATTGTTTTTAAGGTCGTAAATCACCCTGTCCACCTGGTCGAAATAACCCTCTTTATACTTGTGCTTCACGCCCAGCTGATAGCCGTAGGCTTTGCCGATGGTTCCGTCCTCGCCCGCCCACGAATCCCAGATGTGGCTGTTAAGCTCGCTTACGCGGTTGCTTTTTTTCTGCCAAATCCACAAAAGCTCGTCCAGTGCCGCGGCGAAATTTGTCTTTCTTACCGTGATGACGGGAAATTCTTCCTGAAGGTCGTAGCGGTTTACGATACAGAACTTTTTAACGGTATGCGCGGGCGTACCGTCCTCCCAGTGCGGACGGACAGGCATACCCTCGTCCGAATAGCCGTTTTCCATGATGTCGTGAAGATTGCTTAAAAATATTTTGTCCGCTTTGCTCATTTTTCTCCTCCTTGATTTTCCTTGACCGAAACGCATTTTTCCATTAAATAATTAAGTCTGTCCGTCTGACCCGTAATTTTCAGAAATCCCAGCACGCCTTCAAGTGCCGTCGCCTTTTTGTAAACGCCTAAAGCCGCGTTTTTGGCTTTGGAAGTGTTGTGACAGTTGCGGCTTCTTCGCGCGATTTCGCGCTCCTCGGCAGTAAGCTCGTCCGTAATCGCGTCCAGCATTTCGGCCTGAGCGGACGCACAGACGAAAGAGCTTGCGATTTTATGAAGGTAGCCCGACTTGCCGTCGTGATTGAGCAAAAGTTTTTCTCTTACGAACAGCGTAAACACTGCGTCTCCCAGAAACGCCAGAGAAAGCGGATTGAGTTGTACTGCGTCCTTAACTTCCATATAAAAAGATTATAACACGTTTAATAAAAAATCTCAACGAAATCAGCGTGCCGTAATAAGAGGGCGGCGATAACGGGCACTTAACCCTAAAACCGAACAAATCAATAAAAAAACAAAACTTATCGCCGTTGCATTCCTTATACCGATATGCTATTCTATATCCGTAGACAAACTTATCTCTTTTGCTTCCCTGCTTTTACGGTAAGCAAGCGGCGGCACGCCCGTGTATTTCTTGAACATTTCGCTGAAGCGTTCTATCGACGAAAAGCCCACGGCGTAAGCCACCTCGGTAACGGTAAAACCATGCGTATCCAAAAGCAGTTTTTCCGCCTTTCCGATACGGTAGCGCGTGAGATAATTGTAAGGCGAACAATTCATTGCGGCGGTAAAAACGGTGGTAAAATGCGACCTGCTCATGCCTAGTTCGCCGGCAAGCCAAGTGACGTCGAAAGGACGGAAATAGTTGTTTTCTATAAACCTTACCGCGCTTTTCACGATGTCGGGCTTTGCGGTTTCGCTGCGGCTGAGCGAGGTATATATGTCACCCAGCAGTCTGTAAAGAAAAGACGTAAGCTTAAAAAGGGTTTCGGTTGTGTCCGTATTTGTCTTGAGAATACTTTCAAGGTCATAGGCAAGGTCGGCGTCCACGTCGAAAACTACTTCTTCACTACCTAAAGCGCGGTCGGAAAGCGCCTTTGCTCCCGCTCCCTTAAACCCCAGCCAGACGTAATGCCACGGTTGCGTTTTATCGGCGCAGTACTGATGAAGGGTGTCGGGACGAATGAAAAACGCCTTGTTCTTACCGATTTCGTAATCTTTTCCGCAGACGGAAAACCTGCCCTTGCCGGACAGAACAAGGTGAAACAGGTAGTAATTCCTTACCGTGGGGCCGTAATTATGCCCGGGGGCACACTCCTCAAACCCTGCGTCGCAAATCTCTATATCGCGACTGATGCTTTTACCGTCAAGGAATAAAAAACCGTAATTTTTGCTTGCATTCATGCTTTTCACCGAATGAAAAAAAGGTTATATCGGGACTTTAAGTCCTTGGATTAATATAACAAATTATTAAAAATAAGTCAATAGGAGGATGAACTAAAAGTGAAAATCACATTCTTGGGCGCGGGGTCTACCGTATTTGCAAGAAACGTACTGGGGGATTGTCTTTTAAGCGACCTTAAGGACTATGAAATCGCGCTTTACGACATCGACGAGGTAAGACTTGAGGAGTCTTACGTCATAATCGAGGCGATGCGCAAAAAGTACAACAAGTCCGTAAAGGTCAAAAAGTACACAGACCCTAAAAAGGCTTTTAAGGGCGCAGACTACATAATCAACGCCATTCAGGTGGGCGGATACAAGCCCTGCACCGTAACGGACTTCGAAATTCCCAAAAAGTACGGCTTACGTCAGACTATTGCCGACACGCTGGGCATAGGCGGCATTTTCAGGGCACTGAGAACCATTCCCGTCATGAAAAGGTACGCCGACATCATGGAGGACGTATGCCCGAACGTGCTTTTCCTTAACTACACAAACCCCATGGCTATCCTTTCGGGTTACATGCAGCGCTACACGGGTATCAAAACCGTGGGACTTTGCCACAGCGTGCAGTCCTGCGTTCCTTCTCTTGCCAAAAACCTCGACATGCCCGAGCTTAACGATGCCAAATGGAAAATCGCAGGCATCAACCACATGGCATGGCTTTTGGAACTTACTGACAAAGAGGGCAACGACCTGTACCCCGCGCTTAAGAAAAAATTCAACGAAGTGCGTCCCAAAGGCGACCTGGTGCGTCTTGACATGATGAATCACTTCGGCTACTACAACACCGAAAGCAGCGAGCATACAGCCGAATACCATCCCTATTACATCAAGGACAAATATCCCGAATTCATCGAAAAATTCAACATTCCTCTCGACGAATATCCGCGCCGCTGCGTCAACCAGATTGAGGGCTGGGCAAAGGAACGCGACCAGATTCTCAACGGCGGCAACGTGGAACATACCCGCTCCAAAGAATACGGCTCGCACATCATCGAAGCTTGCGAAACGGACGTACCCTTCCGCATTCACGGCAACGTGCTTAACACGGGTCTTATCGACAACCTGCCCCCCGAAGCGTGCGTGGAAGTCCCCGTCATGATAGACAGCAACGGACTTAACCCCTGCCACGTGGGACGCCTGCCCGAACAGCTTGCCGCGCTTAACCGCACCAATATCAACGTTCAGCTTATGACCATTCAGGCGGCGGTTTCGCTTAAAAAAGAGGACGTTTACATGGCGGCATACCTTGACCCGCACACCAAGGCGGAGCTTTCCATGGACGACATCAAGGCAATGTGCGACGACCTTTTCGAAGCGCACGGCGACTGGCTGCCCAAATATAACTGACAATATTAAAATTACCGAATATTCGTTTTAATAAGTTAGATATTTACGAGAAAAATACCCGTCCTTTCCTTAAGGCGGGTATTTCTTTATAAATGTATCTGCGGAAAAATAAATGAATTTAAGCAAATTGTTTCCCGGCATCAATCGCCGCATATTATCTTGCCGAACAAAATTATCACACGTTTCGCCTCTTTTGAATCTAAGCAAACGTCGCTTTTGTCCGATGATTTATTCTTGTCAATAATAATACCGTTTGTATGTATTGCTTTTTTTACGTGAAGCCGATTTTATTGTACCTTCGGATTAATTAACGAACATAAATCATAAAAAATAATTCCCGATAAATACGTTCTTAAAAATATTTTTAAGAATAAAAAACTCCCCGCCCGAAATACGGGAAGGGAGTTTTTGTTTTTCATTACGAAAATCTTAAAAAGTCAGGATTTTCGCTTTTTTACGCTTCAGGCCTCAGTTCCAAGCTGAACCAAATCCTTGCAGGACACGAACACGGGATAACCTTTTTCGGTAGTAGTCCAATATTCGCCGTCAAGACCGACGATGGCGTTGCTTTCTTCTGCAATCCAGGCTTCGAACTGACCGTAGTTGTACCAGGATTTGACATGGAAATCCTTTTCTTCGGTCAAAAGTCCTACTCTTATCATTTCGTCGGTGTCGGTTACCGAATTTAAATCATCGGATGTAGGATTGTTAACGCCTTTACCGGAATAATTGTTGCCTACCGCCGAATATGCAGTGTTCCACACCCACGTGTCAGCGCCGTAAGCGTCCACGCTGTAAAGGTTTTTGACGTTGGCATAACCAAGGTCTCTCCAGGTAGCAGCATCTGCATTGGCTATTATCATGCCGCCGAACAGTCCTTCGTAGCTCCAGCTGTCGGAAATCGCAAAGATGTTCTGAATAGCCGCATTGTTGCCGATCTGGCTGACGACAAGCGCTACGGGATAAGGATTGTTACCGTTGCCTGCCGTTGCGGAAATTTTACCCTTTACAAACACGTTGCTGATTTCGCCGTCGCACTGGCTGGCAATAAGCGCGCCTTTAGACATTGCAACGTCTGCACCTACGAACGCAACGTTCTTAACGACGCCGCCTTCCGCGATGTAGCTGAACAGTCCGCCGTAAGTTTCGGTAACTTTCATGTTGGAAATCGTGTAGCCCTTGCCGTCGAAAGTACCTACCCACTTGTTGACCCAGTTGAAGCCGTCGGAAGACGAGCCTACGCCCGCAACCGCCGCGTTTTCCATATCGATGTTGCCGCCAAGTTCTATCCAGCCGTCCGCGTTGCCTCCTTTTACCGTAACGAAAGATTCAAGAGCCGCAAACTCTTGCGTCGTGGAAATGACTTTCTTGACGGAAATTACAGCTGTATAAACCTTATCCTCGGTATAGATGCTGACAGGCAAATTACCGGAAGTAAACGTTTCAACTACGCTGTCGGCAAAAGTGACGCTGTTGCCGTCGGCAGTAATACTAACTTCTTGACCGTTTACGTAAACGCTTTCCACATTGCCGGTGACACTTTCTATAGTCAGAGTTTGATCAGCGGTCGAGTCGTCGCGTACAAGAGTGCCGACGGATTCGGAACCGAGACTTACCTCTTCGTACTTACCGACGGTAAAAGTCACTTCGTCCGTTATGGAAGTATCGAATTTATTGGTTAATACAACGGTAAATTCGGTGTTGCCGACTGCACTTAAATCGACTTTGACAAGACCCGTTTCGGAAATCGTAACTCCTTCGACCTCATCTTGAATAGACCAGTTAACCTGGGATGCTTTCGAGGTAAGCTGGAGCGAACCGCCGCGGGAAATTTCCTGAGCCTCGGTAGTGATTACCGTGGTATCGGCAAGCCATTTTCCGATGACGGATTCGCCGGACGTTTCGTCCCAAAGCCAGCCGTCCACTTCGGCGTTGTAATCGCCGCCGCTGCGCCACTCGTTATAAGCGTCCGCACCGATAAACGTTTTGACGGAAGCAATACCTTCTGCGCCGTTTATGTTTTTACCTTCCTGAGTACCAACGGCGTACAATGTGCCGGGAGAAAGTATGACTGCAACGCTGTTGCTGATATCTTTGCTTGCGCCGCCAAATTTACCGATTAAAGCGCCGCCGCACTGTAAAGCATCGTCAAAGTTTTCCACAACGACCACGCAGTTTTCGATTTTACCGGTATCAGCCATTTTGGAAACGAGCAACGAACCGGGAGCCCAGTTTGCCGAGCCGCCTAAAAGCTGTCCCTGAACGAACACGTTGGAAACGGTTCCGTTAAGTTCGGTAACGACAAGACCGCTCTGGCTGCGATTGATAACGTTTATAAGCGAAACGTTTTTGAATACACTTCCTTCAACCATGCAGGACAATATGCCGCCGTTGCTTTCGTTTATGGTGAAGTTGGAAATGGTGTGTCCCTGTCCGTCAAACGTGCCGCTGAATTTCTTGATCCAGCCGTTGTTATAAGAGCCTACGCCCGAAATGGTAGCGTTTTCCATGTCGATGTCGGCGTCCACAATGAAGTAGCCGTAAACGGTACCGTCACCGTTGTCTTTGACATAGCTTTCAAGAGAAGCCATGTGCGACTTTTTGGTGATTATCTTGGATACCGCAAACAGTTTTACGCGATACATTTTGGTTCCGGTAATAATGCTGATAATCGACTCTTCTCCTACGGGAAGAACATTAAACTTATTTGCCTCAACGGTTACGTTTTCGCCCTCGGTGCTCTTAACTTCTATAACGGTAGAGCCGTAAACAATTCTGTCAACCGCCTCGGTAAGTCCTTCTATCGTAAGAACAGTGTCGGATTCGCCGTTGATGTCAACGTAATCAAGCAAAGTTTCGGTTTTATCCACAACTTCGAGATTAGTAACGGTCACAGTGCTTTCCACGTTTACCTGGCCGAACAGTGCACTGTTACCGAGTATAGTGATTTCCGCGCCGTGAGTAACTCCCTTGTCTATGGTGAGAATATTGTTTTCAAGGGTGACTCCGTCCACTTCTTCTTTCAGCGTAAACGTCGGGTGGAAACTGGAAACCGAACTTATGAGTTCCAATTGTTCTCCCGCAACTGCTTCGCTTCTTTCAGAAGAAACGGCATGAAGCGTTTTAACGTTTATTTTTGCAAGCATTGCCTCCTTTGCAGACTCAAATATGGGCAGCTTGCCGCCGTCGATAGTCGTCCAATACTCTCCGTCAAGTCCCACAATTTCGTTGTCTTCCGCCAGCCAGGTATTCATCTGACCGTAATTGTACCAGGATTTGACGTGGAAGTCCTGAGACTGATTTATAATTCCTGCTCTTATCATCTCATCGGTGTCGGTCAAAGCTTGATTGTCTTCAGAAGTAGGATTGTTAACGCCTTTACCGGAATAATTGTTGCCTACCGCCGAATATGCAGTGTTCCACACCCACGTGTCAGCGCCGTAAGCGTCCACGCTGTAAAGGTTTTTGACGTTGGCATAACCAAGGTCTCTCCAGGTAGCAGCATCTGCATTGGCTATTATCATGCCGCCGAACAGTCCTTCGTAGCTCCAGCTGTCGGAAATCGCAAAGATGTTCTGAATAGCCGCATTGTTGCCGATCTGGCTGACGACAAGCGCTACGGGATAAGGATTGTTACCGTTGCCTGCCGTTGCGGAAATTTTACCCTTTACAAACACGTTGCTGATTTCGCCGTCGCACTGGCTGGCAATAAGCGCGCCTTTAGACATTGCAACGTCTGCACCTACGAACGCAACGTTCTTAACGACGCCGCCTTCCGCGATGTAGCTGAACAGTCCGCCGTAAGTTTCGGTAACTTTCATGTTGGAAATAGTATAGCCCTTGCCGTCGAAAGTGCCTACCCACTTGTTGACCCAGCTTACGCCGTCGGAGGACGAGCCTACGCCCGCAACCTCTGCGTTTTCCATATCGATGTTGCCACCAAGCGTGAAGTAACCGCCTACCGTGCCGTCGCCGTTATCGATCACAAAGGATTCGAGCGCCGCTAAATCTTTTGGAGTGGAGATTTCTTTGGTTACATTGATAACTTTGACGCGATACAGATTGTTGCCGGAGGTTATCTCCAGAACTTTTTCGCCATAGCCTAAAGCTTTGACTGCCGCATTGGGGAAAGTAAACGTTTCGCCCGACGCGGTAACGCCCGCAATGTCTTCTCCGTCGCAGCTTACGTTATCGATATTTCCGGTGAAACCGTCAATCTTCAAAACGTAATCTTCCGCGGACTCAAGAGACCATTCGGCAGAAACAACAGAAGTTCTGTCTATAAGTGACACGTTTTTGATATTTATCGTAAAGTCGTCGTAGAAAGACGGGCTGATTTTTGACGTTGCACGCACCGTTACGGAAGTGACATCCGTTTCGGCGGGGACGGTCAAAAGTCCCGTATCCGAAATCGCAAACCCTTCAGGCTCGCCCACTACGGAATAAATAACGTTATTGTCCGTGCAGTAAACCTGGTAAGATTCGCCTTTATAAAGCGAAACTTCGCCTTCATTGGTGATTTTGACAAGGTCTTTGTAGGTATTTATCATTACGGGCAGATTACCCTCAATATCCCACACGCTGCCTTCGAAACTGAAAGCTGAATAATCTTTCTCGGTATCGGCAATGACTTCGTCAATATTTTTGTAATATTTGATGTTTGATTCACCCTGAGCGTCTTTAACGAACAAGGGTGCTTTTTCGCCGCCTTTGCTGCCTATGGCAATCACGTTTTCTACGATCATGCCGGATGCACCGCCGCCCGCAACAAGCGAGTTGTTGTCACCTAAACCAACCGTAACGTCAAGAACAACGTTGATAAATTTAGTGGTAGCGGAGCATTTGCCTGCCAAAGCGCCGGCATATCCCCAGCCTGCGTTGCCGCCCGCGGTCGTACCCTGAACGTATACGTTTTCGATAGTGCCTGCGTTCATGGAAGAAACTATACCGCTGTTGGCAACGGCTTTGGCGTTGATAAAGGAAACGTTTTTGATGACGCCGCCCGTGCCCAGCGTTCCTACAAAGCCGCTGTTGGCTGCCGCCGTCGTCATGCCGTAAATGGCATATCCGTCACCGTTGAAAGTGCCGTGGAAACCGATGTCGGTTGCATTGTTAGGGCTGAAATCAAGACCGGGATAGTTGTTGTCGAAGTTACCGAAAGCATATCTTTCGCACCAGCCGACAATGGTCTTGTTATACTGGATGCTTTTGCCCAGCATATAATAGCCGCCGTATTTATAAACTTTGCCGCCGAACTGATCGATAGTACCCCAGTCGCCGCCGTTGACGGAGCTGATTTGCTCAGGCGTAAGTTTGGCTTTATCAAGCATGACTACCGTATCTTTATCTGCAGCCGCATACTTCCACATATTGTCGAGGTCTTCAGCGGTGTAGAAAATTTTGGTTGCGATAATAACGTCGGAAACGTAAGCCGCAAGGTCAGTTTCGATGCGGAAAACTTTTTCGCCGGTGCGCAAGTCGTCTTTATTGAAAACAAGCGAAGTACCCGAAACCGTAAAGTCTACGGGAGAAGAAACTACTCCGTTAACTAACTCCGCCACTTTAACGACTTCATCGGCGGAGATGCCCGAGCCGTTAAGATCTACCGAAACGGTGCTTTCCTCGTCGGCGTTAAGGTCGATGACTTGTCTTCCCGCTAATTCCACTTTGGGCAGTTCTACGTTGACCTGCACAGTAAGCCTAAACGGGATGTTGGCTTTGGAAGTATAAACGGCGTTGACTACCGTGCTGCCTACTCCCACGGCGGTTATCGTGCCGTTTTCAACCGTTGCCACTTTTTCGTTTTCGCTGCTCCACTCAATCGTGGGATTGCTTATCGTTTCGTTATTGTCGATAACAGAAGCCGTAATCGTATCGCTGACGATGTAATCCGTTCCCGGAGGCGTACTTACAGCAAGATTAACGCTGTTTTTGCTTAAAGTAAACGTGACGTTATCCGTTACGGTAACGGTTATGATCTTTGTTGCGACAAAGCCGTTGTAAGTTGCCTTGACGGTTATTATTACCGGCTCCGCGCCGTAAGCCACGCCCGTAATAACACCGTTATCGACCGTTGCTTTGCTCTGATCGGAAGTAGACCACTCGTAAGTCGCTTCTACCGTTTTGTTTTTGTACTTCATGGTAGGAATTACGGTAATGGACTGACCGGTCTTTATCACCACGTTCTCGCGGTTAACCGAAAGCATGGGTATCTGACCGCTGGATGTAATCTTGACGACGCAGGTTGCACTGACGGAACCCACCGTTGCAGTAATGGTAACTTCACCCTCTTTAAGCGCGGTTACCACACCGTTTTCCACCGTTGCCTTGGCGGGGTCGGAGCTAGACCACGTTACGTCGCCTTCAAGGTTATGCTTGGTTGCGGTAAGCGTAAGCGATTCATAAAGGTCCATGTTTGCCGTCGTCTTGTCAAGAGTAAGCGAAGACTGAGGCGTGGCTTCTTTTACCGTGACAGTACAGGAAGCGCTTACTCCCTCCACGGTTGCGGTAATCGTCACGGTGCCTTGGGCAACAGCCGTAACAAGACCGCCGTCTACGGTAGCGACGTTTTCGTCCGAACTTGACCAAACGACCGCCTCTTTTGATTCGGTCGTTGCGGTAAGCTGAACGGTACCGCCTACGGTAAGTTCCGCCTGATTCCTGTCAAGCTCTATCGTAACTTTCGGGTCGTTTTTACACGCCACGAAAGTAAACAGAGCAAGCGCGAACGCCAGGACGAAAACCGTAATTTTCGACAGTTTTTTCATTGATTGATTTTCCCTCCTTTTCTAACAATTTATAAATGTTCGCAACCTTATAGATAGGGTTACGTCTATTCCTGTTGATTTCCTGCCATATACGTTTAGTGCATAATCTGAAGAATTTTATTTCGCATTCCCCCCGGTAAGCGTATTGACGCCCACCGGGGAAAACGGAAAAAATAAGGAGTATGAAGAAGACTTAATTACAATCCCCAGGAGGTCCACAAATCGGTAATATCTACGCTTTCACTGCTTTTGCTAACGCCTATACGCACACAGTCGTCCTTAAAGGATTTTTTCATTTCGGTTATCTGCTTGTCGGTATACATATGAGGATAAAGATCTATCTGCATCTTGCGGTAAGCGATGCTTTCAAGGCAGATACGGTCGTAAATCGTATTGTAAAGCGAAATATTTGTGGACTTAAGCGGCTCGATTGCCTCGTAAGCTTTGTCTACAAACGATAAAATCGTATTAAGCGTGCCTTGCGGGAAATATTGAGAGGTGGTAATCGTCTGTCCGAGTACGCCCTCTATTTTCAGTTCGTTTTCAAGATAAGCCATCCATGTACGGTAATAGTTGAACATATCAAGCATAGGCTCGGATGCGTCTTTGAAGTAATTAGCGAAGAAATCGTCTACCAGAGCGTTGAAATCAAGAGTGACGTCCCATTGCAGTTTAGCGTTAAGGTATGCCTTGAGATTACCGAAACCGGTGGAAGCATTCTGGTTCCACTGTCCCTGGTCGAACATGTAGCTTGCATTGTACGCTTTGGAGAACTGGTAATTGTCCTGCATGCTGTTGAAGCTGTTGTAAGGTGCAAGATAATTGCCGAAGTTTGTGCTGTAAATCCACAAATACAGCTTTTTGGAAAGCACGCACCACGCGTCCATGGTATCGGCATAAGTCTTGTTTTCGCCGTCATAGAACGAATAGGTGTAATTGGCGAATATAGGCGCATAGAAGCAATATACGTTGTCGCGGCAGATTACCGAGTTGTCGATAGGCTCGAATTCACCGTTTTCGTTAATTTTTACGGGCGCAGTCTCGGTTTTATGATAAGCGAAGAACAAGATGTTTACATTGCGCTTATACTGAGGATTTTCGTTGAAATATTCCTCGAGCGCGACGGAAACTTTGTTACAGAACTTGACTATTGTAGCCGAGTCGGTACCGTATTTTTCTTTTTCCGCCGTACATGCTTCGCAAGTACACCATACGTTTACGTCCTGCTGCGTTATTGTGATGTTGTCTACTTCGGGATTAGCATTGACCACCTTAATAAACTCTGCCATAAAGGCGTCGAACATTTTTTTCTGCTCTTCTTCATAGCCTCTTGCAAGGAAACAGAGCTGCTTACCGTCAACACTGTACCATTTGGTGTTGGTACCGTACTTGCTTTTAGGCAAATACGCGAAAGTATTGTGCCACGTCATGTTATCGGGGCCCATCCAGACTTTGCCGCTGGTAGCGCTTTCCTGATTCATTCTCATGCGCTGCGCCGCCTGATTGTCGTTACGCTGTGCGCCGTAATTGGTCATGCGGTATGTAAAATCGGGAATATCCGTAACGTCGAAATTCTTAAGCTTAAGGGATTCATGACGCTCGATTGCGATTTCGTCCGCGGCATAAGTCTCAAACCCTACCATATGGTGCAGAAATTCGTAAGCCGAGTAAAGAGTACCGAAGTCACCGCCGCCGATAAGGAATACCGAATTGTCCTTGGTTACGATGCGGTAACCCGATCTTGTAAGGTAAACCTTATCCACTTCTATTCCGCTGGCCTCAAGCGCAAGAGTATCGCCCACGGAAATTATTTTGGAAGACGCGGAATACTGGAAAGTATCGTCGTTGACGACGGGAAGAACTACACCCGTGGACTGAGCGATAAAATTTACGAGTTCGTCCGCGGCGGTAGTGATTTCGGCAAAGTTTTTAACCGCCGGAACCACTATCTTGTATTCCGAAGTTCCGTTTGTCACGAAGTCGAGAGTTCCTTCCGTAACGTTTATTTCGTGAATACCCTTTACGTCGTTGCCCGAAATGTCGGGGGATACGGTGTCTACGGGTTTTTCCGTGACTGTCGAGTCTCCGTTCGGGTCACCGGGATTGTTGGGATTGTTGGGATTGTTTCGGGTATCACATGCCCCTGCCGTAAATAACATCATTGCACAAATCATAAACAAAACTATTTTTTTCAATAATTTTTTCATCTTTTAATTTCCTCCCCCTGTCAAGCCGTAACAACGATAACGTTTTCGACAATAGTAAAGTTGCCTGCGCTGTCCATTGCAAAATACCTTACGATATATTCGCCAGCTTCGTTAGCCACAAAGGAATTGCCGGGCACGGACATAACTCTGCCGCCGGGTATAACCAGATACTGTTTTACGGTGATGTTTTCCGCGGCGTCAAGATTATCCGTTGCGGTAGCGGATGCGATAACGACCGTTTCGCCGACTTTGGCTGTCGTCACGTTTTCGCGGGAAAGCGTAATGACAGGCGCTTCCTTATCCATAACGGAAACCGAGAAAGTAAAGTTGGTGTATTCTCCGCCGGCGTCTTCGGAATAATAAGAAACCAAATAAACGCCGTAAGAAGAAACTTCGAATTCATAAGCTTTGTCCGCGGGGACGGCAAGCATGTTTGTGCCGTCTTTGGCTGTCACCACTTTTCTGTCGGGATCGGTTACCGTTACGGTAACGTTTACGTCCGGGTCAAGAACGTCGCCCGCAATTGCCGAAGGAAGCGATATGGTCGAACCGATATCGTACATTCCTCCGTATGTACCGTTAAGTACAATTCGAGGTCCTACGCGGTCGAGAATCGCATTGTTTATAACCTGCGAGCTGATATTTTTCATTCTGAAAGAGCTTTCTCCCGTAATCTCAGCCATCTCAATGCGCATATAAACCTTACCGGAAGAAAATCCTTCGAACACTCCGCCGCCGAGGTAATCGTTTATCGCCATGAAAGAGGTGTTGTCGATACTTACTCTTTCATCTCTGTAATTAATGAGGAATTCGGTAACGCTTCCGGTGAAAGTCGAATCGGTATCGTATTCGTTGCCGTCGTTAATGCTGAATTTTGCCGACGTCATGGTCTTTCTGAAGCTGAATTTTACTTGCTGAGCGGGATTAACAGAATCGGTAAGATATATGTTAAGTCTTCCGAACTGGCTCTTTGCGGGGTCGATTTCAAAAGTAGTAGTAAGTCCGTTTGCAACAAGCGAATTTATAAACATAGTATCAGCAGTTTCGTTGCCGGATTTTGCGGTTATCGCCACATAAGAAGCAGCGGGCTCGGAGATAATGTTTTCCCCGACGAAATACCTGCTCATGTCCAGTCTGCCCAAAGAATTATAAACGTTGTATGCGGTAAGGTCGTAATAAACAGGTGTGGTACCGTTTCCGTTTGACGCTTTGTAGCTGATACGGATGTCTCTTTTTCCGCCCGGCTCGTTGACTTTGAAAGTAACTTTGTTGTCCGCCCCTAAAGTGCGCGTTCCGTCGTCGTCGGTAACCTCCACTTCGGCAGTGACTTCTGCGCCGCCCGCGGTATAATCGTACGCGGTAAGCGCGGGCAGCTGATATTCGTAACCGGAAATTATATATTTCGGCAACATGGCTTCACTGTCGAATACCGGCTTATCGCTTACGGAAACCTGAACGGTATACGTATACGGCTTTTTCTGCGAAACGAAGTCTTTGGCAATGTAATCTACGGTATAAATATCTGCTTTCATGGGCTTGAACTTTCCGTTTTCAAGCGGCACTTCGTTTCCGTCCGAATCGGCAACTTTGATTTCTATATTTATTTTGCCGTTGCCGCCGGTAGCGGTTGATTCGGCAACTTCAATATAGGTACCCACATAACCGGTATCCTCCCTGTCGGAAGAAACGTTTAAAGTAATGGGATTGCCTTGAGCGACACAGTTAATTTCGTATATAACTTCGCCGACGTTATCGGAATAATCTTTTGCAGAATAAACCGCAAAAAACTTGCCCGTATGCGTGGGAACAAACACATTGTCCACAACGTCGAGTTCTATCTGAGAGGGGCTGCCGTAGTTTTCATAGACCTTTGCAGTAGCGTTAAGCTCGCCGCTGTACTGGTCAAGAGCGGTAACTTCAAACATCGGATAAGGATTATTCAAAACCGCGTCGGGCAACGTTTCGTATCCGAGGTTATTTACCGTAACTACGGGGTCTTGTTTATCTACAAGTTTATTATCGGTCAGGTCGTAACCGGCAATTTCGGTAAATACAAGGTTAGTAGAAGTTTTAATCGTATTTTCGGAACTGACGCTCATTGTAACCTCACCCGTGGTGAAGAAATCGTTCCAAAGGTCCGAAAAATATGCCGGGTCGTCAAAATCCACAATCAAACTGTTGTTCATTGAATTGGTTTTGCTTAAAAGTTGTTTGCTTGCGGCATCGAAATAAATTTCTATCTTATTGTTGACAAGAAACGATTCGTTGCTGACGCCCGATTTATCGGAACCGTAAAACGAGAAGTTTGCCGGAAAACCGTAAATATTGTTACGGTGGATTTTATTTTGGTTTGCTTCTATACCGGTTGTGGGCTGGAAGTTGGTACCCGCCTGAATATATGCAACGCCGTGACCGATTCCGTCGCGCGAAGCGTTGATGATTATGGTCAGATAATTATCGGAGTTGTAGATATCGGTAAAAGTAAACCTTAACGTATATGTATCCATTTCTCCGGGCTTTTCGGGCGTAACGTAAAACGAAAACAGTTTATCCAAAGCCGTCAATTTGCTTAAGTCTATAATTCCGTTAAAGTGGAAGGTACCTGCGCTTGCCAAGCTTACGATAAGGCCTTGGTTATTGGGCGTAAGAGAGTGCGCGCCGTAATAAGTCTCGGATTTAATACCCTTTGTTTCGTAAAGATTACTGTAAGCGTAAAACTTCTTTGTTTCGGTCTTAAATCCTTCCGATGTGTCTGCGGAATATTCTACGGTGTAATATCCCATGACGTCGGGAGTAACCTTATCCGCACGAAAAGCGCGGCCGTCGGGGAAATAAACGGTTTTGGTTGCTGTCACCGCTCCGCCCGCAACGTCGAACGAATAATCGGGAATTTCGACCTCCGTCCCTACAAGATACTCGCTTCCGAGTGTTGCCGCAGCCGTATCCGCACCTGCCGAAAGGTTATCGCGTTGCGAAACCGCAATTGAGACCGCAAATATACTCAGCGCAATTACGGCGGCCAAAGCGCACACAATCAGAATGTTTTTCAATTTTCCGATTTTCATCAAAAACCTCCTCTATCTGACCTGTCTCTTATACACATCTGACGCTGCCGACGAACTCTAGGGTGTAG
>UQSP01000026.1 GCA_900543755.1 uncultured Eubacteriales bacterium
CGTCAGATGTGTATAAGAGACAGATACTGTAATATAATTCAATCGATATTTCAGCAAAGGCGCTGTAGGATCTTGAAAATTCCTGCGGCGCTTTATATATTTAATCGGATAACAAATTTTAAAGGAGATAAATTTTATGAGCAGAATTCCGGAATTGTTCGGCAGCCTTGTGTTTAACGATTCGGTCATGCAGAAATGTCTGCCGAAAGAAACGTACAAAGCCTTTAAGTCGCTTGTCAAAGCGGGTGAACCTTTGACGCCCGAAATCGCCAACGTTATCGCCAACGAAATGAAGGAATGGGCTATTTCCAAAGGCGCTACGCATTATACGCACTGGTTCCAGCCGATGACGGGCATCACCGCGGAAAAGCACGACAGCTTTATAACTCCCGTGGGCGACGGCACCGTAATCATGAATTTTTCGGGCAAAGAGCTGATTAAAGGCGAACCCGACGCGTCCAGTTTCCCCAACGGCGGACTCCGCTCCACTTTCGAAGCGCGCGGCTACACGGTTTGGGACCCTACCTGTTACGCGTTTATAAAAGACGGCGCCCTTTGCATTCCTACCGCGTTCTGCTCCTACTCGGGACAGGTGCTGGACAAGAAGACTCCGCTTATAAGGTCTACCGAGGCGCTGTCCGCACAAGCGGTAAGGCTTTTAAAGCTTTTCGGTAAAAACACGGCGAAAGTTACCGTAACGGTGGGTCCTGAGCAGGAATACTTCCTAATCGATAAAAAACTTTACCTTAAGCGCAAAGACCTCATCTTTACGGGACGAACCCTTTTCGGAGCGAAACCGCCCAAAGGACAGGAGCTTGAGGACCACTACTTCGGCAACATTCGTCCCAGAGTCATTGCTTTTATGCAGGACCTTGACGAGGAGCTGTGGAAACTGGGAATTTTGGCTAAAACCCGTCACAACGAGGTTGCGCCCGCCCAGCACGAGCTTGCACCCATCTTCACCGTAGTCAACGTTGCTGCCGACCACAACCAGCTTACGATGGAGTTCATGAAAAAAATCGCAGACAGACACAATCTTGCTTGTCTGTTGCACGAAAAGCCTTTTGCGGGCGTAAACGGCTCGGGCAAACACAACAACTGGTCGATTTGCACCGAGGAGGGCGAAAACCTGCTTGACCCGGGCAAAAATCCGCATGACAACCTGCTGTTTTTGACTGTGTTGTGCGCTGTAATTGCGGCAGTCGACGACCACCAGGATTTACTCAGGCTTTCCGTTGCAAGCGCGGGCAACGACCACCGTCTGGGCGCAAACGAAGCTCCTCCCGCGATTATCTCGATGTATCTGGGGGACGAACTCACCGACATTCTGGACGCTATGGCAGAAGACAGGTCATACCAGAAGAAGAAAGCCACCGCGATGAACATGGGCGTCGACGTTATCCCCGCTTTCATGAAAGACACTACCGACCGCAACCGCACTTCGCCTTTCGCTTTTACGGGAAATAAATTCGAATTCCGCATGTTGGGCTCCACTTCCAACATTTCCTGTCCCAACACCATGATTAACACAGCCGTAACCGAAAAATTCGACGAGTTTGCCACCAGGCTTGAAAACGCCAAAGACTTTGAAAAAGAGGTCAGAAAACTCATTCGCGACACTTACGTCAAACACAGAAGAATCGTATTTAACGGCAACGGTTACTCCGAAGAATGGACGGCTGAAGCGGAAAGACGCGGATTGCTTAATCTTAAAAGCACGCCCGAAGCGCTTGTCCGCTACACCGACGAAAAGAACGTTAAATTGCTTTCAAAGTATAATGTCTATTCTCCCGAGGAAGTTGCCGCACGCGAAGAAATCCTGCTGGAAAACTATTCCAAACTTATTAACATAGAAGCGCAGACCATGATAGAAATGGCCGGTAGAGAGATAATTCCCGCTTGCATTTCCTTTACTGCCAAACTTGCAAAGGCAATCGTGGAAAAGAAAAACGCAGGTTTGCAGGCAGGAACCGAAACGGACCTTGCAACGCGTGTTTCGGAGCTTACCGACAGGGCTTATGCCGCGCTTAAATCGCTTGAGGATATCGTGGTGGAAGCCAAGCTTATAGAGGACGTAAAGGCTGCCGCTTACAACTATCACGACAAGGTTTTCGCTTCGATGCAGGAACTGCGTGCTTGCTGCGACGCTTTGGAAACGCTTGTATCCAAAGAATACTGGCCCTTCCCCACTTACAGCGATTTACTGTTCTCGGTTTAATTAAATAAGGCATATAAAGACACAAAGACGTGTAGGTCTTATAGACCTGCGCGTCTTTTCTTTTATTTCGGGTAATTAAATTTTTTAAATACAGGAGGCAAATAAAAAATGTCAAACGTCAATCTGTTTGCCGCGACTTTGGACGAGCTTGCCGCAGGCATAGACACCGTCTGGATTCTGATCGGCGCGGCGCTGGTCTTCTTTATGCAGGCGGGATTCGCCATCGTGGAAGCGGGCCTTACCCGCGCGAAAAACACGGGCAACATCCTGATGAAAAACCTTATGGACTTCTGCCTGGGCACGATTGTCTTCTGGGTATTGGGCTACGGTCTTATGCACGGCAAGGATATTGCGGGTTTAATAGGCGTGCCTACGCCGGGATTCATCACCGGCGAATACGATATGCTGCACCTCATTTTCCAGACAGTCTTTTGCGCGACTGCGGCTACCATCGTTTCGGGTGCCATGGCTGAACGCACCAAATTTTCCTGCTACTGCATTTATTCGATTGTAATAAGCCTTATCGTTTACCCCGTTTCCGGTCACTGGATTTGGGGCGGCGGCTGGCTTGCGGACCTTGGGTTCCACGATTTCGCGGGTTCGGCTGCGGTTCACCTTGTGGGCGGCGTGTCGGCATTAATAGGCGCAGCCATTCTAGGCCCCCGTATCGGTAAATACGGCAAAGACGGCAAACCCCGTGCAATTCCCGGCCACAACCTTACTTTCGCCGCGCTGGGCGTGTTTATCCTCTGGTTCTGCTGGTTCGGCTTCAACGGTTCGTCTACATACGGCGTTATAGGTCAGACCACAACGATGGCAACGGTTTTCGTAAACACCAACATGGCGCCTGCGGTTGCGGCAACGACCTGCCTTATCATCACCTGGATAAGATATAAAAAGCCCGATGTATCCATGTGCCTTAACGGCGCGCTTGCCGGTCTAGTAGCTATAACCGCGGGCTGCGACGTCGTCTCCCCTATCGGCGCGTTTTTCATCGGTATAATCGCAGGATTCGTCGTTGTTTTCGGAGTGGAATTCTTGGATAAGGTCGTAAAAATCGACGACCCCGTCGGTGCAATAGCCGTACACGGCTTCTGCGGAGCGGCAGGCACCGTTCTTACGGGAATATTCAACATCAACGACGGCGTATGGGGCGCGATTGCGGGCAACTGCAGTTGGGCGGATGCCTTCGGTTATCTGGGCGTACAGATTCTCGGCGTAGTGACTGTAGTTTCTTGGGTAGGCGCAACCATGTTGCTTACTTTCTTCCTGCTTAAAAAGTTTATGGGCCTGCGCGTAACGGCAAAAGAGGAAATCGGCGGACTGGACCTTTACGAGCACAACCTTGTATCCGCTTATGCGGGATTTGACTACGTCGACCACACCGCCGACGAGTACATTGCGGAAAACACCGTGTATGATAATTCCTTAAGCGATGCTTTGACCGCCGCTCCTGTCCCTGCCGCTACGAAGAGCGTTGAAACACGCACTTACGACAAGCCCAAACTTACAAAAGTGGTAATCGTACTCAACCGCAACAAATTCGAAGCGCTTAAAGCCGCCATGAACGCCATCGGAGTTACGGGCATGACCGTTTCCGAAGTAATGGGCTGCGGCGTCCAGAAAGGTTATACCGCCATGTACCGCGGCACCAAGTACGAAATGAATTTACTGCCCAAGTACAAAGTGGAAATCGTTGTAAGCGCTGTCCCCGTCGAAAAGGTAATTTCCGCAGCCGAAGCAGCGCTGCATACCGGTAACATCGGCGACGGAAAAATATTCGTTTACGACGTGGAAAACGTGGTTAAAATCCGCACAGGCGAACAAGGTTTCGACGCCTTGCAGGATAACGAAGAAGCATAACGGCTTAATATTTTTATCGTCAAAGTAAAAAATAAACCGAAAACTACGGTTAAAACACAAAAAAACCTTGCGTTTCTTTACGGCCGCAGGGTTTTTTATTTTAGATTGACTTGGTTTACAATATCGTATCGTCAAATTAACGCTTTTTGCATAACTGATTTTTTTATCCTGTTTCAAAGATAAGTGAATTGTCACTTAAACTCATCGTGTAACAACAAAATATTTTTGTAATTTACAAAAATCGAAAAACGTTTTATCTTTTCGCCGCGGTAAGATTACCGCAAGAGTAAATGCTTTCGTAATACTCGATGAAATATTTGCAGCGGAGGTTCGTTTTAAAAACAATTTATTTCACGGCAGCCCTGTTTACCGCTTTTAAAAGTTTTGAAAACGCGTTGTCAAGCTGTCTTTTGCGGGAAACGGTGCGGTTTTCGGGTTTAATCCTCTCCTCGCGCAAAAGGGCGGCAACCTCCTTCATCTCGTATATCGTGCTTCCGTAACTGACGATTCGGTCCACTCTTGCGACCACGTCTTCAAGGGCGGGCTCTATAGCAGGCGCCAGTGTTTTGTGGGCAATCAAAGCGTCTTCGGCGTCGGATTCGCAAAAAGAGCCGTCTTTATTTACTGTCCGAATATCAAAGGCGTTTTCGTCATTTGGCACAACGAAGGAATAATCCGTACTTTTCGTGAGATTTTCCTTTTGCATTGACTTTTCGCGCGTTTGCGGGACAGCCGTCGATTCGTCGGCAGTTTGATAGCAAAGTTCGGGCGCGGAATACCGGAACTTTTCGTCCGCCGAAGCAATAAGCTTATCGAAAGCGGTTTTAAGCGATTTAAATCCGCATGACGCAACCAAAGCGCAAAGCGCGGACAAGACAACGCCTTCGGAAAAAATCAACAAAGCCGCCGAGAAAATTTTACCCGAAGAGTAATATTTGTTATAATCGGCAGCCGAAAGCACCAATAAAAACACGATAATCACCGTGGTAAGAAAAAAAATACATTTTGCTCCTCTTCTCAGCGCCGTAACGCCTTTAAAGCGAAGTTCTTCGGAAACAAACGCCAACGGCGGCACATTGAACGCTTTAGCCTTTATCAGCGCGCCCATTACCGATTCGGGGACTTTTATTGAATTTTTGTCGGATTGCTCCCCGAATAAGTCGCCACAGGAGTCGGACAAAGTTTTGTAAAAAGCACAAATGCGGCGCTTTTCCCTTTTACAGCGAATCGAACCCGCAATCAACAATATAAGCGAAAACAATAAAAGCAGAACAAAAACAGAAGAAAACAGCCGAAAAAAACTTATTTCTTGCGAAAACAAATAATAAACTGCGTCCAGAATTTCGTCCAGAAAATTCATTTTGCGTAAATAACCCTCCGTTCCGAAAACAAAAAAATTTTAATTTTTTGCAAATTTTTCAGCCGTCGCGTTTTTCGAAAAACTTTTTAATGGCGGAGTCTGTCCTTTCGCGGGGAATTTCGATGAAATCCGATAAAACGAAAGAATAAATAAGCGTTTTGGTCACTTTAAGACCCAAAATGTTTTCCGCCGCCAAACGGTACACGGCAAGCTGAAGGTCGTACCCGCCCGAAACAATTGTTGACGGATTAGAGGTTTTATAATCTATAACGGTGCAATTTTCTCCGTCGGTAATCATAATGTCAATTACGCCCTGCACAAGCATACCGTTCAGATTAAGCACAAACTGCTTTTCGCGGTAATAATTTTTGCCCAGCATCGGCTTTATTTTTTCGTAAGCGTCATAAAGCTTTTGCTTGTCTGCAAATTCCTCGATACCGTAATTATCGCAAAGGCGTTGCCATTCGGAGGAAAAATCCGCGTTGAAATCGATACATTCCATGGCCTTATGATAAGCGTTGCCTTTGCTTAAAGCCCTGTCGTCCGATTCGCCGCCGCCGATATAATGCGTATAATTGGTTTCGTCAACCAGCCGGTTCATGGCGGTAACGGAGCTTTTAACCTCCTTGTGCGAAAAAGGATATTGAAACTCCGTATATTTTTTTATAGAGTCGACAAGCCGCGCGTCGGGGGAAGCAGAAACTATCAGTTTTTCGTCGGCGTCATAGTCCACGCGGATTTCGTCCTGGTTTTTAAGCGTGTAACCGTTGCGCGCATAAGAGGGTCTCAGCCAGTCGAAAAAGCTGTTGCCTCCCTCGAAATCGGGTGTGCTTTCGCTGTCAAAACCGAAAACGGGGTCGTTTTCCTTAACGCAAGCGTAGATGTAAAGCCCGTTTTTGGCGCGCGTCAAAGCGACGTATAAAAGGCGCATTTCCTCCTCGAGAAGTCCGCGTTTCTGCTTTAGCGTCGCCGCGAAAGTCAGTTTGTTGGTTTTAACGGCACGCTCGGTAAGGTCGTGATTTTTCATGCACAGCCCAAGCGTTCCGTCAATAATTACCTTACCGCTCAAGTCGGTCATATTAAACTTTCTGTCGGTACCTGCAAGATACACAAAAGGAAACTCCAGACCTTTGGAGCCGTGTACTGTCATTACCGACACGGCATTTGCCGCGCCCGACCTTTTGAAGTCGTCAAGCTTTAAATCGAGAAACGCGACGTATTCCCTTACGCTTCCGCCGTAAGGCGACGAAGTCAGATGCTGTAAAAAAGCGTTTAATGCGTCCGCCTTTTCCTCGGGTGCGTCGGATGAAAGCGCATACGCAAACCACTCCTTTTCCGCGGTCAGCATCCCGATAAGCTCGGCGGCGGTACGTGTATAACTAAGTGCGAGATATCTGTCGGCAAGCGCAAAAAACCGTTTGAGTTTTTCAGCCGCAGCGTCGTTTTTCCTTCGGGCGTAAGAGCGGCAAAGGACGCTGAAACTGCTTTCGTTTTTATCGCCTGCAAGCTTTATTGCGCAAAGCTCGTCGTCCGTAATTGAGACAATCGGCGACCTTAAAAGCGACACAAGCGAAATATCGTCGGTAAAATTGCAAAGATACCGCATAAACGCCGTAAGCACCTTGACCTCATAGACGGAGGAAAACTTAACGCTGTCGGACAAAGACACGTTGACGCCTATTTTACGCAGTTTTTCGTACAAAAGCCTGAAATATTCGCCGCGCGAAGCCACCAGAACGGCAATGTCCGAAGGATAAACAGGACGCGAACCTCCCTCCGGCAGGGGAACTGTGCCCTCCGCAAGTTTTTCAGCGATATCCGTGACTATAAGGTCGGTTTCGGCGTCCGTTTTGCCGTAATCGGAAACGTTTTCGGCGTCGAGTACGCTGTACACGCCTTTATAGGGAAAGATTTTGTCTTCCGTCTTTATGAGATTGAGTTTTACTTCCCCGCCTTTTAAATCCCTGCCGCTTTTGAGAAGAGCTTTTCCGCGGTAATCTATCCTGCCGAATTCCTCAGTCATAAGCGAGGAAAAAACCTCGTTGGCAAAAGCGAGAATGTTTTCCGAGCTTCTGAAGTTGTCGTTTAATTCTATCGGGCAGGCGAAACCCTTTTCGCTGTAATTGACGTATTTATCAAGGAAAATACCGGGGTCGCACATACGAAACGCGTAAATGCTTTGTTTAACGTCGCCCACTAAAAACAGATTGCCTTTGCCTTTTACGGCGTCGATAATCCGCTCCTGCAGCGGGTTGACGTCCTGATATTCGTCCACGAAAATATACTTGTATTTTTCGCATATTTCCCGTTTTATGGCAGGGTCTTCCACGATTCTGCACGCAAAATGCTCCAAATCGGAGTAGTCGAGCCGCGCTTTCTTTCTTTTGTTTTCTGAATAAATACGCCTGCATTCTTTTACCAGCGACAAAAGAATATCCGTAAAGACAGGCGGATTTTCGGGATAAGGCAGTTCATCGTATTTGTCAAGATTATTTGCCGCGTCGAAATAGTCATCTTTAAGCTTACGATATTCCTCGTTCAGCGCGACAAACTTTTCATCGACTTTCCCGTAAGCGCGCTTTATTTCCGCGCCTTCGCCTTTCAAAAAGTCGGAAAAAGCCTTAAGCACCGCCTCGTTGCGCGTAAATCCCGCTTTTAACGAGCGTTGACGCAGATTTTCGACAAGCTTAGTAAAGCGCGTTTTAAGTCTTGCTCTTTCCTCGGATACGACGGCGTCGGCAAGCGACATATCGTTAAGACCCGATTTAGAGTATTCTTCAAGCCATTTGTCGGGGTCGGACTGCGCCTCCACGAAATCGAAAACTTTTTTTATCAGGTTTTTCAAAGGTTCGTCGCTGCGGCGTGAAAGCATGACGTCGTAAAATTCGATAAAATCGGCGTCGCCTTTTGTAATCGCCTGCTCCACCGCTTCGTCGACGGCGGCGTAAAGCATGGCTGAGGATTCCGCCTCGTCGGCTATTTCAAACGAGGGGTCCGCATCCACGGCGTAAAAGTAGGTGCGTATAAGCCGCTGACACCAGCTGTGTAACGTGCTTATTTCGGCGGCAGGCAAAAGCAACAGCTGTTTTTCGGCGTTACGGTCGCCTTTCTCGGAGCGTTCCATAAGGCGGGAAAGCAGCTTTTCGCGCATATCGGATGCCGCGCTGCGCGTAAATGTGCATATGACCATATTTTCCAGCGACTCGCCTTCGTCGATAAGGGAAAGCACGCGCTCTATCATGACTGTTGTTTTGCCGCTGCCTGCAGACGCCGAAACTATAAGGTTTTCGCCGCGGGATTTTATGGCTTTAAGCTGTAAAAAAGTAAAACTCATAATTTGGTCACCGCCTCGAAAATATCTTCTCTTTTTGCGCCGTCGCATTTTCTTATGCGTCGCGGACCACGGCAAACCGAGGCGTAATCGCAAAACGAACACGCCGTCTTGTTGCCGCTTTCGGCGGGCAAAGCCGCGATACACCCCGAAAGAATTTCCCTTACGGCATTGTCAGCCGCTTTTTCCGCATACTCGGTAAGCATATAAAGCTGCTGCTGCGTACAGGCGCGGTTGTTTTTTGTAAGTGCGAGTTCGCCGTTTTTATTAGGCTTGAGATGGGCGTCGATTACACGGCTTTTATATTCGCCCGTTAAATCGCGGTCGAACGCTTTAAGCAGTTCACCCGAACAGTCGAACGCACCGCTGAGCCTGTGAGAAAACTCGTCGTCCGACCAGGAAACGGAAAACGGGAAATAGAAAAATCCCGCGGGTTTGAAACCGTTTTTCTCCAGAACGCGCATATAAATCATAAGCTGTATTTTTTTGCCGAAATAGAGGTCGGAATAGGAAAAACGCGTCTGCCCCGTCTTGTAGTCGATTACCCTTGCATAATCCCCGAATACGTCGATGCGGTCTATTTCGCCGCTTAATTTCACGCCCTCCGTAAGCGTAAGGGTTTGAAGCACGGAATCCTCTTTACCGAAAGATTCTTCCGTAGCGTAGGGCTTAAACTCCCCCGCGTCTATCTGGGATTTTACCACGGAGCAAAGCGTTTCCGCCTCCTTGCGGACTCTTAAAAGAATACGCTCGTTAACGCGGTATCTGTACTTTTCGAACTCGGTCACCGCCTTGTCCACGGCTGCGGGTACGAAAGACGATATATCTTCGGGCATGCCTTCGTTTACGAAAATTTCCACGACTTTATGAAGAAGAAGCCCCACGTCTATGGGTGTGACGGTACCGTCCTCCGCTTTTTTTATCCTTAATCCGTAATTCATAAAGTACATGTACGGGCAAAGAAAATAGGTCTGAAGCGCACTTACCGAAGTTACCCGGCTTTTAAGCATCAAAGCCTTTCCCGAAGACAGAAAATCGGCACGGTCTTCCCGATTTAAGAACTTACGGTGCTCTTCGGAAAGCGCGGCTGTTATCGAAGAAGCAAACGGCAGCTTTTTATTGACCAACAAGGTTTCCAGCGCGCCTTTGGAGCTTCCCAGCATGGCGGCGGTTATTTGAGGATCCTGCGATAAGACAAGCTCTTGCGCAAAGTCATCGTGATTTGAAATTCTGACGTCGTTTTTCGAAGACAGCAGCTGAAAGTCGAAAGACGGTTTATTCCCGTCGGAAAGATTAAACGTTATAAAAATCTTTTCGCTTGTCTTAAGAAAATGCCATAATTCGTATCTGCAGATTTCGTTTCTTTGCGCGGTCTTGGGCTCGAGTTTCAGTTTGTATTCTTCCAGTTTGTCCGCGTCGGCGTCCGACAGCAGCCCGTCGTCGCCGCACAAAGCAGGAAGGATTCCGTCGTTAAAACCGACAATTACGGCAAAACGAGGTCTTTGTCCGCGGAACTGCCCTATTTCGCCTATCTGAACGGTATCGGAAAGATTGGGCACAAGCGAAATTTCCGTTCCCTCGAAGCCCTCGCGCAAAATGTCCGTAAGGTCCGCGGCAGGTATAGCGCGGTCCGCATAAATTTCGCCGAAAAGTCCGATTATTTCCGCAGTTTTAGTGTAAACCGCGTCGATATTTCTGCCATCCGACAAAGAAAGCTCCCGCGTTTTTTCCTCGGCATCGGAAAAATCAAGCAATTTGCCCATTGCGGAAGAAAGAGCCGCCGCCGAAGTAAAGCCGCCCTCTATGACGCTTAAGATTTTCATAAGCCTGACGCGCACTTTTTCCGCGGTAAAAGCAAGAGCGTCGCTTTCGCCGTCGGACACGAAACTTTCGGTAAACCCCAGATAGTCTACGCAGCGCTTATTTACAAAATCCATAAACGCGTCCGAATCGGTTTTTTTTACGCCCGAATAGTAATTGGCGGCAAGCGAAATCATATCGCGTGTACGGTATTTTCTTAAAGAAGCCTCCGCCGCGGTAAATAAAAATCTGAAAAGCTCGGTACCCGAAAGGGGGATTTTGGACTGCGCGTAATAGGGAATTTCGTATTCGTCGAAAATACGCTTTGCGGTATCAAAATCTCCGCTTTCGTCCACAACGCAAACGTCGCCGTATCTTCCGCCCATATACGCGTAGTAGCGAATGCGTTTTGCCGCCTCCTTATATTCGCTTGCCTTATCGGGACAGCCCACGGCGCGCACCGAAGCCGAAACGCGGTAATCAATGGGCGGCGCGGCGTTTATTACCGTAAGAGACAAAGAATGTTTGTCTACCGCGTCAAGGAGTTTTTTAAGCTGAGCGGTATAATCCTCGTAAAGCGCGACATAAACGTGGCAATCCTTAAAAGCACCGCGTTTTTCGGTTTCCTCGCGCAGTATTTCCATTCTTCCGCCCGCATCGACGTATTTTCCGCGCGTTGCCTCAAGATATGCGCGGTACAAAAGCGCAAGGTCCGCCGACTTATGAAGTTTGCCTGCGCCCTCAAGAGCGTCGGGTCCTATGTCGCTTGCTCTTAAAGCGTTTACGGCTTCATACAGTTTAACCGCAAACCCCGGTCGAAGACAGGACTTAGAGTAACACGTCAGCTTATCGGCGTTTTCAATGCAGATTTTTTTCAAAAGCATTACGGCGCCCTGCTTGGATAAAGCCTTTTTTGCGCCGGAAAATCTTAAACACAGTCTGTTGAAAGTGGTAACTTCCACATCAAAAGAGCCTTGATTCTGCAAAAAAAATCGTTTTTCAAGTGTAAAAGTATAATTATCGGGCACTATGACCAGATGTCTGACGTTAAGGTCGAACTTCCGTTTTTCCACAAGTCCGATAACTTTTTCAAGCGCGTCAGCGTATGATTTTTCGGTAATTTCCCTCATGGTTTAATTGTAACTTTTTTCTCGGCTTTTATCAACTAAAATTACAATGCGGCGATAAAATTAAACCCTATTGAGAAAAACGCTGATATAAGACTAAAAAATCGAACCGTCCATGAGATATTTCTGGACTTTTTCAAGATTTACGTCGTTTAAATCGGTTTTGTATTTTACCGCGTAAGCGGCCGCCGCTCCGCACCCCTCGCCCATGCCTAAGCAAATAGGCATGACCCTGAAATTGGAATGCGCAAGATGCGTGCCCGAAATGTTTCTGCCGCAAAGTAATAGCCCTTTGATTTTTTCGGGAAGAAAACAGCGGTAAGGGATTGTATAACGTAGGTTTATAGGAAAATCCTTTTGTTTTCCGTTTCTGTCAAGTCCTGAGCCCGATACGTTGTGAATGTCGAAGTTGAAGCAAGCGCCTTTCACTATCCAGTCGTCGAAAATCTTTGCTTGCGTGATATCTTCGCCCGTCAGCGTGTATTTTCCCCTGAAGTGACGTGTTTCGCGTATGCCGATAAGCGACGCCGTACCTAAAAGATAACATTTGTCAAAACCCGGAACGTATTCCCGCAAGAATGCTATAATTTTATCTATCTGTCCGCGGCACGTTATTTCCGCTTTTACAAGGTCCTCGTTTTTTGTGCCGTCTATGTCCACGGCGTTAGTCATGTTTACGGTAATCGTTCCCGGCAATGTAGTGTCGTAAAGCAGCACGTGTCCCGCGGGATAGGGCAAAATCTTTTTGGCAAGCGTTTGAATTTCGCCTTTTTCGGTCATGTTGCTGCACTCGAACATATGCGGCAGGACGGCAATCGATTTATCCACCCCGCCGACTTTGAACATGAGCGTAGCCGGCTGCATTTTGCCGTCTTCCTCTCTTCCCGTAACAAAGGGCACGCCCGCTTTAGCCGCGACGTCGCCGTCACCGCTTGCGTCGATTGTTACGTCCGCAAAAATCGCCGTTCTTCCCGACTTGTTTTCTACTACTACGCCTTTAACCGTGCCTGATTCGGTAATCGGCTCGCCGGCAAAAGTGTAAAGCATAATTTCCACGCCTGCTTCGTAAAGCGTTTTAAGGTACTGATATTTCAGTTTTTCGGTATCTATTGTGGCGGTGATTTTATTTTTGAAAGTGCCTTCGTTCAGACTTGCGCTTTCCCTCAGTATCTCGTGATAAACGTTGCTGTCGCAATCGCCCGTCCAGTGACTCATCATACCCGCGGTGGAAATGCCGCCCAGACAACCGTTTTTTTCGACGACAGTAACCTTGACGCCCAGCCTTGACGCGGATATAGCCGCGCCTATCCCCGCGGGACCCGAGCCCACAATAAGCACGTCCGTCTTGACGGCATTTATCTTTCTTTCCTTCTCGGTGTAAAACATTTTGACCCGTTCTCCTTGATTTTTTAGGTATTATACTATATAATAGTCCCGTAAACATTAAATATCGGGAAAATTATCTCTAATATCAGGAAAAGAAAATGATTGAACATATAAAAAATTACATCGGTTTTTTAAGCAAAACATTAAATTTTTCGGTTACGATTCACTCTGTCGACAAAGCCCTGACAAACGTAATTTACGATATGCCTCAATTCAACATACACTCGGATTCATATTGTCTGTACATTAAATCTCATCCCGAAATGTGGAATAAATGTATACGTAACCAAAGCAAAATATACGAGCGTCTTAATGAAAACGGTTGCAGTATGTTTTACGGCAGCTGCTATGCAGGTGTGGGCGAATACATATATCCCGTAAGTCATAAAAAGGAAATTTACGGTTTTATCAGCGTGGGAAGATACCGCGGCAACAAAGAAAAAATGCTGCACACGGCGGAGAAATACCTGACCGGCGCGACGGAAACCGAAAAAATTTACCTTTCCGCGCTTAACGGCGATGTGCCGGACTTTGAATTCGTAAGGACGGTTACGGCTCCGCTTGCCGCCATGCTTTTACTCTCGAGGGAAGAAAAACCGGCCGAAAATTACTCCGAAACCGAAAATACTGTTTACCGAGCGCTAAGCTATGTTCACCGAAATTTTTGCACCGACATAAACCTTGAAAAGACAGCCTTATTCGCGGGCTGCTCCGTGCGCACTCTTTCCGCAATTTTCAGAAAAGCGGCGGGTATGTCGGTATGCAGTTATATAGAAAAACTGAGAATGGAAAAGGCGGAAAAACTGATAAAGGAAACAAACGTATCGGTAACGGAAACGGCTTTTTTATGCGGATACTCGGACCCCAACTACTTTTCCTGCAGATTTTCGCGCTATTTCGGGATAAGCCCCTCTATTGCGAGAAAAACCCGGTGCAACGGTTCCGAAAAGGCAAAAGTCAAGCCTTAATATTGCTTTTAAGTTTATGCTTTAAAATAGATTCGGTTTAATTAAAAAACCGATTTATAGCCGAAAAGGCGTTTTTATCGAACTATGCCTGTTAATATTATAAAAAACGTTTTCCGCATTAAAAACTCTTTTCTTTGCGTGTTTAAGCGCATTTTAATAGAAAAACCAAAATTTGACTCTCTCATCGCCGCCTGCTTAAAAAAGCTTGCCTACGGACGTAAAACTATGCTATAATCAGTAACGATAATTTTTTTAAGGTAATTACAATCGATGAAAAAATTTTTATATGTAATCTTTGCTTTAATTTCCGCACTGTCGCTTTGCGCGTGTTCGGGTAACGTGGCACCTGTGTCCGTGGACAATCCCCCGCCGTGGAGCGGCGCCAATACCGAATCGGCATACGAAAAAACGGTTTATTCGATTAAAAAAACCGATAACGAAACCAACGAGGTTATTGCCGAGGGCAGCTTGACCTATGTGCTGGAATTCGACCATAAGGGCGAAAACAACAACTTTAACTATTCGCGGCTGACCATGGACATGAGTATTACTTACAACGATAAGGCTCCCGAAACCGACCGCGGCAAAACGGATACTTTAAGCTCCAAAGTAATATTTCAGTCGGACGCGCTTGTCCCGCAGTACTCCGAAAAAACCGTGTCGCTTGCGCTGAGAGAGGGCGTCGCCGACCACAGTTACACGCTGAAAAACGACTACTCCGCGCAAAAATCGGAACTTACAATGGCGGGCAAAGAAACTTCCGTATTAGATTTTTCAGGCAAATCGTTTGTCAACGTCTACGACAACGAAATGCTGTACTATACGGTTCGCGCTTTTTCGGACATAAAAGCGGGCGGCGGCAACACGTTTACTTTGGCTAACTTTTTCGATATGCACGTCAAAAACAAATTTTCCACTTATTCGATGCGGTTTGCATGCGGTGAAGAAGGCAGCGAACAAACTGTATATCTCCCCTTCAAAGGCACTTATCTCGACGACCAGGGCAGCGCCACGGTGCTGAAGGTAAGCGTTTCCATAAACGAATCGCTTTCCGGCCCCCCTACCGAGCTTTACTTTTCGATAACTCCCTTCAAAACGGGCGAAAACACCTCCACGAAAAAAGTGCTTGTTTCCTTTAAAACTTTCGAATACAGTCTTTCCAACAGCAATCTTAAATATACGACCGAATATAACATAACCGATTATTCCGTTACGCCTTAAGCCGTTGTTTTTGAAATGATTAGTAAGTAATCGAGCAAAAACTATTGGTTACGGTAAATTGAAACATATTTTGTTTTTATTGAAAACAAGCCGCTATTAAACGCAAAAATGCGTATAAAAAACCTGATATATACCAAAACTCCTTACCGCAAGCAAAACACGGTAAGGAGTTTTTTTGTCCTTAAGTTAATTTCGTAAAATCTCTGTTTACATTAACGAATTATATTCACTGCTAAAATCCATAAGCGTACTACTGTTTTGATTTACCCGATTTTTCCGATAACTGTTTTTCCGAAGCGGCGGAAGCAAGTTTTGCGGTTTCCTCTCTTATAGTATCAAGCTGAATTTTTATAAGCTTTTGTGCGTAAAGTTTAGTGGTAAGCGCCAGCATCGAAAGCGCAAGAGGGTCGGCTGTATCCGAAATATCGAGGTCGGTAAAAACGCTTTCCTGCAGTTTACAGAAATTGTCGTATTTTTCCACAAGCTCCTTCTCGTCCCACCCTATAAGCAACGTAATCTCGCTCATAGACAGCACTTGTTTAAGCAGACAAATCATGATAAGATAGGCAAGATGCTTGGGCCCGTAACGCTTTTTATCAGGCGGAGGAATAATCCCAAGTTTAACATAATTGTTTACCATCGAAGGGGTGATAATCGGTTTATCGTCGTCGCGGTCCAGCACCTTGAAATATTTGTCTATTATACTTACCACCTGGTCCATGTAAAGTCCCACGTCGGGAAGCTCGTGAAACCGCGGCAGATGAAACGCGCCTATCTCGTCGCGGAAAACCTCGAAGTCCTTTAATATGTCAAAGTCGTTGAATTTAGGAATGATAAAGTCATCCATGTTTAAAATTTTCCTTATATTGCGCTGCAAAAATTCGCATTTCTACCGTGATTTTAGAATATGATAGCATAAACGCAAAAAAATTTCAACTAATTATTAAAAGTTCTTGACTTATTATTACAAAACCTTTATACTGGTTTTCAATACCAGATGTTGCAGGAGTTAAAATTATGAGTTTTATTATCGCGACCGATTCTTCGGCCAATCTTACCGATGAAATAATAGAGAAATACTCGCTTGAAATTTTGCCGCTGAGTTACCTTGTAGACGGCAAAGAGTATTTAGGTTACACCAAGGGCGTAAAAACCGACTTAAGCGGATTTTACAAATTAATGCGCGACGGGGCAAAAACTACCACCAGCTGCGTTAACGTGGAAACCGCGAAAAACTTTTTCCGGCCTTACCTTGAAAGCGGACTGGACATTCTTTATATAGGTTTTTCCTCCGCTCTTTCCGCGACTTATGCCAACGCCGAGTCCGCCGCCCAAGAATTAAGAACGCTTTATCCTCAACGAAAAATCTATACCGTGGATTCTTTGGCTGCTTCCATGGGACAGGGGCTTATTGTCACTTATGCCGCTTTGGAAAAGGAAAAAGGCAAAAACATCGAGGAAGTGCGTGACTTTGTGGAAAATATGAAGCTTAAACTGTGCCATCAGTTTACCGTTGACGACCTTATGTTTTTAAAGCGAGGCGGCAGGATAAGCGGCGGCACCGCACTAATCGGCACCATTCTCAAGATTAAACCCGTTTTGCACGTAGACAACCTGGGACGCCTTATCCCCAAAGGAAAAGTAATAGGCCGTAAAGCCGCCATTAAAGCCCTTTTCAATAAATACGTCGAGAAAGCTTACGACAAGAAAAATCAGCTGGTTTACATTTCTCACGGCGACTGTATAGAGGACGCGCAGTATCTTGCCGACCTTATCCGCAACCAAAGCGAATGTAAGGACATCGTAATCAATTACGTCGACCAGGTAATAGGCTCTCATTCGGGACCGGGAACGCTTGCTTTGTTCTTCCTGGGCAACGACCGCGAAGCTTAATCGGCAATAAAAGTTTAACCGTAATAAATTTTTTATTTCGCCATTCCCCCCCTTTCTTATCGGAAAAGGGGGATTTTTTTCTGCTTGTTTTTGGCTTTTAAATTACATATAAGTTTACTTATCCAGCGCGATAATTTTTTACCCAAATAATACATAACCTTATTGAAAAAGTTAGTTTTAATGCGACTCCGAAAAAAAAACGGGCGCGGTTGTAAATGCCGCACCCGTTTTAACGGGATTGATTATTTTCTGTCTATCTAAGCAGCCGCTTTTTTCAGGCTTTACGCACCCAGACAAGCATATCGCTTTCGCCGCGATTGGCAAACGCAAAATAAGGTATGAACTTAAGACTTTTCTTCTCCCTATCGCTGTCGCAAGCAGGAAAATAAAGTGCGGACTCTGCTTTGTCGATAAAACCTTCCAATTTTACGGAATACAAACCGTGGAAATCTTTTTCCTTCTTAGCTTTTTCCGCCGCCTCGGGAGAAACGGAAATGCGGTTTAATCTTTCGCCGTTATCAACCCCCTCCAGACAATAGACAACGGGACCGTAGGTTAATGCGATACGACCCGCGTCGGCGCGCACTTTGGGATTTGCGGCAACAAAAGCCGCTTTTATGCCGAAATCCAGCTGAAGCGAAAAGCTTTTCTCCGCGTCGAAATAAGCGTAACCCTCTTCCACTTCGTATTTTACGGGCTTACCCATCGACGTCGCGACGAGTTTATTGCTCCATTCCGGCAATCGTACCGCCAGCTTTTTGCCGCTGAAATTTTGAGATGATATTTCGGCTTTACCGCTTAAAGCATAGTTTTCGCGGATTTCCACCCTGCCTAAAGAAGTATTGACATCGGAAGAAACATATTGCTCTATATACAGCGTTTCGTTGCCTGCAAACGCAATTACGTCACCAAGCTCTGCAAAAAACCTGTTGATGTTGGGCGGGCAGCAAGAACACCCGAAAACCTCAAGTCTTTGTGTAATGGGCAATCTTTCTTTGTCTGTCGGAGACGCGGACACTTCCCTGCCGTATTCCTCAAGCGCGATTTCCAATGGATTTTCGTAGAAGAACGCCTTGCCCGTAAGGTCGGTGGACGAAAGCAGAGAATTGTACATGACGCGCTCGATAAGATGTCCGTACTTGGGATTAAGGTCCATTTTACGCATACGCAGCGCAAAAAGTATAAAAGCTATGGCACAGCAGCTTTCGGAATAAGCGGTCGTATTGGGTAAATCGTAAGGCACGGTAAAACTTTCGGAGCGGAAAGTAGAGCCTACTCCGCCGGTCACATACATTTTACTGTTGACAATATCGTCGAAAACGCTTGTAAGCGCCTTGAAAAGCTTTTCGTCGCCCGTCTCTTCGGCAAGGTCCGCCACCCCGCTGTAAAGATAAAGCGCGCGGACGCTGTGTCCCACCGCCTCCTTGAGATTATAAATATCCGTATCGTCCTGACTGGCGTAACGGTTATCCAGATAAACATATTGCTCGTCGTGTTTTCCGCGGTTTTCAAGAAAGAACCGCGCCATTTCAAAATATTTTTCTTTGCCCGTATAACGGTAAAGCTTCATTAAAGCCAGCTCTATTTCTTCGTGACCTGGAGTTACGAAAGCCGCCGTCTTTTCCTTAATGAACGCACGGTAAATACAATCGCAATACTTTTCCATTACCTCGAGGAACTTATGCTTACCCGTCGCCTTGTCGTATGCCACAGCCGCCTCTATGAGATGGCCCGCGCAATAAAGCTCGTGTTTTCCGCGGTTTCTGAATATTTTATCGGGAGTAATCTGCTGAAAAGTGGAATTGAGATATCCGTCGTCGCGCTGAGCGTTTGCCATGCAGTCAATAAGTTCGTCAATAAACTTTTCGTTTTCGCGCATGGAATCGCGGTCTTTTTCCATGATGTAGGCGACCGCCTCTATCCACTTGGCGACGTCCGAATCGTAAAAAATATGCGGTTTCCTGCCGTTTTTCAGATAATTGAACCTTAACGCGTCGAAACGGGCTGTTTCCTCAAAGCGGTTTTTGACGCTTTCAAGCGATACGTTTTTGTTAAGCAGGTATCTTTTAAGCCAAAATCCGTCCTTCAAATCCACGTCGCGAAAGGAAACATTTTCGTATTTTTTCATCTCTTTCTCCTTATTTTAATTGACTTTACGCGCATATTATAATATATTTAACTCAATATTATCAATGAGAAAATCATACAAAAGGTGAAAAAATCCGACATGATTACGCTTGACAACAAAGTTAATCTGACATTTTCTAACATGGGATTGTTCGATACCGAAAGTCCTTGGACGCACCCCGTGATTACAATCGACAGCTTTGAGCTTATTTTTGTCACCGAGGGAACGGTTTCTCTTTACGAAGGAGAAAAAAATTTCGAGCTTAATAAAGGCGAAATGATACTGCTTTTTCCCGGCGTGGAGCACGGCGGAAACAAGGAAAGCCGTGGTCACACATCCTTTTACTGGCTGCATTTTTACACCGACTGCATTTCGGATTTTCTTGTTCCCAAGGTATGTGTGCCCGACCCTGTAAAAACCGAAAAAACATTCAAAAAAATCATGCATACTTCAAAGAATTCATCTTTGCTGTGCGAGCTTTCGCTTGCAGAGTTTCTTTTGTCTCTATCTGAGCCATTCGAATACAAAAACAAGCTTGCCTGCGAAGTAAACGAATACATCAGAATCAACGCGCGCAAAAAATTAACCGCCGCCACCGTGGCAAGCCGTTTCGGATACAGTACGGACTACGTTTCGCGGGTATACAAAAGGGAATTCGGGGTGGACGTAAAGACGGGCATAATAAAACAGCGGCTGGAATACATAGAGTCGCTGCTTATAAACACGGATTATACCGTAAAAGAAATCGCGCAGATGAGCGGTTTCGAGGACGAAAACTGCTTTGTTAAGTTTTTCAAATATCACGAAAACGTCACGCCCACGCTTTTCAGAAACAAATTCTTTTATGTGCACATGAACAACCGCTGAATTTTTGCGCCGAAATTTACCTAAATAAACAAATATGCGCATATTTCAATATAAAATTTTTGTATAAAGCCTTTAACCTGCGGCTTTTATTTTTAACTTAACGCAAAATAAGTCGGTAAAACAGGAATCCTCAGATTTATACGGTCAAATCGCGGCATAAATCTTTTTTCTCAAAACCCTCTCGTCAAATTCGTCCTCTAAAGTAAGGGTAAGCACGTTAAGCCCTGCGCGCTCCGCTATACAGCGCACTTTTTCGTCGCGGGCTATTCTGTCCGCACGATTATGGCTGGCGTCGTTAAGTTCCACGATAAGACGCGGTTTTAATGTGCGGCGGTCACACAGCGCGAAATCCACGATACGGAAAAGTTCGTTGCGGTAGGAACCGAAATTAACCTTATCTATAAGCGAAGCAAGTGCCACCTGCGGAAAAACCTCGAAATCCGAGCCTGCCGCACGCAAAAGACGCGCGTAAAGCCGTCGCTCAGGCTCGCTCATGAAACTTTCCTTGACGGCGTAACGGTATTGCTCGTTTACGGGCTCAGCTTTCTTTTCCTTGGTTAAAAGCAGTGACACGCCCAGCAGAATAAATACTATTCCGCCTATTCTCAACCACCATACGGCCGCGCCCAGATTGAGAAAAGACAAAGCGAACGCCGCGGCCCCCATACCCGTTATTATGAGAAAATTTATATATTTGTTTTTTTTCATGATTCCGTTTATGTAAACTAAAAAAATTCAAACCCGAATTAGCGCTTACATTGCCTGTCGGTAAAAACACGATTGACTTAAAACTCATTAAAAATCAAATCGCATAATTCTTGCCCTGAAAAACAAGAAATTGCTTCACCATAGGTTTCTGTTACCCTCTTTTTCCGTCTCTCAGATGACGGGAGTGCTAGCCGATACTTACACCGCGCCTGATTTAAAATATCGTAATACGTCAAACTACCCTGCTCCGCTTATAAAAACAAAGTCCGAAAGTTAAGTTCCGGACTTTTTAGGTTTTATTGTTTTTTTTCGTAGCGCTTGGGGAATATTACCACTCTTCTGTTGGGCTCCTTACCCTCGGATTTGGTAACGACCTTTTCGTTTGCCGAAAGCGTGGAGTGAATGATTTTGCGGTGCGTGTTGTTCATAGGCTCAAGCACCACTTTTCTGCCCGTGCGTATGCACTTGGACGCCATTCTGTTTGCAAGCGCGACAAGCGACTGCTCGCGTTTTACGCGGTAGTTATGGCTGTCTACGTTTACGTGGACGAATTTGTCGTTGCTTTCCTCCACCGCGCGCTTGGTAAGTATCTGAAGCGCATCCAGCACCTCGCCCCTGTGACCGATGACCGCAGAATCCTCGGTGACGAGATTAATATCGATATTGCCGTGCGAAGTGTCCGTTTCGACTTTAGCGTCGATTTTCATAAGCGACAGCAGTTTTTCAAGATAATCTTTGGCGACCTTAACCTGATTTTCGTCCACCTTGGCGGGTTTAGACTCGGGCGCAGACTCCTGTTCCACGGGCTTAAGCGGCGCGGGACGAGTGTCAGCCACAGGCTTCTTTTCCTTAACCGCGGGGTTTGCCGGACGGCTTTCCTTCTTTTCTTTGACTTCGCCCGAAGGTTTGACAGCGGGCTTTTCGGTTTTCTGAACGGGTTTTTGCTGTTGCTTAGCATCAGAAGGAGCGGCTTTTACCTCTTTCGGCTCCTTATTAACGGCCTTTTCTTCTTTTTGCGCCTTAACTACGGCTTTTTCTTTTGCGGGCTGATCGTCTTCGACGACCGTAAGCCTTACTTTGGCTTTTCTGAAAAGGCCGCCTTGCTGAAGGATTTCAACGTTAACCTCGGCAAGACTGACACCCAGCTCCTTAAGTCCGGCTTTAATGGCGTCGTCTATTTTTTTACCCGTCATCTCCACTTCTTTCATTATTTTACACCTCTTTTCGGAAAAAAACGGTTCAGTTATGGTCGTTCGGATCGGGACGGCCGTATTTGTGAACTTCCGTTTCCAGTTTATGTTGTTCTTTTTTATCGATGGCAAGCAGGATAAGATTGGATCCCACGTTTATAATCAGCGAGAACGCGTAGTTTACGACGAGGTAAAGCGCGAAAGCGGATGTGTAACTGAGCGAGAAGAAGCCGATCATGACGGGCATGATGAACATCATCGCTTTCATTGCTCCGCTGCCCATCGCCTCGTTGACCTGACCGCTTTTCTTTTGCTGGCGCATGGTTACAAGCTGCATCGCAACGGACATAAGCACCGAAAGAACGGGCAGAATAAGATATCCGTTGGCGCCGTTGCTTTCCTCGGCAAGCAAGAGGCCCATGACGGTGGGATACATCGTCTTCATACGCGCGAGTTCGTCGTCGGTAAGACCCGATTTAGACGCAGAAGTACCGTATTTGCCGATATTGGTGTTGAACTGCGATTCGCTGTTGACCTCTTTTTTCCAGGGAACGTCGGGGCTCCAGATGTTCTTTATCCACAAAAAGCTTGTCTTGTTTTCCTGATAGTAATCGAAAACCTCTTTCTGAGCGTACTGGACGTTGTAATCGATAACCGAGCCGTCGGGATTTTTACGCTCGTCCGTGACAACCCCCTGCTCTTTAAGCGCGGCTTTCGATGCGTCGTCCATGCCGTTGTACTCCACTATTGCGGCGTCGTAACGGTTATAAAGCTCATAATACTCTTTAAAGTTCATGTACTGGCTTACTTCGTTAAGCGCGCCTAAGAGAGAAAACATAACCGCCATGGTGACGATAGCGGGCAGACATGAAGAGAAATAGGAAAAGCCCGCCTGCTTGTTAAGCTGCATTTGTTTTTGTGCAAGAATAGTCCTGTCGGTGTACTGCTTTTGCAGTTTTTCCATCTGCGGCTTAAGCCTTTCGGTAATTTTCTGATTTTTACGCGCCATGTAACGCTGATAGATGTCAAGCGGCGAAAGCAATAGTTTAAGGCACAGCGTAAAAAACACCACTCTCCATCCGTAGTTGGCGATAAAATCGAAAACGTGAAGTATCAGTAGCTCCCACAGCCAGTTCGGCTGTTTTATAGCCGTTTCCGCGGCGAAGAGCGTTGCGCTCAGAAAAGCCATTTCATTGCTCCTTTTGGATTGTCGGGTACGGGGTCAAAACCGCCTTTTTTCCACGGAACGCATCTGCATATTCTTTTTACACCCAGCCACACGCCCTTAACGGCGCCGAACTTTTCAATCGCTTCCAGCATATACGCCGAACAGCTTGGATAATAAATACAAGTTGGCGGGAAAAGCGGAGAAATACATTTGCGGTAAAACAGTACCGGCAAAACGAACAACCACTTTAATGACAGTACGTCCCGAAATTTAATCTTTTTTTTCTTTTTCGTCATCGGATTTTTTCAAAAGTCCTGAACGGACGAAACACATATCCATTCTGGACTTAAGCTGATTGAAAGAAAGCTTGTCCACGCCTGCGGATACGATAAATACCGCCTGACAAGGCGCAAGCCGTTTTATATATTCCGCCGCGATGGCGCGCATACGTCTTTTAACCTTGTTGCGGACGACGGCATGACCTATCTTGTTGCTGACGGAAAAGCCGATTTTGACGCCGGACTTACTTTTTACGAAATTAAGCCTGACGGGTTTTTCCGCAGCGCGGCTGCCGTGCGCGTATAGATACGAAAAGGAGCCGTTTTTGGTCAGTCTGTATTTTTTTGACAGCATTTTTTACTAAAAATCCGCTTGTTAAACGGGCGCGCAATAAGCGCAAAAATGCCCCCGTTGATTCAGGGGCCATTTTATCTTACGTTTCAAAAGTGCGCTTTGTTGTCCGTTAGTTTCACGCGCCGGGCAAAAAACAAGTTTAACGGTTTCCGCCCAAAGGTGCGACCGCGACGTTTGCTCTTCCCTTACGGCGACGACGGGAAAGCACTCTCCTTCCGCTGGAAGTTTTCATTCTCTGACGGAAGCCGTGTACTTTGGCTCTTTTTCTCTTCTTGGGTTGATAAGTCCTTTTCATTGCTGTATCTCCTGATAAATTACGATGTTACCGAACTATTATATAAAAAAGCAAGCGTTTAGTCAACTGTTTTGAAGTCGGTTGCTTTGTAAATCCTTGCAAATTTTCCTTTAAAGATATATACTTTAATAAGCCGACGGCATTTATAAAGCAAAATTTTCGGAGAAAAGACCATGACTTTACAAAATATTTTAAGCCGCTTGCGTAAAGCGATTGACGACTTCCGCATGATTGAAAACGGAGATCGCGTGGCGGTGGGACTTTCGGGCGGAAAAGATTCGCTTGTACTTCTTAAAGCGCTAAGCGCTTACAGGAAATTCTCTCCCCAACCTTTCGAACTTTTTGCCGTAACCATCGACATGGGGTTGGGAAACGTGGATTTTGCCCCGCTTGAACAGTTCTGCCGCGAAGAAGGCGTTCCTTACCACATAGAAAAAACGGACATAGGTCCCGTAATATTCGACGTGAGAAAGGAAAAAAATCCCTGCTCGCTTTGCTCCAAAATGCGGCGCGGAGCGCTTAACGGAGTGCTTAAAACCCTTAATTGCAACAAACTTGCGCTGGGGCACCACGCCGACGACCTTGTGGAAACTATGCTTTTGTCGCTGTTTTACGAAGGGCGGCTTTCCACGTTTGCGCCGATAAGCTATATGGACCGCTCGGGCGTGACGCTTATACGCCCGCTTATTTACACGGAGGAAAAAAACATTGCCGCTTACGCCGCCGGCCTGCCCGTCACTAAAAGCCCCTGCCCCGCCAACCACGAGACCAAGCGCGAATATATGAAAAACCTTATAAAAACCATTCAGAAAGACATACCGTTTGCCAAAGACAGAATGTTTTCCGCGATAATAAATCCCGAAAGATACAATCTTTGGGACCGTTATCCCAAAAATCCCGACGCGGGCAGAAAAAAAAGCACCGCTCAAACCAGTTCCGACGAAAAATGAAAGAATTTTACAGAAAAGAAGTTTTCGCCAATAACGACACCGTCACTGTGCAGCATATAACCGGTGAGGACGAATGTCCTACGCATACGCACGACTTTTTTGAGTTCGTGTACGTTACAAAAGGCGAAGGCAGACACGTCATAGACGGAGTTTCATATCCCGTAAAAAAAGGCTGTTTGCTTTTTATCAATTTCGGACAGACCCACTCCATCGAAACCACGAACGGCGAATACTACAACATTTTGCTTTTGCCCGAATACATCGGCACCGAGCTTGCGAGGGAAACCGCAGCCGTATACGACCTGTTCTCGCTGGTGCTGGAAAACGGCGACGGAAAATGCTGCGTTAATTTTTCGGGAAGCGAAATCGAAGAAACGGAATTTATCGTCAGGATGCTTTGCACAGAGTATTGCGCGGACTCGGAAGAGCGGCGCGCGGCGCTAAGCGACCTGATTCACCTTTTGACGATTAAAGCTTTGAGAAAAGTGAGAAAACGCGCGGAAACAAAGAGTTTCGGTCAAATGGGCGAAATTCTGGACTGGCTTAAAGCGCATTACGCGGAAAACCCCACATTAAGCGGTGTAAGCGAAAAGTTTTTTTACAACAGTTCTTATTTTTCCAGACTTTTCAAGCGTTTTACGGGCGAAGGCTTTAACGCCTACGTAAACGCGCTTAAAATAAACGAGGCGCTGGGGCTTATCGAAAACACCGATTTAGCGGTGGAAGAAATTGCGGACAAGGTGGGATACGGCGACGCAAAAACCTTTTACGCACAGTTCAAAAAACTTACGGGCGCAACTCCCGGTGCTTTCCGCAAAAAAAGTAAAAAAAAGTAATCTTTAAGTAAAAAACGCCCATTGTTTAATAAGGGCGTTTTGTTTTATAATTTACTTAGGCAGCGGACTTTGGGCTTTTTTATTTTCGGCGCGCAAACGTTATTTGCGTATAGTCGCCTATAAAAAAGTTTAAAATTTCCGTTATAAAAAAATTAAAAAAAATCAGGAGAATACTTTATGAAACTCAATTACGAAACGTTGCGCGACAAGATTCTGGGCTGCTGGCAAGGTAAAAACGCGGGCGGAACTTTAGGCGCGCCTTTCGAGGGGAAAAGAGGAATTTCGGACATAACGTGGTATCAGCAGAAGGACATAGAAAACAACCCTCCCGCCAACGACGACCTTGACCTTCAGATAGCGTGGCTGCACGCCGTGGAAGAATACGGTCCTACGGTAAGCGCCTCCGTTTTAGGTGAATACTGGCTGACTTACGTCACGCCCAACTGGTCGGAATACGGCATCGGCAAGTCCAATATGCGCCGAGGATTTGCCCCTCCTCTTTCTGGTAAAGTGGAAAACTACTACAAAGACAGTTGCGGCTGCTTTATCCGCAGCGAAATCTGGGCTTGCCTTGCGCCGGGACTGCCCGAAATAGCCACTCGCTACGCCTGCCTTGACGGGTGCGTAGACCATGCCGACGAGGGGCTTTACGGCGAAATCTTTTTTGCCGCCGTTCAGTCCGCCGCTTTCGTGGAAAGCGACACCGACACTCTTATCGATATAGGCTTAAGCTACATTCCGAAAGACTGCGCGGTTGCCGCTGCGATTAACATTGTCCGCAAGGCTTACAAAGAAGGCAGAACCTGGAAAGAGGCGTGCAAGGAACTGTTTGCGAAAATTCCCGGCGCCTTTTCCGCCTGCTGGATGAAAATCAAGGACCAGAACCCAGACGAGATGGCGCCCACCCACATCGGTTTCGACGCTCCCAACAACATAGGCATCACGCTGATCGGCTGGCTGTGGGGCGAAGGCGACCTTGGCAAAAGCATCTGCATCGCGGCAAGCTGCGGCGAGGACGCAGACTGCTCCGCCGCTACGGTAGGCGCGATTGTGGGCATAATTAACGGCGAGAAAAAACTGCCCGAAAAGTGGATAAAGCCTTTCGGCGGCATCATTAGAACCATCTGTCTGGAACCCAACAGCGAACTGAGGATACCCAAAACCGTAACCGAATTTACGGACAGAATTCTTGCCTGCATACCCAAAATTCTGCCGGTAAAAAACATAGATTTGATTTCGGACAACGGCAGATTCGAGGTTATAACAGCCGATACGATGTTTGCCGACCGTGACGAATACCTTCAGAACGGAAGACGCGACTGCGAAATAAGACCCTTTAAGACCGAAGAAATAGTGGATATGAAAGGCTATACCCAGTTTTTCGTTTTCGACTTTTTCAAAGCTTCCGTCGAATTGGAACGCGAGCCCTATATCGGAGCGGGCGAAACATTCAGTCTTAAAATAAAGCTTTACGACTCCGGCATGGTAAGAAGCCAGCAATGGGTAAACGGCAACGTCTACGTAAGCGCGGGATTAAGCGTGGAAAGCGGCGCGCATTTTTCCCTGCCCTTGCACAACTCTTATAAATTCAAATCGGAACATACCGTCACATTACGCGCCGACAATCTTGTGAACCCCGTCAACGACGTACTGATAGACCTTGAAATCAACGGCCGCCACAGCTACGGAGTTGCAAAAATCAAACTTATTTCCAAATAAATTTCCCTAAACTCACCAAAACCGCGCCTTGAAAATAAGACGCGGTTTTTTGCTTTTATTCTAAGCGTTATTAATTTGCAATGCCCGAATAGTTTAGAATTTTGCAGCCCAAAAAAGGACAATTTGTCTGAAGCTTAAATTTATCGGTAACCTATCAGACTTTAACGAAAATTTACAACTCAATATATAATCATAAACTGCTTAAAGCCGTCGTTTAGCCACGAAATAAACGCACGTTTTTGTCGCCGAAACACTTCAATAATCAGCAATGCCCCCGAAACTTATATTCACCTTAACCGCTCAGCCGCCCGACAGGAGCGCCGATAAACGCAATTTTCCTTACGTTGACGTTGGCAGATATAGCAGGAATGCTTAATGCGTCACGATAATTTTGTTAAACAGGAAAATATCGGTCTTGATAACCCCGTTTGCCTTAAACCGCAATAAACAGCGTTTACTCAAGCCCGGCAAGATAATCTATCGTGACGCCGAAAAACGTCGCAATCCGAATCAGATTACCCAAAGTCGGCTCGCACTTGTCGGTTTCCCACAAACTTATGACGGATTTGCCCACCCCTATCGCATTGGCAAGCGCGATTTGTCCGATGCCTTTTTCCTGGCGCAATTCTTTTAATCTTTCCCCGAAACTTGTGTTCATATTTATATTTTCCCACAAAAATGGGAAAATAACTTGGCTTCCCATTATAATGGGAATATAATAAACTCGGAGGGATTAAGAATGTTTTGTAAGCATTGCGGCACAAAGCTGAAAGACGATAATGCCGACTGTCCCAAATGCGGCAAAAACAATCGGACTGAATTTAACGACGACGCAAGCGATTTTAAGTTTGCATTGCTGGGATTTTTGGTACCGATTGCGGGACTGGTACTTTACCTTGTTTGGAAAAAGGATTTTCCCGAAAGGTCATCCTCCTGCATCAAAGGCACGGCGGCAGGAACTTTGATGTACGTTTTACTGCCTGTAATTTTAATATTGTCTTTAGTATTTAAAGCAGCATATTAACTGTCTCTTATACACATCTGACGCTGCCGACGAACTCTAGGGT
>UQSP01000027.1 GCA_900543755.1 uncultured Eubacteriales bacterium
CTACACCCTAGAGTTCGTCGGCAGCGTCAGATGTGTATAAGAGACAGGTCTTTTCTGCCGTATTTTTCGGCGGCGGCGGACATATTGCGGTAAATGTTTACCATGATGCCGTGAAGCTTTTTGTCCACTTCTTCAAACGTCCAGGAAAGACGCTGGCTGTTCTGGCTCATTTCAAGAGCGGAAGTGGCAACGCCGCCCGCGTTTGCCGCTTTGCCGGGGGCAAACAGCACTTTATTAGCCTGCAGGTAATCCACAGCGTCGGGAAGAGTGGGCATATTCGCGCCTTCAGCCACGGCAAAAACTTTGTTCTTGACAAGTTCTTTCGCGCCGTTAAGGTCAAGCTCGTTCTGAGTAGCGCAGGGAAGAGCGATGTCGCACTTGACTTCCCAGACTTTGCCCGTGGTGTGGTATTCGGATTTGGGACGGTAGTTCTTGTATTCGGAAAGACGTGCGCGGTTGACTTCCTTGATTTCCTTAATAGCTTTAAGGTCAATGCCTTCCGCGTCGTAAATCCAGCCGGTGGAATCGGACATGGTTACTACTTTGCCGCCGAGAGCGGTAGCCTTTTCCGCCGCGTAAATGGCAACGTTGCCCGCGCCGGAGACTACGACCGTTTTGCCCTTGAAGCTTTCGCCTTTTGCTTTAAGCATCTCTTCGGTAAGGTAAACAAGGCCGTAACCCGTTGCTTCCTTTCTCGCCAAAGAGCCGCCGTAAGTAAGGCCTTTTCCGGTAAGCACGCCTTCGTAAAGGCCGGTTATTCTCTTGTAAGTGCCGTACATAAAGCCTATTTCGCGCGCGCCCGTTCCGATGTCGCCCGCAGGTACGTCCATGTCGGCGCCGACGTATTTATAAAGCTCGGTCATAAAGCTCTGGCAGAAGCGGAAAACCTCGTTGTCGGACTTTCCTTTGGGGTCGAAGTCCGAGCCGCCTTTGCCGCCGCCGATGGGAAGACCGGTAAGGCTGTTTTTGAAAATCTGCTCGAATCCCAAAAACTTGATTATACCCAGGTTTACCGACGGATGGAGTCTTAATCCGCCTTTGTAGGGTCCGATTGCATTGTTAAACTGCACTCTGAAGCCGCGGTTCACCTGAACGTTACCTTTGTCGTCTATCCAGGGTACGCGGAACATGATCTGACGATCGGGCTCCACAATGCGCTCTAAGATGGCGTTTTTGCGATAAGCGGGGTTTGCGTCGATGACAAGCTCCAGGCTTTCGAGAACTTCTTTTACCGCCTGTTGAAACTCGTCCTGCGCGGGGTTCTTGGCTTTTACGCTTTCAAGTACTTCCGAAACGTAAGACATATATAGGATTCCTCCGAAAAAAATTTGCCGTAGTAAGGTATTCTACCGTTTAATTATATAAAAAAAGCGCGGCTTAAGTCAAATAAATGAAAAGCCGCAACTAAATTTTTTTATTGAAATTATCTTGAAAACTGTGCTTTTTAACCGAAAAAAAGCCTTAATTCATCCGTTTTAATCAAAGCATTCAAACGTAAAGCCGCTTTATTGCGTGCTTTAAGAGGCTTTTATCGTACAACACGGTAAAGTGAACCGGCAAAAAGCGATTTCGCCGATTAAGCAAGGTGTTTACAGGTCTATTTTTCTTATGTCCTTAAAGTCGAATTCGCGGGTATAGCAAAGTTTTTTGTCAAACATTCTGCTTGCCGTTCTTTCGCCGTACCTTATGGCGATTTCGTCAATGCTGAGGTTGGAAGTTATAAGCGTCGTAAGGCCTTTAAGCTGACGCTCGTTCACGACGTGATAAAGATATTCGACGGTAACGTTTTTAAGCATGCTTTCGGTGCCGAGGTCGTCTATTATAAGTACGTCGGCGTCCAGGAGGGGCGCAAGATAATCGGCTTTATCGGCGGAAAAGGACGTATGATACTTAAGCGCGCGGTCCACAAACGAAAACGCCGTTATAAATACCACCGTTCTTCCCGTCAGATTGGATTCGCCGGCAAAGCAGGACGCAAAGTATGTTTTTCCCGTGCCCGTTTTACCGAGAAGATTGATGTTTTTCCTTTTCGCTTCCGCACCTTTAAGAGCGATGGCTTTAAGTTCCGCCGCCGTTTTAAGGGCAAGCGGACGGTCCTCCTGGGAAAATACCGAGAAGTCCGCGTCGGAAAACAGTCGCATGGGAAACTGCATACAATCCGTGCGGGTTTCTATCGCCAGCTTCTTTACGCAGGAACAGATTGCGTTTCCCGTTCTTCCCGTATCCGAGCATTTTAAACAGTGCGGGGCGGGGTAGAGATTATCCCTTACGCCCAACTTGTCTATAACTGCGTCGCGGTTTTTTTCAAGACGCTTAAGTTCCTTTTCGGAACATTTGCCCTTTGCAAAATCCAATTCCGCCGCGCGCAAGGCAAGTTCCGCTTCTTTGAATTCGGGGGAGCGGGACAAAAGACGCTTGAAAAACGCGTCCGCTTCGGCAAGGTCGTCGCGCCTTCTCGAGACTATGAAATTAATCGCTTTTTTGTAATCCATATTTTAAAGGTCCTCGTATTCGAGGTTGTCGAACATTGCGTTAAGCTGTTCGCTGGTGTAGGTTTTGGTGACTTCGCCGGCTTTTACGTTATGATTAAAGGGCGTGACGGGCTTGTATTTTTTTGCTTCATTCAAAGACGTAATACCCGCGCCGTGCCAGGCGGCAAGCACGGAGTTCATGTAAGCGACGGGATTGACGTTGCCCGCCGCCAAAGACGCGGCGTACAGTACTGCGTCGCGATCCATTTTCCAGGTGTACGTCCATGTCCTGTAAGCGTCGCGGTCGCGGCTGGTGACGGGTCGGGTTACTCCCGCGCGGTCAAGCGCTTCTCTTACCAGCGAATCGCGCTGCATCGCTTCGGTCATAAACGAGTTGATGCTTTCCTCGGTAAGCAGTCCCTGACGGTAGAATTTTTCCACCGTTTCGTTCAGCCCCTCCAAGGTGCGAACGTTGCGGCGGAAACAGTAATCGGCAATAAGCAGAAGAGTGTCGTCGTCAAAGCCGTAACCCTGCCATTTGGTGACATAGGTTTCGATGATAAAGTCAAGCTGTTCGTAATAAACGCCTATTCTGCGGTTTATTTCCTTGGTAAGCGCGTAAAGCCTGTCGCGGTTTTTATTGAACTGTTCTATCTCGGGGTAGGAGTAAAGGTGGTTTTCGTAATATTTGGTAAGCAAGGCGTCCAGTCTTTCGGTGCCGCCTTTCTTTACGTTTTTTGCCACCTGAATTATGGTTTCAAGCGTAAATCCCAGTGTTTTAGTCCACTTTTTAAATAGAGTTTTATCTTCGGGCGAAGGCGTTTTTTTCGTGCCCAAAGATTTTAATATCGCCATAAGGTCCTTATCGTACAAGTCGAATTCCGAAAGCTGTTCGCTTACTCTTTCGTATGTAAGACAGCCCTGACGCGCAAGGTTTCTTGCCACGGCAAGTATGTAAGGGTAGGTGACGGACTCGCCTTTAAGACGTATGCTGTACGCAATCACCGCCAAAAGGGCGGCAGGCTCTATGTGCATTTCTTCCATCACGGTGTAATATTCGTTGTATTCGCCGGGAAGAATGTTTCGGCCGGGAAACATTGCGTGCAACTGGTCGTTAAAGTCTTTATACTTGGTCTTGGAAAATTTTCTCAGCGAAACGGTGTTTTTGTTTACGGGAAGATATTCCACCGACGCAGGAGAGGTGGAAAGCAAATTAACGACTCCGCATCCCGCCCAGTAGGAAAAGGCTTCCGTTACGGTTGAGGCGTCAAGATTAAGCCTTTTTGCGATTTCTTCGGGAGTATTAAGGCTTTCGTCGCTTAAAGTGCAGGCAAGGCTTAGTCCGTACAGATAAATTTTTACGTAATTTTCGGGCGCAAACGGCATAAAATCGACGATAAACGCGTTGTCGATTTGTATTTTGCCCTCGGCCGCCGCTTCTTTTGACAGTTTTGCGTACATGATTTTCCTCTTTGCAATCCGTTTTTTGACCTTTGCGGATTGAAATCGGTTGCGAAAAAACAATCCGATATTATATAATATCACTAAAGAAAAATTTTTTCAAACAAAAACGGCATGATTTAAGGCAATAACAACATATTGCGTCATCAGTTAAAACAAGACACTGCGCCTTAAGAACTTAAACACGAAAGTATCGTCAAAGAGGAAAAGAATGAAGATAATTCACACTTCGGACTGGCATCTCGGGAAAAGACTGTCCGGAAAAAACAGACTGGAGGAGCAACGCGCCGTTATCGGCGAAATCGCGGAAATTTGTAAAAGCGAAAAGGCGGACGTGCTTATCGTCGCGGGCGACGTATTCGATACGTTTGTGCCGCCTGCCGAGGCGGAAGAACTCTTTTACGCCGCAATCAAACAGATTTCCGATTACTGCGTTGTGGCGGTAATCGCGGGCAATCACGACGATTCTCTGAGGCTTAGCGCGGCAAAAGGGCTTGCCAAGGCGTCGGGTATTCTGCTTTTGGGCGACGGACAAAAACACGAAACGTTCGAGGGGAATTTTGCGTCCCAACTCACCCGCATCGAAACGGGCGAAAACTTCGTGCGCGTCACCCGCGGCGGCGAAACGCTTAACCTCGGTTATCTCGGTTATCCCTCGTCGGTCAAGCTTAACGACATGGCGGGCGAAGAGGATTATTCCTCAGGCGTGGAAAAGCTGATAAAAAACGCCTGCTCCTGTTTTACCGATAACGGCTTTAACGTGTTTGCCACCCATCTTTTCGTCACGGGTGCGGAAAACGAATTGTCCGGCGAAAGGGAACTTGGCGGCAGCAAACTTCTTCCCAAATCCGTCTTACCCGACGGGGCGGCTTATTCGGCTTTGGGGCATATCCACAAGCCGCTTACGGTTTCCAAAAGCAAAAACGCTTTTTACAGCGGCTCGCCCATGCAGCTCAGCTTTGACGACGTTACGGAAAAACGCGTGATAAAAATTACTTTTAAAGACGGAAAGACGGAAATTGAAAGCATACCGCTTAAGGCATACAAAAAACTGGTCGTCGCCCGCGTTACGTCGGAAGAGGAAGCTATGGCGGCGCTTGCTAGTCACGGCGATTGCTATGTGAGAATTGAATACGTTTCTTCGGAGCCGCTTTCTCCGCGCGCGGTTTCTCAGTTCAAAAAGTATCCCGGTTTTGCCGAGCTTGTCGCCCTTGTGCCCAAGAAGGAGCAAATGTCCGCTTCGGAGCGTCGCGGAAAGACGGACGCCCAGCTTTTCGAGATGTTTTATAAGCAAAAATTCAACTCCGAACCCGATGAAAAACTTACCGAAATTTTTCTTAAAGCCGTTGCGGGCGAGGAAATGTAAACGCTTTGGATTTTTCCGTAAAGGAGGCAGCCGCCATGAGACCGCTTAAACTTACCATAGAAGGCATAAACAGTTTTTTATCCTCCCAGACCGTGGATTTCGAGGCGGCGGGGGCGGATAACTTATTCTGCATATCGGGCAGTACGGGCAGCGGAAAAACCACCGTTCTCGACTGCATAATTCTGTCGCTGTATCTCAACCACTCCGAGCGCGGCAATCTTTCCGATTACATAAATTTAAGATGCGACGCAGGACGTATAGATTTTATTTTCGAGCTTGACGGCGAAGTTTACGAAACCAGACGGGTCATAAGCCGCAAAGCGGGCAAAAACAGCATGCTTCTCCTTAAAGGCGGCGCTCCGATGGCGGAAGGCGAGGAGGCGTTTAAGTTTCTGGGCGAAAAAATCGGACTGGAAGTCAAAGAGTTTACCAACGTCGTGGTTTTGCAGCAGGGGGAGTTCTCGCGTTTTCTGAAGGCAAAGAAAGCCGAGCGCGTCGCGCTTATCAACAAGCTTTTTGACCTTAAACGCTTTGACGGACTGTACGGAAAATTCAACGCCCGTCTTAAAGCTTTGACGGCTCTGTCTGAGGCGTGCGACAAGTCGCTTGAAAGTTTCGCGCTTGTATCCGACAAGACCGTTGCGGACAACGAAAAAGCGGTTGCCGAAAAAGAAAAGGAAGCCGTCGCCGCCGAAAAGGAAGCCGAGATTTTCCGTAAAGTCGCCGCCGAAACCCGCAAAAAAGCGGAAGATTACGCCTTGTTTATAAAGCTTAAGGAGGAAATTGCCGCCGCCGAAAAGGAACTTGCGGTTTTATCCGAGCGCGAGCAAAAGGGCAACGAGTATAAAAATTCGCTTTCCGAGCGCGAAACGGCGCTTAAGGCAAGGGAAGAAAAGAGGGATTTACTGGTTTCAAGACGCGCCGAAATAGTGCAGACAGCCGAATCGCTTGCACAGATTGAGAAAAAAGAAGCCAAAGCGGCAAATCAGCGCGCCGAGGCGGAGAAAAAGGCGTTGGCGGTTGCCGAAAAGGAAGAAAAATTAAAAATTTTGCGCACCGAATACCAAGCCGCTCAAAACGAGGTGGAAAAAATTGCGTCGGATAAACTGATTGGCGACTCCGTTACTGCTCAAAACGCTAAAACCGCCGCGGCGCTGGGGGCGGAGAACTGCCGACGCGATATTGCTGACGCGAAAAAGGCGGACAGCGAAGCCGCAGACGCAAAGGCAAAGCTTGCCGCCGCCGAGAGGGACAAAAACGCCCTTGAAAAAGAGTGGATTAATTTCAATGCCGCCCATGCCGCGATTGCGAAAAACGTCGAAAGATGCGCAGTATTCGAAAAATCCGCGCGCGACAATTACGAAATTGCGATGAAGGACAACGCTTTGGCGCTTGTGATGAACGGGCTGAAAGAGGGCGACGACTGTCCCGTGTGCGGCGGAAAAGTCACCCGCACGGAAGCGGCTACTGGCGTAAATCTCGATATTATGAAAAACAACGTAGAAAGCGCGGAGAAGACTCGCAAGCAATCGGAAGCGGAGCTTTCAAAGTCTGCCGAAACGCTTTCCGCGCTTACTGAAAGGCTATCGGGGGCGGTAAATACGGTTAAAACGCTGACGGATGAGTGCGCACAAAAGGAAAAACTTTCTCAAAAATACGACGTTTCGGTTTTGTCAAAGCGGCTTGAAGTTTACGAAAGACTGTCGAAAGCGGTCGAAAACAGCGAAGTACTGTGCAAAAAAACCGAAAATGCGGCGGCAGAGCTTGCCTTAATGAGCGGAGAGGCAAAATCGGCTTTGACCGCGGTAGCGGAAACGGAAAAGGAAATAGCGGAGGAAAAGCTGAAACTTAAGACCAAAGCGGGAGAAAATTCCGCCGCCGAAAAAGCCGAAATAGAAAGGGAATTGGAAGCGCTTAATTCCGACAGGAAAAAACTGGACGCGGATAAGTCCACTTGCGAAAGACTGCTTGGGGAAATAAAAAGCAAGTCCGACTCGCTGAAGGGAAGGATTGCTTCCGCCAAGGAAAAGCTTAAGGAAACCGCTCCCGTCAAAGAACAAGACGCTATAGAATCCGAAACCCGCGCAGGCGAAAAGGTCAAAGCCGCGCGCATATTGTACGAAAGTCTTGCGTCCGCCCGTGAAAAACTGAATCGGGAAAAGGAGGACCTGGGGCGCAAAAAGGTGCTTATCGCCGAAAAAGCGGGCTACGACCGCGAAGCGGAAAAATTTGCCGTGCTTACTAAGTTATTCAACAAAAACGCATTTTCGGAATTTGTCGCGGCGGAGTACATTAAGGACTTTACGGCTGTGGCTTCCGACAAGCTTTCAGACCTTACCATGGGTAAATACAGGCTTATTTACGATGAGGAGAGCGGCGAATTTTTCGTCGAGGATTTTCTGTCGGGAAACGAAAAACGCGGCGTCAAAACGCTGTCGGGCGGCGAAACTTTTCTGGCGTCGCTTGCGCTTGCAATCGCCATTTCGGGAGAACTCAGCAAAAACAAGAACTACGACTTCTTTTTTATCGACGAGGGGTTCGGCACGCTTAGTCCCGACGCTCTCGACATGGTGACGAACGCTTTGGAAAAACTGTCCCGCGACACTCTTGTGGGGGTTATCACTCACCGCAGCGAACTTATAGAGCGTATTCCTTCGGTTATACGGGTGGAGGCGGCGGATGCGGATACGGGCAGTAAAATAATCTTTCCGTGACCTTTTTTTGTTCGAAAAAGTTATAAAATACTAAAGAGAATCGATTGAATATTGCTTGAAAGGTGCGCTTACGCGTTAGCGGTTTTTTGCGTATTGAAAAGACTGACCGATAAGGTCGGTCTTTTTTTCATGCCTGCGTACCGATAATACTGCATAAATCGTTAATTTTGACTATATGAAAAAGCAAAAACATTTAGATAAAAGCATATAAAGACAGCGTTTTTTTAGCGAATTTTTTATCTTATAGGTCAAATCACCGTGCTTAATTTTAATAAAAAAGATAAAAAACACGCATTTTTCGCATAAAAAGCCGATAAAATGTTTTGCTTTGACCGCAAAGTGTGTTATAATATTCTGCGTATCGGCGTTTTTTTGCGCAAAAAAGCCTTAAAAACGTTAATTCGTCAAGAGAGGAAACAGGTCGTTGACAGCGGTATTCAGCGAAAAAGAAAAAAAAGAAGCATTTGCCGAAAAGAAAAAACTGCTTACGTTATGGTTCGTGCTGTTGGGAATTTATCTTATTGCAATCGCGGTTATGGTTACGATAAACTGCGTGCTTATCTATACGCAAAGGAGCCGTGCCGTTTACATTCCGTTTACAGTGACAAGCATTCTGCTGTCCTGCGTTTTCTGGTCGGGCACCGTATTTTTCTTTTCCATAAAATACAAGCTTACTTCGCGGTATTGCCGTATGCTTACGGGCATGAAGGAAGGACTTAAGGACCGCGGATTCGGCACGATGGTGGAAATCGATCCTACCGTTACCGAAAAAGACGGCGTGTTTTTCTATTCGCTGGTGCTTGACTGCCCGCCCATGAAGCGCGGCGACATCACCGTGCGTAAAATTCTGGTGGAGCGCACTCACAGTCTTCCCGATTTTAAACCCGGGGATAAAATCAAATTCATTACTCACGCCAATATTCTGATGGCTTACGAACTGGATATGGACGAGGTTTTTGATTCGCTTAACTCGGCGGAATCAAAAGCGGCGCAAATAAATAAAGTTACAACGGGCGTGCTTGCCGATGACGCGGCAGAGGACGCAAAAAAGGACGGAGAATAAAATGAAAGCTATCGTTACCGTAATAGGCAAGGACAAAGTGGGCATCATCGCCAAAGTTTCGGGACTGTTGTCCTCTTTGGACGTGAACGTGGAGGATATCTCCCAGACCATACTGCAGGATTATTTCGCCATGATGATGCTTGTGGACGTTTCATCGGCAAAGTCTTTTACTTCAGTCAGCGAAAAACTTGACGAGCTTGGCAAAAAGGTGGGCGTCAGCATAAGGATTCAGCACGAGGACATCTTCAACGCCATGCACAGGATTTAATCGGGACGTATTGACATGTTAAACAAAAACGAAATTTTCGAAACCATTCAGATGATCGACAATCAGAATCTCGACGTCAGGACCATAACGATGGCGATTTCTCTGTTCGATTGCATCACTTCAAGCCGAGAGGAAACCGCGGCAAAAGTTTACGATAAAATTTATTCCCGCGCTAAAAATCTTGTTAAAACGGGTGACGACATTGCCGCCGAATACGGCGTTCCCATCGTAAACAAGCGCGTTTCCGTCACTCCCGTCAGCCTTATCGGCGCGGCAAGCGGCGGCTATATGGAAATTGCGAAAGCCATGGATAAGGTTGCCGAGGACATCGGCATAGACTTTATAGGCGGCTACGGCGCGCTGGTACATAAAAGCGCCACCCCCGGCGAGCTTGAGTTTCTGGAGACCATTCCCGACGCGCTTGCTTCCACCAAAAAAGTCTGCTCCTCGGTTAACGTGGGCAGCACCAAAAGCGGCATCAACATGGACGCGGTAAGGATTTTAGGCGAAAAGATAAAACGTCTTGCGTATCTTACCCGCGACCGCGACAGCATCGGCTGCACGAAATTCGTCGCTTTCTGTAACGCCGTGGAGGATAATCCGTTCATGGCGGGCGCCTTCAACGGCACGGGCGAGGGCGACGCTGTCATCAACGTGGGCGTATCGGGTCCCGGAGTCGTCCAGTACGCCGTTTCCAAAGCCAAGGGCGAAAGCATAGACACGATTGCGGAAATCATAAAGAAAACAGCGTTTAAGATTACGCGCGTAGGTCAGCTTGTCGCAAAAGAGGCCAGCCGCAGGCTTAATGCCGAGTTCGGTATAGTGGACCTTTCGCTTGCGCCCACGCCCAAAATAGGCGACTCGGTTGCGCATATTCTCGAGGAAATGGGACTTTCCTCCGTGGGTGCGCACGGCACTACCGCTTGCCTTGCCATATTAAACGACGCGGTAAAGAAGGGCGGACTTATGGCGTCCAGCTCGGTCGGCGGACTCTCGGGCGCGTTTATCCCCGTTTCGGAAGATATCGGCATGATAAACGCCGCGCGCAAAGGCAGTCTTTCCGTTGAAAAACTGGAAGCAATGACCTGCGTTTGTTCGGTGGGACTGGACATGATTGCCATACCCGGCGACACGCCCGCGTCCACGATAAGCGCGATTATCGCCGACGAGTGCGCAATAGGCATGGTCAACAACAAGACCACCGCCGTCAGAGTTATTCCCGTTTACGGTAAAGGCGTGGGGGAGGAAGTTTCCTTCGGCGGACTTCTGGGCAACGCTCCCGTTATGCCCGTGAGAAGCGAAAGCGCGGAAACGTTTATCGCCCGCGGCGGAAGGATTCCCGCGCCCCTTCACAGCAACAAAAACTGAAGGGAGGGTAATCGTAATGCGCAAATGCGAATATTGCGGCTCTTTAGTGCCGGACGACAAAAACAAGTGCGATGCTTGCGGCGCGTGGTGCGCCCAAGAGGTTGAGAAAACCGCCCCGATTCCGTCGTCCGCTCCGATTGTCCCGCAACCCCCCGTAGATAACGCGAAAAATAACATCGGCACCGCGTCCGACGGCAAGTTTATATCAAACAAAGGCGTATTAAATTCGCTTGTTATATTTCTTGTCTGCGTCTTTTTCGGAATGCTGGGTTTGCACAGGTTTATTCAGGGCAAGATATTTACCGGGATTTTATGGCTGATTACTTTAGGATTGCTCGGAATAGGATATTTTGCGGACATAGTAATTACGGGAGTGAGATTTCTTAAATCGCTAGTCAAAAATTAAATTGAGCTGTCGGGCCTGAGCGAGGGGGAAAACGTCGTCTTAGCCAATGGACAAAAGATTAAAAAAACAAATCGCCGCAAAGTAAATCTGCGGCATAATAATTAAAGTAAAAGTTATCAAGGAGCTTGATTGCAAATGAAACGCAACGAAGTCAGGGAAGAGTACAAGTGGAGATTGGAGGATATATTCGCCTCCGACGAACAGTGGGAGAAAGAATTCAAGGAATTTAACGGCGACATTAAAAAAGTCGGCGCATTCAAGGGTAAACTGACAAGCAGCCGCCAGCTTTTGGCGTGCCTTAATTTCACCGACGCCGCCGAAATCAGACTGGAGCGTCTTTACTGCTACGCACACATGCGTCGCGACGAAAACGCCGCCGAGGACAAATATGTGGGAATGTGCGACCGCATCGACCGTCAGGAAACGGCTTACGTCGCGGCAAGCGCTTATATTTCCGCGGAACTTAGCAAGGTAAGCGACGAATATCTGGACGTCGTGATGACGCTTCCCGAGTTCGAGCCGTACTCTTACTATCTCGGGGAAGTAAAGCGCAAAAAGAAATACATTCTTCCCGAGCGCGAAGAAAAAATTCTTGCCATGTCGGGCAACGCTTTAAGCATGTTCGAAGATATTTTCGGCAAAATCGATTACGTTGACCTTCCTTTGCCCAAAATCAAAGACGAAAAGGGAAAACGCGTGCAGCTTACTCAGGGCAAATATTCCGTGTTCCTGCAAAACCGCGACAGACGCGTCAGAAAACACGCTTTCGACGCGCTGTACAAGACTTACTACCGTCTTATCAACACCATTTCTTCTGTCTATGCGGGTTCGGTCAAAAAAGACAATTTTTACGCCGAAACGAGAGGATATAAAAACAGCCTTGACAAAGCGCTTTACGAGGACAACGTGCCCGCAGGCGTATACGACAACCTGATTTCCGCCGTGGGCGAAAACCTTAAATACGTGCACGATTACGTCGCGTTAAGACTTAAAACTTTGGGATACGACAAACTGCACATGTACGATATGTACGTCCCCATCGTGGAAAACGCCGAATCCACTTACGAGTTCGAGGACGCTTTCAAAATCGTCGTAAAAGGACTCGCGCCTTTGGGCGAGGAGTACGTAAATCTCCTTAAGAGGGCGAAAGAGGAGCGCTGGATAGACGTTTACGAAACGGAAAACAAGCGCAGCGGCGCTTACAGCTGGGGCGCTTACGGCACGCATCCTTACGTGCTTCTCAATCACTCCAACACGACCCACGACCTGTTTACCATCGCACACGAGCTGGGTCACAGCATGCATTCGTATTATTCGGAACAGACTCAGCCGCACGCAAAAGCGCACTACTCGATTTTCGTGGCCGAAGTCGCTTCCACCGTCAACGAGGTTCTGCTTCTCAAACACCTTATCGCTACGGCGGAAGACGCAAACGTCAGGAAGTTCCTCTTGTCCTATTATCTCGATATGTTCCGTACTACGCTTTTCCGTCAGACTATGTTTGCCGAGTTTGAAAAACTGAGTCACGACATGGCGGCAAAAGGCGCTCCGCTTACCCCCAAAAGCCTGTCGGATAAATATTATAAGCTTAATAAGAAATACTACGGTAAGGCGGTCACGCACGATAACCTCATCCGTTACGAATGGGCGCGTATTCCGCACTTTTACACCGCGTTTTACGTATATAAGTACGCAACGGGTCTTACCGCCGCGGTGAATATCGCAAACGCCATTCTTTCCAAGGGCGACGCTGCGGTGGCGAATTACAAAAAATTCCTTCAGAGCGGCGGAAGCGATTCGCCTTACGAGCTTCTTAAAATCGCGGGCGTGGACCTTATGCAGAAGGCTCCGTTCGAGCGCGCGATGAACGAATTTAAAAACACTTTGGAACTTCTTAAAAAAGAACTGAAATAATTTACGGAAAAACCGTATGATTTTCCGCGCATGATATGCGGATCAAAGGCGGACAGGTTAGTTGCAGTTTGTATCTGCGCTGAGTATTACTGATGATTTTTCGCGCGTGATATGCGGGCGCAAAGCGAGGTATGGGCCATGAAAATTCTTAAAAAAACAGCGGCGTTTGCAATTGCTTTTGTTGCGATTTTTATACTGTGCGCCTGCAATCTTTCCGTGGATTATTACTACGAAAACGACGGCGACAAAGTTTATTACACTTACAGCGTGGATATGGGAAGGTCGCTTGTGTCGAAATTGGACGCATCCTCGCAAAAGAAAAACGCCGACGGCTCTCTTTGGACCGTAACCTCATATTTTACAAGACTTGCCTTTATGTACGGCTACGATTTCAGCGCGTCGCCTAACGCAAACGGCTACACTTACGTTTTCAGCCGTGCCGTTCCGGTAGGGGAGCTTACGGGCGGAGGAGATGAAGAGACGGACGACAATTTTTCCTACCGCGTGGAAAAAGGGTTTTACTACGACAAAGTGGTATGCACGCAAGGCAATCCTTTCAACGGACTGTACACAGAATACGACAGCGGAAACGTAACACAAGGGACCGTGCTTGACGTTATCGTGCACGGCGGAGGTCCTTTGCCGGGATTTACGGAGGTTTTTCCCGCGGCTCAGCAAGAAAGTCTTGACGGTATCAAGCTTAATTTTTACTGGCGCGCGGGCGGAATCAATGCCGAAAACGGCGTTAAAGTCGAAAAGGACGGCAAAAGCTGGTATCTGTGGGAAGCGGCTTTCGACGCTGAAGAAAGAGATATCGTTTATTCCTATTCCGTCGTCAGTCCTTTGGGTTGGTATGTGACCATTACTTTATTGGGCGCTCTGGTTGTGGGAATAGTGTATTTGTGCACGATTAAATCCAAAGCAAAGCCTTCGTTCGAGAAGCTGCAGCGCGGCAGAGTCAGATATGCGCCTAAAGGCTCGGTTACGTCAAATTCGGGCATAAAATACGGTCCCGAAAACTTCGATATCTATTCGGAAAAAGAGGATATCGATATGCTGCGGCGCAGACTTGACGACGTTTACGGCGACCCCGACCCCTCGCAAAGGGCGCGCAGGGAGCTGGAGGACATTTTCGACGGCAGAAGCGGCGGGGATTATCCGGACCCGTTCGGGGAAAACACGAAAGACAAAAACGATAAAAACGATGACGGAAACAACAAGCCTTAACGCGTGAAAAGGTTATTGCTTGCGGGAAATGATGAAATACGATAACCGAGGGAAATAAAACTTATGACTAACGAACATATCCGCAACGTAGCGATAATCGCGCACGTAGACCACGGTAAAACCACTCTTGTGGACGCTTTGCTTAAGCAGGGCGGCGCTTTCCGCTCCAATCAGACGGTGGCGGAACGAGTAATGGACAATAACGATATCGAGCGCGAGCGCGGCATCACCATTCTTGCGAAAAACACTTCCGTAAAATACGGTAATTATAAAATCAACATCGTGGACACTCCCGGTCACGCGGATTTCGGCGGAGAAGTGGAGCGTATTCTTAAAATGGTAAACGGCGTGGTTCTGCTTGTCGACGCCTACGAAGGCACGATGCCTCAGACGAGGTTTGTGCTTCAGAAGGCGCTGGAGCTTAAGCACCCCGTCGTCGTGGTGGTCAATAAAATAGACCGTCCCGACGCCCGCGTAAAGGAAGTGGTGGACGAGGTTCTGGAGCTGTTTATGGAACTTAACGCTACCGAGGACCAGCTTGACAGCCCCGTGGTTTACTGCAGCGCGCGAATGGGTACCGCGTCGCTTTCCCCCGACGAGCCGGGCGAAAACCTTATTCCGCTTTTCGAGAAGATAGTCCGTCATATCCCTGCGCCCGAGGGCAGCAGCGACGGTCCCGTGCAGATGCTTGTTTCCGCGCTGGATTACTCCGATTACGTGGGTTCAATCGGCATCGGCAGAATAGAAAGGGGTACTTTAAGACAGAATCAGCCCGTTGTGCTTGTCAATTATCATAATCCCGAGCAGGCAATAAAGGCAAAAGTCACTAATATTTATCAGTTCGAAGGGTTGAACCGAGTCGCAACCGAAAGCGCGACTGTGGGCGACATAGTATGCGTCAGCGGAGTGGAGGGAGTATCCATAGGCGACACTCTCTGCGACCCGAGCGCTCCCGAGGCGATTGAGTTTCCCAAGATATCCGAGCCCAGCGTAGAAATGACTTTTTCGGTCAACGATTCGCCGTTTGCGGGGAAAGAGGGCAAGTTCGTCACATCGCGGCATCTTAGAGCAAGACTTTACAAGGAGCAGGTGCGCGACGTTAGCTTAAAGGTCAGCGATACCGATTCGTCGGAGTCCTTTACCGTGTGCGGCAGGGGAGAAATGCACCTTTCCATCTTAATCGAAAATATGCGGCGCGAGGGGTACGAGTTTCAGGTTTCCATGCCCAAGGTTCTTCTCAAGGAAATCGACGGCGAAATCTGCGAGCCTATCGACACGCTTATTGCGGACGTGCCCGAAAGCTGCGTGGGTGTGGTTATGGAAAAAATGGGCGCGCGCGCGGGAGAGCTTAAAAGCATGACGCCCGTCGGCGGCCGCATGAAGCTGGAATTTTCCGTGCCCAGCCGCGGACTTTTCGGATATAAATCCGAATTTCTTACCGATACCAAGGGCGAGGGCGTAATGAGCTCCGTGTTCGACAGCTACGGCAAATACCGCGGCGATTTCGAGCGCAGAAACTGCGGCTCCTTAATCGCTTACGAAACGGGCGAGTCCATTACTTACGGCTTGTTCAACGCGCAGGAACGCGGACCGCTTTTCATAGGCCCCGGCGTAAAGGTTTACGAGGGTATGATTGTGGGCGAAAACCCCAAGGGCGGCGATATCGTCGTCAACGTGTGCAAACGCAAGCAGATGAGCAATATGCGCGCATCGGGTTCCGACGACGCGTTGAGGCTTGTTCCGCCCGTCGTAATGTCGCTTGAGCAGTGTCTGGAATTCATTGCCGACGACGAGCTTCTGGAAGTTACGCCCAAGTCGCTGCGTATCCGCAAAAAAATCCTGGATTCGTCGCTTCGCGCTAAAGCGGATTACAGGAAAAAACAGCTTAATCAGTGACCTTATTGATTTTTCTTGAGAAAAACGCTATAATAAATCAAAAAATTGTTTTATAGAATTTTATAAATCAAGGTTTTTATTTATTATCAGTAAGCAGTTCAACGGTCGAATGAAGCATCGGATTGCTTTTGTCAAACCGAATTTCATTATTTTTTTTGGTTACAACGTTTAATTGTTAATATCTTAATGCGAAAACGACCCGAGTTAAAGCCCGAAACGGCAGCGTTACGGCAAAACCGTTCGGCTTAAGTAAGATTCGATTAAAGGGGGGGGAGCGTATGCCCGTCGCAAAAAATACCAAGACTAAAGAACATCCCAACGTAAAAGCCCGTATTCTGCCGCACAACGACGAGGCGGAACAGGCGGTTTTGGGTTGCGTGCTTATCGACGAGGATGCGCCCGTCACGATTTTAAACGAGCTTAAGGCGGACGACTTTTACATAAACGCGCACAAAGAGATTTTTCAGGCGATGGTCAATCTTTCGCTTAAGGACAAGCCCATCGATTTCGTGACGCTTGTACAGGAAATCGAGGAGGCGGGCGTCATGGATACCGTGGGAGGACTGACGTATCTTACGTCGCTTACCACTTTCGTGCCCAGCGCGGACAATTACCGCCATTACATGGACATCGTAAAAAAGACGTCGCTTCTCCGTCAGCTGATTTCTTCCTCGCAAAGAATCATGGATTGCGCGTATTCGGGCGACGCCGCGGACGACGCCCTCGCGCTTGCCGAGCGCGAAGTTTACGCCCTTTCGGAAAAACAGGACAAAAGTTCTTTGGTGGACATGAATACGGCGGTCGGCAGGGCAATCGAAATCATGGACGAAAAGCAAAAAGACCCGACCTCGCAAAATACCGTACCTATTCCTTTTACCCAGCTTAACGAGCTTCTGGGCGGTTTTCACCGCTCCGACCTTGTGCTTATCGCGGCAAGACCTGCGCAAGGCAAAACTTCACTCGGCATGAATTTCATTTCTCATGCCGCCCTCGACAAGTCGAGAAAAACGCCGTCGGGGAAAGTCGACCCTTTTAAGTGCGCCGTTTTTTCTTTGGAAATGAGCGCCGAGCAGCTTGCGACGCGTCTGTTGTGTTCGGTCGCCAAAGTAAGCATGGAGCACGTAAACAGCGGCAAGCGCACCACTCAGGAAACGATGCGCATCATGGAAGCGCAGAAAAAGCTGTCGGAGGCTAAAGTTTTCGTGGACGACAGCTCTTTAACAACGCCGATAGAAATTCTTTCCAAGTGCCGCCGCCTTAAGCGGGAGCACGGGCTGGACCTTGTGCTTGTGGATTATCTTCAGCTTATGTCTTCGGGTAAGCGCGTTGAAAGCCGTCAGCAGGAAGTAAGCGACATAACGCGTACCATGAAAATCGCCGCCAAAGAACTCGACGTACCCATTCTGCTGTTAAGCCAGATGTCCCGTGATATTGAAAAGAGAACGGACAAAAAGCCGCAGATGTCTGACCTCAGAGAATCGGGCGCGATAGAGCAGGACGCGGACATAATAATGTTTTTGTACCGCGAGCACGATCCCAACGACCGGACCGTGGACGAAGACACCAGAACCAAGTGCGACATAATCGTGGCAAAACACCGTAACGGACGAACAGATAAAGTAACGGTACGCTGGCACGGCGAATATACTACTTTTACCGACCTTTACGAAAACCGCTCCGACGCCGCCATCGAGGCGAGAGAGCCGCATTTCGAGACTCATTTTTCGGGCGTTGACGATCAGCCCGTCCCCGAAGACGACGATCTGTTCGCTTCAGGCATGGGGGATTTGGTTCCTCCTCCCGAGAAAAAGGGCAAAAAGGAAGCCGCTTCGCCCTATCCCGACGAAGACGATTTCATGGACCCGTTCGCTTTGCCGATAAGGCCCAAAAAGGACGAGGACATAATTTAATAAAGTGAAAAAACCGTTTTACGGTTAACAGATATTTTTTCGCCGCGGCGGTTTGGCGCACTCAAAAGCAACGTTGCGCGAAAGCTAAGCACGGCAATATTACGGAGTCAATCAGAATTGTCAGACAAGGAAAAACAATACAGCAGGGAAAGAGAGGGGGTCGTCACTGCGGCGGCAGGGCTTGCGCTTAATCTTTTATTGGGCTCGGTAAAGCTTGTATTCGGTTTTATCACAGGCTCCATGTCCGTGATGAGCGACGCGGTAAACAATCTTTCCGACGTGGGGACAAGTACGGTTACTTTGGGCTCTTTTGCGCTTGCGGGTAAAAAAGCCGACCGCGAGCATCCTTACGGCCACGGCAGGTATGAGTATATCGCCACTCTTTTGGTCAGCCTTCTGATAATCGTGGTGGGGGCGGAGCTTGTCGTTTCCTCCGTGAAAAGCATTATAAACGTCCAAAAGGCGCAGTATTCGCTTGTTGCGCTTGTTGTCCTTCTGATTTCCGTCGCCGTCAAATTTTTCATGGGCGTCATGTACACGGTAAGGAACAAAAAAGTCAAATCGGATACTCTTAAAGCCGCAAGCTTTGACAGTTTTTCCGATTGCGTCGTTACGTCTTTGGTGGCGCTGGCGTTCGGATTTTCCGCTGTTACCGATTTTCCCGTGGACGCCGTATGCGGCATTGCGGCGGCGGCTTTTATAGTATTCGGCGGCTTAAGAATGGTTCTCGATACCGTAAATAAGCTTTTGGGCTCCGGATACGACAAGGAAGTGGAAAATAAAATTCTGGAACTTGTAAAAAGTTATCCCCAGGTAAAAGGCGTACATGACCTTATGGTTCATGATTACGGTCCCGAACATAAGGTCGCAAGCGTGGACGCGGAATTTGAGATGTCGATGTCCTTCAGCGAGGTCCATTCGATAGTGGACGAAATCGAACGCACGGCTTACGTCAAGTACAAAATAAACCTCGTGGTGCACAGCGACCCCGTCGATACCTCCGACCCCGAATTCGCGGCGGTGCGTCATGCGGTCATTGCCGCGCTGGAGCCTTACGGCCGCGAGGCGTCTTTCCATGACCTCGAACTTCGTAAGGAACTCAGACAGGCAAGCATACATCTTCAGCTTACGAAGGAGCTTATGAAGGAAAAGGAACACATCCTGTCCGAAGTGATTGAGGCGGTAAACTCTGTTTGCGACGGCTATACCGTGGACGCCGAGTATGATTTCGGCTGACGGAAAAGCTTAAATCAAGTTTATCCGGTTTAACGCACGCACATATTTCAGATAAAAAATATCCTTTATACGGTATAAAAACAAATATCGGGTCAATAATTACGCCGAGGCAAGAAAACAAAGCCTCGGCTTTTTTCGTTTCCGTACTGCCGAAAGTATAGAAAAGCAATATTAAGTTTTTCGCGGCAAACTTCGGAAACCGTTAAAATCAAAACCGTTTCGGTCAAAGGGAGCTTGATACGGAAATGAGCGTTGTAAATAAAAGGATAGTCGTATTTATTGCGGTTGCGCTTATACTTGTGGGCATAAGGTTTGCGGACAACGGACTTTGCGGATTTATAAGGGAGGGGAGTTATACGGTGTACGATAAGTACGACCGCTGCGTAACCTTTGCTGAAGTGCCCGTGCTTAACGTGCGCGGCGTTTACGAAAGGGTGGATTTAACGGGAACGAGTGCCGACGCGGAAGCTTTGCTTAACCGTATGAACGCAAAGATTCTTAAAAAAGAAAAAGTGGAAGATATTACCGTGATTTACGCCTATTCTCCCGTTTTGTCTTCATCCGCGCTTTTTTCCCGGGGTAAAGTCAACGTAATGATTGCCTTGAGCAAAGGAAGAATGGCGGTGGGCAGCCCTTTATTGAAAGGTTCGTATTAAATTTTAATGTATAAAAGGGCAATCGGATTCATTTTTCCTATTCAGTATATATTAAAGGCGTAATTCCGCACGGCATCGGCGTCAGTGAGTTAGCTTTTTATACGATTTTACCGGGAGTACGCACAAAAGATTATGCTTAGTTTTGTAAACACGGAATTTTATCGGCTTAAGTAATTACGCTTTTAATCGGGCAAACCGATTGATAAAATTTATAACCGATATATGTTTATAAAACGCGGCTGAATCGGGTTCTTTTGCCGTTAAAAGCGTTGAATCAGACAAAAATTATGTTGTTTTTGGCGGAAATCAAACGGATTCGGAAAAAATTTATTTTTTATGTATATAAATCGGAATCGTGTCAATAATCAGCCATACGGAGGTTAAATCGAAAATTTATGAAAACTTACTCAGGATCGGGAAAAGCCAAAAATCCCAAGAAAACGAAGTTATTGTACTGGATGGTTGCCGCGGCGTCGGTGATAGTCATCGCTCTCAGCGTGACGCTTGCCATAGTCTTTTCGCGCACTGACGTTCCCGTCGTGGCGCCGCCCGTCGATGAGGGCGGAAACGTGGAAAAACCTGAAGAAAAGCCGCCTGTCATCGATACCGACACCGACAAAATTAAGTTCGGTCTTCCTGTTGAAAACGGTACCGTGATAAGAGAGGCCGCTCTCGACACGCTTGTCTATATGCCCTCGCTCAATATGTGGAAATCGCATAACGGCGTGGACTTCGCCGCGGCGGAAAACGCACCCGTGTTGGCTGTAGCCGACGGTAAGGTCGTAAGCGTGGAAGAAACCACTCTCGAAGGAATCGTGGTCAGCATCGAGCACAAGGACGGCATCGTTTCCGTTTACAAGTCGCTTTCGTCCGCGTCAGTCAAAGCAGGGGACGAGGTTACTTTAGGCTCTTCCATCGGCGTTGCCGGCACTATGCTTACCGAGGCCAGCGACAACGTGCACGTTCATCTTGAAATGACCGTCAACGGCGAAATCGTCAATCCTTTGGAATATATCGACGCCGAAATAAACAAGTAAAATAAACGATACAAGCTTTTTCATCTTCTTTTTCCTTTTTCCTAAGCCGCCGCTTTCACCCTGAAAAATTCGGGCGAAAGCGGCGGTTTTTTTATGTGTCGGCTTTTTTAAATAATCGGCAAACGGAAATTTACTTTACTGAAAGGTTTTTATTTCCGATTGCTTAAGCGGTTTTAAATCGGCGGGCTTATCGCGTAGCCGACCGTTTGCAGTGCCGCGGCGTGTAAACATAAAGTGCGGGAATATTCAAATTTATGTACACTGACGGTAAAGATTATGCTTCTTGAAACGGAAAGAAGGCTATTTCCTTGACTAACACGGTCAAAAAAGGTATACTTTATAAGCAGAAGTTTTTTTTTGTTGCGTATTTTCGCAATAAAAATCTGAAATTTACCCGCAAGAGGTTGAGATTATGCCTGTAAGAATCGCAAAAGATTTACCCGCAAGAAAGTTCTTGGAAAATGAAAATATATTCGTAATGACTTACGAGCGCGCCGAAAGCCAGGACGTGCGTCCCTTAAGGGTGGCTGTGCTTAATCTCATGCCCAACAAAATCGACACCGAAACTCAGCTTCTCCGCCTTATCGGAAACACTCCGCTTCAGGTGGAAATAGTTTTTCTCACGACGGCAAGCTATGTGTCCAAACATACGCCCGAAGAGCATTTGAAATCGTTTTACAAGACGTTTGACGAAATCTGCGCGTCGGGTGAAAAATTCGACGGCTTGATTGTGACGGGTGCGCCTGTGGAGCGCATGGACTATAAAGACGTTACTTACTGGAATGAAATCGAGCGTATTATGGAGTGGGCGGGGCACAGAGTGTATTCGTCCATGTACATTTGCTGGGCGGCTCAGGCGGCGATGTATTACTATTACGGCGTAAATAAGACGCTTAAACAAGAAAAAATATTCGGAGTTTTTCCGCATCGGGTGTACGAGCGCACCAATCCTCTCGTGCGTGGGTTCGACGACTTTTTTTACGCGCCTCACTCGCGTTTTACTGATATAGCTCCGTCGGAATTGGCCGCGGTGGGCGACATTGACGTACTTGCCCAAAGCGACGAAGCGGGCGTGTATCTTGCCGCAAGCAAGGATTTAAGACGCGTTTTCGTATTCGGTCACGGCGAGTACGACGCCGATTCGCTGGAAAAGGAATATCTGCGCGACAAGGCAAAGGGCGACGACATAGCGCTTCCCAAACATTATTTCCCGGACGACGACCCGTCCAAAAAGCCTTTGCTCAGGTGGCGCGCGCACGAGTCGCTGCTGATATCCAACTGGCTTAACTACTGCGTATATCAGTCCACGCCTTACGATATTGAAAAAATCGACTGATAATGTGTGTTTAATCCGATTTTAACGGTTATAAGATATTTAAATTTTTAGGCTGCGTCACGGCGAAAGGAGGCTTATTATGAGAAAGACCAAAATAGTTTGCACATTGGGACCCGCTACCGACAATTATTCGGTGCTGAAAAAACTTGTCCGCGCGGGAATGAACGTAGCGCGGCTTAATATGTCGCACGGCGACCATGCCGAACATAAAAAACGTATTGAAATGGTCGGGCGCGTCAGGGAGGAGCTTGACACGCCGGTGGCTATTTTAATGGACACCAAAGGCCCCGAAATACGTATAAAGACTTTTGAAAACGGCAAAGTTTTCCTTAACGCGGGCGACCCCTTCACCCTTACGGTAAAGGAGGTTAAGGGCGACGTAACGCGAGTGTCGGTCACTTACAAGGATTTACCCAAGCACCTTAAAGCGGGCGACAGAATACTTATTAACGACGGACTTATCGAGCTTAAGGTGGAGGAAGTGTTTTCCGAGGACATACTTACCACCGTCGTGGACGGAGGGGAGCTTTCCGACCGCAAAAGCATTAATCTTCCCGGCATAGCCATCGATATGCCGTATCTGTCGGAGGCGGACAAAGACGATATACGTTTCGCCATAGAACAGGACGCCGATTATATCGCGCTTTCTTTCGTGCGCAGCGCCGACGACGTAAGACAGGTCAAGAATCTGATGGCGCTTTCGGGCGGAGAAAACATTCAGCTCATTTCCAAAATCGAAAACCGTCAGGGCGTAACAAACGCCGCGGAGATACTTGAGCTCAGCGACGGCATCATGGTTGCGCGCGGCGACATGGGCGTGGAAATTCCTTTTGAGGAACTTCCGAGTATTCAGAAAGACCTTATAAAGCAATGTTACCGCATCGGAAAAAAGGTTATTACCGCCACCCAGATGCTGGAATCCATGATTTACAACCCCCGTCCCACGCGTGCCGAAACAAGCGACGTTGCAAACGCCATTTACGACGGCACCAGCGCTATTATGCTGAGCGGTGAAACCGCCGCGGGCAAATACCCTGTCGAGGCGGTGAAGACCATGGCTAAGATTGCGGAAAAGACGGAAAGCTGCATTAATTTCAAAAAACGTTTCAGATTAAGCGACCACCACATGACAAGCATTACGGACGCCGTTTCCCATTCCACTTGCGCGGCGGCATTCGACCTGGGGGCAAAAGCGATAATCACGGTTACGCAGTCAGGTTACACCGCGCGCAAAGTTTCGCGGTTCCGTCCCGAATGCGTTATCGTCGCCGCCACTACGTCCAGAAAGGTTTACAATCAGCTTGCGCTTAACTGGGGCGTTGTACCCACTATGTCGGCGGTTCAGACGTCGCCCGACGCGCTTTTCCGCCATGCCGCTCTTTGCGCGCTTAACACGGGACTTGTGAAGGAAGGCGACCTCGTGGTGCTTACAGGAAGTTCCGAAGTGGGTAAAACGGGAAAATCCAACACCATGCGCATCGAAAACATTCATTATTGAAAATAAAGTTATCGTTTGAATTTTTTATTCGCGTAAAATCCTGAAGTTTAATAAACTTTAACCGATTAAAAAGTCAAAAAAAACCGATTAAACATTTTCTGAAACGTTATCGGTATAAAAAAAGAAGGGATAAGAGAAATGTATCATATTCTGATTGTGGAGGACGAATACAAGATTGCGCGTTTCGTCGCGCTGGAGCTTGAGCACGAAGGATACAAGACTACCGTTATTTCCGACGGCCGTCAGGCTTTGGACACCGCGCTTAACGAGGATTTTGACCTTATCGTCCTGGACGTCATGCTGCCGTCTTTAAACGGCATAGAGGTTTTAAGGAGGCTAAGACAGGTTAAGGACACGCCCGTTATAATTCTTACTGCGCGCGACCAGATAGTGGATAAAGTTGCGGGACTCGATATCGGCGCAAACGACTACATGACCAAGCCTTTCGCGATAGAGGAGCTGCTTGCCCGCATACGTGCAAACCTTAAGAAAAAGACTTTTATTCATGAAATAGGCAAGCTGAAAGTGGACGAAAATTCCCATATCGCGTCTTACGACGGCAACGAGCTGGACCTTACGAAAAAAGAATTCGACTTGTTGGTTTATCTTATCAAAAACCGCAACAAGGTCATCTCGCGCGAGCAGGCATTGGACACCGTCTGGGGTTATGATTTTATCGGAAACACAAACGTGGTCGACGTTTACATAAGGTATTTGCGCTCTAAAATAGACGACGTTTACGGAATCAAACTGATTGAGACGGTCAGGGGCTTCGGTTACGTCATAAGGTAAGAAGCAGTCAGCGAGGGGAGGAACAGTACGAATGCCGCGGGCAAAAGATAAAAACCCTGAACAAAAGAATGACGTCGTTACCGCTTCCGAGGGAAATAACCTGGAGGAAGTGGAAGCTACTTTGCAGCAAATCCGCGGCGAAAAACAGTCCGGCGGAAAAAAGAGTACGTTCAGGCGCATTATCGGATACGTTTTTTTCCCTTTTGTTTTGCTTTGGCGGGGCGTTAAAAAAGTCGCTTCACGCATACGTATCCCCATAACGGTAAAAACTACTTTTATATATACGTTGCTTTTTACGGTGGCGTTGGTGCTTATCGACGTTTTTATAGTGTCGTCCGTCAGCGACCATCTCGAGTCCCTGGGGTTACGGGACGACGGATATATAGGGACGCTTATTTTGACCAGTGCGGCGCTTATTTTAATCTCCGTGGCGGTTGTGTCGGCTTTGGGCAGCCTTGCAAGCAAATCGATGCTAAGCCCCATAAGGCGCATGATAAAACGCATCGACAAGATAAGCGGCGACAACCTTTCCACAAGGCTGGACGACGTGGACTCTCAGGACGAACTGAGAGAACTTACCGAGAGAATCAATAAAATGCTGGATAATCTCGAGCAGTCTTTCGATCGTCAGAAAAAATTCGTGTCCGACGCCAGTCACGAGCTTAAGACCCCCATTGCGGTAATACAGGGCTACTCCAATCTGCTGCTGAGGTGGGGTAAATCCGACCCTGCCGTTCTCGACGAAAGCCTTGAAAGCATCGCGCGCGAAGCGGACAACATGAAAAGAATAGTGGAGCAGCTTTTGCTTCTTGCCAAAATCGGAAGGTATATGTTTACTCCCGAAAACGTCGAGCTTTCCGCAGAACTTTCTTCCGTCATGGACGGATATTCGCTTGTTTGCAAAACGCATAAATTCGAATTTGTATCAAACGGCGAAATATTCGCTAAGCTGGACAGGAATATGTTTACCGAATGCGTCCGTGCCGTTATCGACAATGCCGTCAAATATTCGGATGAAAACACTGCCGTAACCGTTACTCTTAAAAGCGAGGACGGTTATGCGGTGATAAAAATCGCAGACTGTGGACAGGGAATTTCGGAGGCGGATTTACCGCATATTTTCGACAGATTTTACCGTTGCGACAAGTCACGCAACCGCGATGCTCACAGCAGCGGACTCGGACTTACCATTGCAAAGTCGATAGTGGAAATGATGGGCGGCACAATCGAGGCGGAAAGCGAACTTAAAAAAGGCAGCGTGTTTACTTTGCGTTTTCCCGAAAAGGAGGGGACAAATGAATAAGCGTTACGTTTTATTGTGCGATTACGGACTTGACGACGCCGTAGCCACTTTATATCTTCTGAATAATTCCTTAAAAGGCGACAGGTTCGACATTATGCCCGTCGGCGGCAACAGCGAAGTTAATGCGGCTTACGTCAACGCGCAGAAGTTGCTTGCTTTTTACGAAGGCGACAAAAGCGGCGTAAGGATAGTGGATACGCGCGGCGTCGCTCAGCCGTGGGCAAAGCTTCCTTCCGTTCACGGCGACGACGGAATGGGCGACCTTCTTGCGCCTTGCGTTTCCGACCTTGAAGTAATTTCCTTCGACGAATGGCTGAAAGAGGAAAACGCCCCCATGACACTGGTATCGCTGGGACCGTGCACTCTTACTAAAATAATTCTGGAAAAAAAGGGAGCGCAGGAATTGCTTATCATGGGCGGCTGCGTGGACGAAACGCCCAATTTTCACGGTTACGAATTCAACCATTACCTCGATATTCCCGCTTTTAACGCTTGCGTAAAGTATCCCCATGTCGTTGCGACGCTGGATTCCTGCCGTGTGCCGCGATTCAATTATGCAGGCAAAAGACTTAAAGAAACCTGTCTTTTAAATAAACTTATCAACAGGGCGGAAGAATTGGCGGAAAAACGACATCCCGATAACTGTTATATTTACGATTATATCGCAGTGCATTATTTGACTCAACCCGAAAGTTTTTCCTTAAAAACGGTTACTGACCGCGAAAATAACCGCCTTAACGAAATGCACAGTAACTGTCTCTTATACACATCTGACGCTGCCGACGAACTCTAGGGTGTAGA